>NZ_CP015164.1:2125000-2425000 GCF_001766235.1 Acetobacter ascendens
GACCGTATTGCGCAAACAGCGATGAAAACTTCTGTTGCAGGCTGGCCAGCCCGCTTTCTGATGTTTCTGCCAGATAAGTAAAAATATCCGGCATATTCACCGCACCGGGAATATGCCCTTTGGCAAAATCTTCTTCCGAACGCACATCTATCAGAACGGCGCTGCCATTCTGCTGCAACTGCCGCAGGGCATCCGGAGTGTAGAGAACGTCTGTCATATATCTTCAGTCCGGTCTGTTCAGGAAAGGCCGGACGCTATCAGGTCTGCACCCATGCAGGCAGACCCCGTATATCACTGCCGCCATGCCATAAAAGCAGCCAACAGCCCCTTATGGCCGCCCGGAACGATGGTACGGATGCCCCGCCGCAATGGCCTGCGCGCGGTAGATTTGTTCCACCAGCATAATCCGCACCAACATATGCGGCCATGTGAGTGTGCCAAAGGACATGGAAGCATCAGCCCGCTGGATAATTGAGGCATCTAGCCCCTCCGCCCCGCCAATAACAAAGCAGGGGGCGCGGCCAGCCGTTATCCAGCCTTGTACGGCATTGGAAAAATCCGGGCTGCTGAAATTGCGCCCGGCTTCATCCAGCACCACAACGTGGCTTTGCGCGGGGCAGGCTGCCAAAATGGCTTGTGCCTCGCGCCGCTTGATTTCATCCGGGCTACCGCGCCCATCTGGCAGTTCTATAATATCCAGCTTGGGGCGCAGGCGCTTGAGGTACCGTTCCACCAGCGCCCGCTCGGATTTATCCTTCATACGCCCGATAGCCACCAGCCTCATGCCGGTGTGCCCATACGTACTGAAAAATCAGAGAACAACATCATGAACGCGTCAATTACAGGCGGGTCACGTTGCCTTCTGCGCCTTCATCCAGTTCCTTGCCCCACATTTTTTCCAGCCCATACAGCGTGCGTGCTTCTGGCTTGAACAGGTGCACCACAATATCACCCGTATCCAGCAGCACCCAGTCAGACCCGTTTGCGCCTTCCACCATCACGCGCTTGATGCCGATATCACGCAGCTTGCGTTCAATATGCTGCGCCATGGCGGAAATCTGACGGTCTGCCAAACCCGTGGCAATCACCATCCGATCTGCAAAAGAGGCGCGGCCTGCAAGATCGATCACCACAATATCTTCGGCCTTGTCATCTTCAAGGCTAGCGGTGATGAGAGCCAGAGATTGCTCCAGCATATCCGGGGCTACGGCTTCGCGCTTTGTGGTGGCCTTGGGGCCTGCCGCAGCAGCTTTTTTACGCACAGAACCGGGTGCAGCAGCCCCGGCAGTGGTGGCACGCACAGGTGCTGCCCGCCCTGTGGTGGAGGTGGTGGCCGTGCGGGAACGTGCTGATGTTTCGGCGGGGGGCTTGGTAGGAATGACCGTTCTCCTGATCTTTAAAGCGTATCGGGGGTATGGGGTTGGCCTGCAGCGGCATTGAATCCGCCCTGCTGACGAATAGCTGTTGCAGATATACTGTTTTGTGCCCCCGAAAGAAAAGCCCACACGGGGGGAGAAAGTTCCGCAAGTGCATGCGCACGCCATGCAGGCACCCGCCAGCGGGCCAGATACCGCCCGGCAAGCCCATGCAAGGCCCGCGCATTTTGCCACGGACGGGGGAAAACCGCCACTGGCACGCTGCGCACAAGCTGCCGCCAGTTTTTCCAACGCGGTAAGGTGGCCAGACCATCTGCGCCCATCAGCCACACAAACCGTGCGCGCGGAAAGCGCGTTTGCAGCACCCGCACTGTATCCACCGTGTAACGTGTGCCGATTCGGCTTTCGATATCCGTGGCTATAATGCGCCGCCCATCTGCCAGTTGGCGCGCTGTAGCCAAGCGTGCGGGCAAGGCCGCCATATCTGACCGCCTGGCTTTAAGCGGGTTACCGGGTGAAACCATAAGCCACACCTGATCTAACCCCAACACCGCCAGCGCACGCTGCGCAATGGCCTGGTGCCCTTTGTGGCCGGGATTAAAAGACCCACCCAAAAGCCCAATACGCAGGCATCTGTTATCCCCCCAAGTGGGAATAACAGTACCACGTACGCAGGGCTTTGCAGCCAGATATGGTTGGGAAGTTACCGGCACCTGCGCGCCCTGTGCCGTTGGCTGCATGGCCGAAAAAATCAGGGACGTACCTGCCCGGTGCCAATCACTTCGTAACGGAAGGTTGTCAGTTGCTCCACACCCACTGGGCCGCGGGCATGGAAGCGGCCAGTGGCAATGCCAATTTCCGCACCAAAGCCAAACTCACCGCCATCACAGAACTGGGTGGAGGCATTCCACATCACCACGGCGCTGGAAACACCGTTCATGAACCGTATGGCCATGTTTTCATCCGCTGTCACAATGGCTTCTGTATGGGAAGAACCATACTGCGCGATATGGTCTAGCGCTTCATCCACACCATCCACTACGGCAATGTTCAGAACCGCATCCAGCCATTCTGTTGCAAAGTCTTTTTGCGTTGCAGCAGGTAGATCGGGCACAATAGCGCGCGCTGCGGCATCGGCCTTAAAGGTGCAGCCTTTTTCTGCCAGATCTGCAACAATTTGCGGCAGCAGTGCAGATGCAATGGCAGCATCCATCAGCAGCGTTTCGGTGGAACCGCAAATGCCGGGGCGGCGCATTTTGGCGTTGAGCACAATGCGGCGGGCCATAGCAAAATCTGCGGCGGAATGAATATAGGTGTGGCACAACCCTTCAGCATGGGCCAACACAGGCACGCGGGCCTCACGCTGCACACGCTCCACCAATGAACGCCCACCACGCGGAATGATTAGATCAATCAGGCCAGAAGCCGTGAGCATTTCCGCCACATGGGCACGGTTGGCATCCGGGGCAATCAGCACGGCATCTTCTGGCAAACCGGCAGAGCGTAAACCGGCCTGCATAGCCGCATGAATGGCGCGTGCACTGTTTAAGCTTTCTGAGCCACCACGCAGCAACACGGCATTGCCGGATTTAATGCACAACCCAGCAGCATCCGCCCCCACATTGGGCCGGCTTTCATAAATCATGCCGATAACACCCACAGGGGTGGCAACGCGGCGAATGCGCAAGCCATTGGGGCGTGTCCATTCCTCCAGCACACGGCCTACAGGGTCTGGCAGATCTGCAATTTCTTCCAGACCACGGGCCATGGCTTCCACCCGTTCGGGTGTGAGGGTAAGCCGATCACGGAACGCATCATTGGCGGTGGAAGCAGCTAGATCCTGCGCGTTGGCTTCCAGAATGGCTGGAGTAGCCTCACGCAACGCCGCAGCGGCAGCCCACAAGGTTTTATCCCGCGTGGCGGAAGAACTTTGCGCCAGTGTGCGGACCGCCAGCCGGGCACGGTGGGCTAAAGCGGCCATTGGCCCCTGCCCCTGTGCCTGCGCTGGAACATCCTGCACGGGATTGGCCGAAGCCGTTGTAACCCCTTGCAGCTTACTCTCACCCTCCGCGTTCATAACGGCGTTCCTATCTCCATCTTTCTATCTGGCCTGCCTGTGTGTTGGCAGGCCATCAAGTTCTTATTTATGTGGTTGTGCGCAGACTGTTAGACGTTAAAGCGGAACAGCAGCACATCACCATCTTTTACCACGTAATCACGCCCTTCAATACGTAGGCGTCCAGCTTCCTTGGCACCGGCTTCTCCACCATACTGAACGTAATCATCATACGCGACAGTTTCACACGCAATGAAGCCGCGTTCAAAATCATTGTGAATAACGGCGGCAGCCTGCGGGGCCTTGGTGCCTGCGGTAATTGTCCAGGCGCGGGCTTCCTTGGGGCCTACGGTAAAGTAGGTGCACAGGCCCAAAAGCTTGTAGCCAGCGGCAATAACCCTATCCAGCCCGCTATCATTCAGGCCCAGACCTTCCAGAAATTCGCGCCGTTCTTCATTTTCAAGCTGGCTGACTTCGGCTTCAATCGCGGCAGATACAATAACAGCAGCGGCACCTTCCGCCGCGGCTTTGGCCTGCACCTGTTCTGAGAAGTTGTTGCCAGTTGCTGCTGAGTCTTCATCCACATTGCACACATATAGCACTGGCTTAGTGGTAAGGAGTTGCAGGCGGCGTACGGCTTCTTCTTCCCCTGCCGGAATGGCGGTGCGGGCCGGACGGCCTTCACGCAGCGCTTCCATCAGCGGTTCCATAACGGCAAGCTGGGCTGTAGCTTCCGCATCCCGATTACGGGCGCGCTTTTCTAGATTAGGCAGACGTTTTTCCAGCGAATCCAGATCCGCCAGCATCAGCTCCGTTTCAATAATGTCGGCATCACGCACGGGGTCCACGCCGCCTTCAACGTGGGTGATGTCATCATCTTCAAAGCAGCGCAGCACATGAATAATGGCATCCACTTCACGGATATTGGCCAAAAACTGGTTGCCCAGCCCTTCCCCCTTGGAAGCACCACGCACAAGGCCAGCAATATCTACAAATTCAAGGCTGGTGGGTACTTCGCGTTGCGATTTGCCAATTTCCACCAGCTTGTCCAGCCGGGGGTCTGGCACAGCCACGCGGCCTGTATTGGGCTCGATCGTGCAGAACGGATAATTGGCTGCCTGCGCCGTGGCCGTGGCCGTAAGCGCATTGAACAGCGTGGATTTACCCACATTGGGTAGCCCGACAATACCGCAGTCAAAACCCATCAGCCCTTGCTCCCTTCCGGCAGTGCAACCTTTGTCATGAACTGGTCTGCCCACCCATCTGCCAACAGGGGGGCGGCATCGGCCATGCGATCAAGCAGCCGTTCCAGCCATTCCTGCCGGTCTGTTTCCGTAAAATTGCCCAGCACCCAGCCGTGCACCCGTTCCTTGGCGCCGGGGTGGCCAATGCCTATGCGCACACGCCAATATTCTGGCGTGCCCAACATTTTATCTGTAGAGCGCAAACCATTATGCCCCGCAGCCCCTCCCCCACGCTTTATGCGCAGGCGGCCCGGTGCCAGATCCAGCTCATCATGAAAAACGGTAATATTTTCAGGTGCAATTTTGTAAAAAGCGGCGGCTTCCTGCACGCTTTCACCCGATTTGTTCATGTAGGTCATGGGCAGCAGCAGCAGAACTTTCTGCCCGCCTATGCGGCCTTCTGCAACCTCGCCCTTAAAGCGGTTGCGCCATGGCGTAAACCCGTACTTACGGGCTATGGCTTCTACTGCCATAAAGCCAACATTGTGCCGGTGCCGACGCATGGAGGATTCGGGATTGCCCAACCCGACCCAGAGCAGCATTGCTGATTCCACCTAACGTTATGAACAGCACAGGGGGCACGCGCATTTGCACGCACCCCCATGCCTAATAAACAACCCGAATAAACCGGCTTCCGATCAGGAAGCGGCTTCTTCCGTAGCGGTTTCTGCTGCGCCTTCGGTGGTATCCACGCTTGGTGCTGCAATGGAAGCCACAACAAAGTTTTCTTCGTGGGTCAGCGGGGTTACGCCTGCGGTGCCCTGCACATCTTCCCAACGCACGTTGTCCGCAATGTCCAGCTTGGACAGGTCAACCGTGAAGAATTCCGGAATGTTGTCTGCGGGCACGTCCACTTCAATGGTGTGGCGCACAACGTTCAGCACGCCACCGCGCTTGATACCGGGGCATGTTTCTTCGTTTTCGAAGTGAACAGACACTTCAACGTGCACGCGAGAGCCAGCGGCCAGACGCAGGAAGTCAACGTGAACAGGGGTGTCCTTCACGGGGTGCAGCTGCACATCACGCACCAGAGCGCGTTCTGCCTTGCCATCAACCTTGATTTCATACACGCGAGAGCGCCAGCCAGAAGCCTGAATGCCCTTAATGATAATGCGCGGGTCGATGGAAATAAGGGTGGGTTCCTGCTTGCCGCCGTAGATAACGCCGGGCACTTGCCCTGCACGCCTCGTTGCCCGCGCTGCCCCCTTACCAGCCTTCGCGCGCGCCGAAGCTTCGATAGATGTAATCTTGGACACGTTGACTTCTCCATAAAAAACTAATCACGCAGGCCTCCAGGGGTGCCCACGCAGTAGCAGCGCCTTACAGCAAAAGCTGTGCATGAGCAAGGTATAGCTTGTGCTATAGGGCTGGCTTTGGCACCTGTTGCCCCACAGCCCTTGCCGGAGAAGCCGCTTATGTCCCTGCCGCAAACCACCACGCCCCCGCAACAGTTTGGCAGTGATAACTATGCCGGCCTGTGCCCGCAGGCGCTGGAAGCCATAAGCCGCGCGGCCAAGGGGTCTACCCCCGCATATGGGGATGACGCATGGACGCGCCTTGCGGCCAAAGCCGTAGCAGATATGTTTGAAACACCTGATGCCGCAGTGTTTTTTGTACTGACAGGCACCGCAGCCAATGCGCTCACACTGGCAACATTGTGCCCACCTTATTGCAGCATTATTGCCTCGGAAGTGGCGCATGCCGAAACATCCGAACGCGGGGCACCAGAGTTTTTTACCGGTGGTGCCAAACTCATAACGCCCCCCACTCCAGACGGTAAGCTCACACCAGAAGCCATCAAACTGGCAGCCCGCCGCGCCAGCAGCCCGCGGGCTTCTGCCCCCGCAGTGGTGACCATAACGCAACCCACAGAAAACGGGCTTGTGTATTCAATTGATGAGATTCGGGCCATTGCCAATGCCTGCCACGATCATGGCTTGCGACTGCACATGGATGGCGCACGTTTTGCCAACGCCATTGCCACATTGGGCTGCACACCAGCCGCCATGACATGGCAATCTGGCGTAGATGCCTTGAGCTTTGGTGGCACCAAAAACGGCATGGCCATGGGGGAAGCTGTGGTGTTTTTTAAACGCAGCATGGCCCAAGGTTTTGCCGAACGCGCCAGACAGAGCGGGCAAACGGCCTCTAAAATGCGTTTTCTGTCTGCCCCGTGGTTGGCCATGATCCATAGTGGCGCATGGCTGGATAACGCGCGTCACGCCAATGCCAGCGCACGCCAATTTGCACAGGTGGTAGAGGATATTCCCTCCGTTAAACTGGCATGGCCCGTGCAATCCAACGCTGTATTTTTGCTGATGCCCGAACCTGTCATGAACGAATTGCGGGCCCGTGGCTGGCGCTTTTACACGTTTTTTGGGGGTATCTGCCGCTTTATGTTTGCGTGGGACGCACGGCCAGAAGCCATTGCCGCTCTGGCAGCAGATTTACGTAGCTGCGTGCGCGGGCAAGGTGCCTTATAAGACGCAAGATATACAGTGTGGCCTTGACATAAGCGCTGCTCCCCTGCTTCCTCCGGGCACAACGGAATCATTGCCAAAAACCGCCCCTGCTGCAACGCCGGGCCAGATTTCAGGACAAGACCATGCATCCTTACCGTTCCCACAGCTGTTCGGCCCTTCGCGCCAGCGATGCCGGCACCACCGCGCGCCTGTCCGGCTGGGTGCATAGCAAGCGGGACCACGGCGGGCTGCTGTTTATTGACCTGCGCGATGAAACAGGCCTGACGCAAATTGTTATTCCCGCCGGTTCCCCCGTTATGGAAACAGCCGAGCACCTGCGCGTAGAAAGCGTGATAACCGTAACCGGTGAAGTGGTGCTGCGTGATGAAACCACCCGCAACCCAGATCTTGCCACGGGTGATATTGAGCTGCGCGCGCGTGAGCTGATTGTTCAGTCCTCCGCCGCTGTGCTGCCACTACAGGTTGCCGGGCAGGAACATTATTCGGACGAACTGCGCCTGCGTTACCGCTATATTGATCTGCGGCGCGAACAGGTGCACGCCAACATCCGCCTGCGCTCCGCCATTATTGCCAGCATGCGCCGCCGCATGACGGATCTGGGCTTTACCGAGTTCCAGACCCCTATCCTGACAGCATCCTCTCCCGAAGGTGCGCGCGACTTTTTGGTACCTTCCCGCACCCATGCCGGTAAGTTTTACGCACTGCCGCAGGCCCCGCAGCAGTTCAAACAGCTTGCCATGGTGGCCGGGGTTGACCGCTACTTCCAAATTGCTCCGTGCTTCCGTGATGAAGCCTCCCGCGCGGACCGCTCCCCCGGTGAGTTCTACCAGCTCGACTTTGAAATGGCTTTTGCCACGCAGGACGAAATTTTTGCCGTTCTGGAAGAAGTGATGTCTGGCCTGTTTACGGAATTCGGCAAAGGCCGGGCCGTTAGCACCGCGCCGTTTGAGCGTATCCCCTACGCCCGCGCCATGAAGGTGTATGGTTCTGATAAGCCAGATCTGCGCAACCCGCTGCTGATTACCGATGTAACGGAAGATTTTGCTGGTTCCGGCTTTGGCCTGTTTGCCCGCATTGCTGCCGATGGCGGTGAAGTACGCGCTATTCCGGCCCCCGGTGCTGGTGGCCGCCCCCGCTCCTTCTATGACAAGCTGAACGCTTGGGCGCGTGAAAACGGGGCCGGTGGCTTGGGCTACATCACCTTTGCAGAAGAAGGTGGCCAAGGCCCAATTGCCAAAAACCTTGAAGCCGACCGTGTAGAAGCCATTCGCACCAAACTGGGGCTGAAGCCCGGTGATGCGGTGTTCTTTGCTGCGGGCAAGGGGCATGATGTAGCCAAGTTCTCTGGTCTTGTGCGCACACGCATTGCTGAAGAGCTGGATCTGATTGAAAAGGATGCCTTCCGTTTCTGCTGGATCACGGACTTCCCGATGTATGAGCTGAATGAAGAAACGGGGCTGATTGACTTCTCGCACAACCCGTTCTCCATGCCGCAGGGTGGTCTGGAAGCGCTGAATACCAAGAACCCACTGGATATTCTGGCTTACCAGTATGACATTGTGTGTAACGGCATTGAGCTTTCCTCCGGCGCTATCCGTAACCATCTGCCGGATGTGATGATCCGCGCCTTTGAAATTGCTGGTTACCCGGAAAGCGAAGTGGAAGCCCGCTTTGGCGGTATGCTCAACGCCTTCCGCTACGGTGCGCCGCCGCATGGTGGTTCCGCCCCGGGTGTGGACCGTATTGTGATGCTGCTGGCAGATGAACCGAACATTCGCGAAGTTATTCTGTTCCCGCTGAACCAGCAGGGCGAAGACCTGATGATGGGTGCCCCGGCCCCTGTGCCACCCGAACGCCTGAAGGAACTCTCCCTTGCGCTGAACCTGAAGCCCGCTGTCAAGAAAGACTGATCGGGCCTTCACATGTGCATGTAAAAGGGCCACACCACGGCCCTTTTGGCATCCGGGTGGTTGCAAGACCGCGCCGGATGTTTTTTTGTACCGTGTATGAGACGTTCACGCTGCCTGCCACTTCCTCTACCCCTTGCCCAAGGTTTTTGCTTTACGCTGGGGCATAACGCCCGTGCGGTAGGCAAGGCTATTGCATCTGTCATGCTTGGTGGCGTGATCGCCCTACCCTTCTTACATATGGCACATGCACAAACAGCCGGTGCTGTGGTGCCTTCCGGCACTGTCTCGCAAAGCACAACCCCGGCCGAGACACGCCCCAGTGTTACGCCCAACACTGCGCGCTCTTTTTCCGAAACAGATATCAACCAGATTGCCTCGCAACGCGCGGTTTATAATCTTACACTCATAGAAGCCTCTGGCGGTAAAACATTATCGGCCACGGGCACCATGCTTTACAGCGTGCGGCATGGGTGTAGCGGATGGTCCACCCAACAGCGGCTGGATATTCAAAGCGTGACACGCCAAAACGGCGTGGAACACTTGGTATCTGACTATTCTACGTTTGAAAGTGCAGATGGGCGCACTTTGATCTTTCGCACCATGGAAACATCCAACGGCAAATTGCTACAAAATCTGCGGGGGGAAGCCACATTGCACCCGGATGGCTCTGGCACAGCGCATTATGAAAAACCTTTAGCCAAAACACTTTCGCTTCCGGCTGGCACGTTGTTCCCCATCCAGCATACAGTTTCCATTCTGGATGCCGCCCGAAGTGGAAAAACCGAGATTTCATCGCCCATCTTTGATGGCACATCACCAGATGGCGCAGCAGATACCTATATAACCCTTTTAGGCTGGGGCAATACAACGCCCACCACGGATTTTACTGCCCTGAATGTTCTGCAATCTGGCCGTGTGCATGTGGCCTTTTTTGCACGCACACCACCGAACATGATGCCAGAATATGAAATTGGCATGCGTTATTTTGCCAACGGTGTTTCTGACAATTTAACGCTGGATTTTGGAGATTTCCGCATGAAAGGCACATTGCATGCGCTTGATCTGCCCAAGCCGGAAACATGCCACGCAAAACCGCACCAGAAGAAAAATTAAAACACTACAAACAAAAAATGGCAGGGAAAACCTGCCATTTTCTTACACACCAATATGTATGAGATTAGTGTGAAAGCGCACCACCAGACTGATGGGCCGAACGCAGAACTGTAACCAGATTTTGCAAATCCTGCGGGTTGGATTTGAGAATAGCCACATTGGCGGGTTCAGGCTGTGGCATCTTGGTGTTGCCGGGGTTAGCTGGCACATTCATCAGGCTGCCTGTCAGCCCCACACAGGTTAGGCTCATGACAAAATCATGTGCTGAAAAGCCATTCTTTTGCAAAATTGGGTCCAAACCGGGCACCTGCTGCACAAGGGCAATCTGCTGATCCAGAGACATGCCAAAGCGTGAGGGCGGCTGAATGCCTGCTGCCTGAATTTCCTTCAGGGCTGTGGTCAAGCGTGGCAGCACGTTTGGAGCCAGATGGTAATGCAGCGCGGTATCCATGTCATGCTGCAAAGTGGCCACCTGCTCTGGCGTTAAATTAGGCGCACCATTGCCCGCGGTAGAAACTGTTTGCGCCTGTGCTGCTGTGCCAGCCACAACAGCCGCAGCCCCCATTACACCCAACAGAGCAGAGCGGAAGGAAAGTTTTAGAGTATTTATCATGCTTTTATCACCCATTCACCTTTGCGCATCAATGCCACGTGTTCACCTTTGGCATCCACGCCGTCTACATCAATTTCACCAGAACCAATCATCCAGTCTATATGGATCATGCTGCTATTGGCCCCGCGTGCGGCCAATGCGGCCTCATCTTGCCCAGCCGTATCACGCATGCATTTGGTGTAAGATTGCCCCAATGCGATATGGCTGGCGGCGTTTTCATCAAACAATGTGTTCTGGAACAAAATACCGCTGCGCGAAATGGGGGAAGAATTGGGCACAAGAGCCACTTCCCCCAAACGGCGCGCGCCTTCATCTGTATCCAGCACGCGGGCCAGCACATCCTCACCCTTGCTGGCGTGCATTTCCACAATGCGTCCGGCCTCAAACCTTACGCGAATATCCTCAATCAGCGTACCTTGGTGAGAAAGCGGCTTGGTGGCTGCCACCGTACCATCCACTTTAAGGCGATGCGGTGTTGTAAACACTTCCTCGGTGGGGATGTTGGGGTTGCACACAATGCCGTTTCCGGCTTTTTCCGCCCCGGCGGCCCATTCATGCCCATCTGCCAGCCCCACCATCAGGTCTGTGCCAGGGCCTTTAAAATGCAGCGCGCTATAACGGGCATCATTCAAGAACGTGGCGCGGCGATGCAGAACCGCATTATGGGCCTCCCAATCCGCTACCGGGTTTTCCCCCGTAATGCGCGAAACAGAAAAAATAGCCTGCCACAGTTTTTCCACCGCCTGATCAACCGGCAGATCAGGGAACACCTGTGCCGCCCATGCCGGAGAAGCCGCAGCCACAATGCACCAGTTCACATCAAAATTGGTGATAATTTCCATAGCAGGCCGGTTCACGCGGGAATTGGCCCTACTGGCGCGGGAAATATGCTCCGGGTTCTGCCCTGCCAGCAATGCCGGGTTAGACCCCGTAATGGCCATACGGGCGGCACCATTACGGAAGGCTTCTGTCATCCCACCAGCAAGCCAGCCTGCTGCGGTATCAAACGTATCTTCCGCCGCATATTTGTAACGGGCCAGCGTTGTTTCCTCATCCGAATAAAATGTGCTGACGAGCGAAGCCCCGGCCTTGTACGCGTGTTCCGTAATGCGGCGCACCAGCGGCACCGCATGAAGGGGGGCCGTAATAATAACCTGCTGCCCGTGGGCCACGTTCAGGCCCGTACGTGCTGCCACTTCACCCAGCCTGTCCAGCATGGTGGCAAATTCGGCAGATGCCAGATAACCGCCTGCGGCACCCTGCGTGTTCTGTAAGGCCATAATATGCATGTTTCCCTTAACTTTGCTGCATAGCACGCCTGATTTTGCAATGTGGCAGGCATGATATGCAGAACTCAAACACCTCTGTGTGTATCGGATACCGAACAAGGCCGGGCGTCAATACACATGGGCAGAAAGCTGCTTTCCGTTATGTGCCTGTTAGCTTTGCACCAAATGGGTTGGCAAAGGCTCGGGCAACAAGCTTGCTGGCAAATAAAGAGGATGGCACGGGCGGCCTGTTTTACTTAGCCGCAACGCATCCACCGTAATGCCGTGTTGCTGGAGCATATGCACCACCTCCGGCCCTCGTGCCAAAAGGGCCTTGTGGTGCGGCGTGCCATAGGCGGCAATCACCTTGTTGGCTTCCTGCGCCATTTCCAACAGGGCTTTATCATTTTCCGGGCCAACCGGGTCTGGCGTTTCTAGCAGCCGAAGCTGATCCGTGCAGCGATACGCAAAGGTGTTGCCCACCAAAATACCGCCATAACCCCATGCGCGGGCATAACGCTGGCATTTGGCCACGGTGCGGTCATCCCCATATTCAGTGGCGACGGAGGGGTTCATCATCAGCCACATAACCAGCGGGCGTGTTGCGTCCCACACGCGTTTAAGCCGATAACGGTAGCATTTGTCTGGCCCGCCATAGGTGGCGGTACTGACAACATCTTCTGAAAGTTTCAGAGGGCGGGCGGTGCCGACATTATGCCCTTCAAACAGATCTTCCATTACACTCCCGCTGGCAGAACATGGCAAAACAGACCCAAGTTTTAGGCTGTGTTCCGTTCTGGCACAAATTTCGCCGCCAGCAGGGCTGCAATGTAACTAGTGTGCGGCGCGCCATGCCTTGGTGGTGGCCGCAATAACCTGCTGCTGGTTCTGCTTTATTTTGTCCACATCATAGCCAAGGGCGGCACTCTGCTGGGGCGTCATGTACCCCCACTGCACCAGAGATTGCGCCAGAGTTTGCGGAAACGGCACAGTTTTTACAAACTGCTTGGGGCAGGAAGCACCATCCTTGTTCTGGGGCCATGCGGCTTTATCCAGCGCGCACCATGTTTCTGCAAAATCAGAGTGCGTATCATACCGCGCCATCATATAGCGCCAGCCTGCGTTCAGTTCCCCAATATTCGCGCTGGTGGCCACATAGGCAGCCAGATAGCCGTTTACTTCCGTTACACCCGTTTTGCGCCACTGTGCAGAATCCTGCGCAAGCTGGTTGCGCAAATAGGCTGCAAACCGAGGTTGCGCCGTAACATTCTGCAACTGGCCATCCTGATACTGATACAGCACCACCGGCATGGCTGAACCTGCGTGAGAGGCAAAGGCGTAATCAAACCGCTCATCCGTATACACAAGCTGGCGGGTGCCATCTCGCGCAATATCCTGCACGATAGGCTCCCCTCCGCCATTTTGTGCGGGTAGTGACAGCACGCGCCATTGGCCTTGCGCGGCGGCCTCTACAATAGCGGCAGCCTGGCAACAATGCGCCCCACCTGTGTAGCCCGAAACCACAACTTGCGGCAGCGCATCCTTCTGCCCGTTTGGCGTAAGCTGATACAGGGAAATGTTTAAATCCATCAGCCCGGCGCTATCTTCCGCCATCAGGCTGCCTAAGGTTTGGATAAATGCGGGATGATCTGGCGCATTTACCTCTAAAGTAGCCACACGGCATGTTTGCCCGGCTGTTGGGTTTTCATCCTTCCCCAAAAGCAGGCTATTGGCTGGGCATGGCTGTTTGTCTGCCACTTTTACAGCAGCTTTTACGCTTAAGGCAGACAAGGCCACCGGTTGAGCTTTTGCGTGCAGATCATCCCCCTACACCTGCCCGGTTGCTAGTGGGGGCACCGTGCGCGGTTGCGCATTGCGCGTGATAATCCGCTGTTCTGCTGGACTTGCTGCATGTGCCTGCACATATGGCAGCCCTGTGCCAGCCAACACCATACATGCGCCCAGATACCGTATAAAAGCCAAACCGTTTTTTCCTTCCTGCGCGTTGCCACCTGCCTGCTGTTTTATATCCGTTGTGGATACAGCCGGGCATTCAGGAGTGTAAGCACCAGCACAACCACTGCGCCACCCCCAACAGCCAACATAAGCGCAGGCGCCAACCCCATACCCAATTGGGTAGCAAACCATGTTTGAAGCAAAGCGTTACTGGCAGCAATAAGGTTCCCGCACTGATAGGCAAGGCCGGGGAAGGTGGCCCGCACAGATGGGGGCGAAAGCTCGCTTAAATAGGCAGGTACCACGCCCCACGCGCCCTGAATACAGAACTGGATACACACAGCCCCAAGCCCCAGCCAGAGCAGAGAATGCGGGAGTGTCCATAATGGCAGCAAAGGCAGTGTTAAGGCCGCGGCAAAAATAATGGCATATTGCCGCCCGATTTTTTGCGATAGAAACCCAAAAAACAACCCACCCGCAATTGCAGCCAGATTATATAGCACCACAACGGTTGTAATGGACGTAGGCGGCACATGCCGTTCCAGCGCCAGAAACACCTTGGGGTAGAGATCCTGAGAACCGTGGCTCATGAAATTGAAAGCAGCCATCAGCACCACAGCAAAAACACATAATGCCGCATTGCCTTTTATAATGGCCAACAAACCAAGATGCGCTTCTGCTTGTCCGTGCTGTGTATCGGCCTTCTGCCGGGCCAGCCAATCTGGGCTTTCTGGCACACGCAGCCAGATATACAGGGCAGAAAAAATAGCGCCACTGCCCAGCACAAATAGCCCACGCCACCCCAGAACTGGCAATAGCAAAAATACCAAGGATGCCAGCAAATACCCCGCAGGATACCCCGCCTGCAAAATACCCGAAGCCGTGCCACGCCAGCTTTTGGGCACGCTTTCCATAATCAGGGATGTGCCCACCCCCCATTCACCCCCAAGCGCAATACCAAACAGAGTGCGCAGCGCCAAAAATATAACAAGGGTTGGCGCAAAGGCCGATGCCAATTCTATTAAGGAATAAATAATAATTGTTAAAATAAGCACGGGCTTGCGGCCATATTTATCTGCCGCGCGCCCACATAAAAAGGCGCCTAGTGGCCGCGTCATCAACGTAAGTGTGGGCGCAAGCAGCACACTTTGCAGGGAAACGTTAAAACTGCGTGCCACATCATCAAGTGTGAACAACACAATAAAAAAATCGCACGCATCCAACATCCATGCCAAAAAGGATGCCAACACAACATGGCGCGCTGTTGCTTTATCTACCGACTGATCAGGCAGAGTAGACGGTGTTACAGACGAAAAAGAAGGCTCGGTCATTCACAGCTCCGGTTCTACAACCTGTTTTTACCGTGATGGTGCCACGCAAGCCCTTGCAGCAGCCAGTGAATCTCAGATCACGACCCCGCCAGTACGCCCATTTTTGCGTGATAAGCCAACATAAACCCGTTTGTTAGGAACAGAACACACAACAGGGCCGAGGAGTTCCTCCCCGGCCCTGAAGCATCTTGCCGCGCGAAGCAAATTTGTAAAATCTCGTCTTGGGATCAGGCCCTTGTCTGCGTGCGAGGTGAAGAATCCTCATCAAAGGCCATGTGACTCCATACTCTGTCACACAGCATACGCACGATAGAGGGATCATTCAGGGATGAAAGATCTCCCAGATTATCCACTTCCCCGCTGGCAATTTTGCGCAGCAGACGGCGCACGATTTTGCCAGAGCGGGTGCGGGGCAAATCTGGCACCAGATAAACGGCCTCTGGCGTAGCATAGCGCCCCAGCATACCAGAGATAAGGCGGCTTATGCCCTTTTCTGTGAGTTCTGTGGCCACGTTCTGACGTTGGATAACAAATACCGCCAGCGCCTGCCCCTTTACCGGGTGCGGGATGCCCACTGCAGCAGATTCCACAATACGATGATCTGATGCCAACGCATCTTCCACCTCTGCCGTGCCCAAACGGTGCCCTGCAATATTGATAACATCGTCCATGCGCCCCGTAATCCAGTAATAGCCATCGGCATCTCGCCGTGCGCCATCACCCGTGAAATAATGCCCCGGAACCATACTAAAATATGTCTGGCAAAAGCGAGCATGATCTTTCCAGATTGTGCGCGCCTGTCCCGGCCATGAACGGGCAATGCACAGGCTGCCTTCCGCAGGCCCCTGCACCGGCCTGCCCTGTGTATCGGCTATCACCATTTCCAGCCCTGGCAGCGGCGTACTGGCAGAACCGGGTTTAAGCGGCTGCACACCCGGCACTGGCCCTAACACAATGCCGGCGGTTTCTGTCTGCCACCATGTATCCACCACAGGGCAACGCTTTTTGCCCACAACATCATGATACCACAACCATGCATCCGGGCTTATGGGTTCCCCTGCAACACCCAACAGACGCAGGGACTCCAACTTGCGGGCATTCACGACATTATCGCCATCAGCCATCATGGCGCGCACGGCTGTGGGGGCCGTAAAAAGCATGGTTACCTTGTGTTCATCCACCAAATCCAGCCACCTGCCCGGAGCGGGGTATGAGGGCAGGCTATCGGAAATCATGGTGGTGCCGCCATTGGCCAATGGCCCATACACAACGGATGTATGCCCGGTTATCCATGCCACATCTGCCGTGCACCACAGCACATCACCGGGTTGATGATGATACACCATGCCCATGGTGTAAGCTGCCCACACCATATAGCCACCAGTGGCGTGCACCACTGCTTTGGGCTTGCCCGTGCTGCCAGAAGTGTAGAGCATAAACAGTGGCGCTTCTGCCCGCATAACAACGGGCACAAAATCTGCCTCAAACGAATCTACAAAATCATGAAAATCGTAATCTCTCCCCGGTAGCATGGGAACAGGTGCATCTGACGTGCGCACAACCAGAACAGCCCGCACGCCACTATCTGCACCTGCCTTGCACAGGGCCTCATCCATAATAGCCTTGAAAGGTACAATCTTGTTGCCACGCATGCTCTCGCTGGCGGTAATAACCGCAACTGCACCGCTATCTATAATACGTTCTGCAATACCTTCGGCCGAAAAACCACCAAACAGCACCACATGCACAGCACCAATACGCGCACAGGCCAGCATGGCCACCACGGCTTCTGAAATCATGGGCAGGCAAATGGCAACACGGTGCCCTTCTTCCACCCCCAAATGCACCAGCGCGTTAGACAGGCGGCAAACCCGTTCATGCAGCATGGCATATGTAATTTTTTCTGCCTCGGCCTGCCCTTCACGGTGGCTGATAAGGGCAACCTGATCGGCTTTGTCTGTCAGGTGTTTATCAATACAGCACACAGATGCATTGATAAGGCCATCTTCAAACCAGCTTATGGATACATCATCCGTAAAGCTACCCGTAAAACCCCGTCTGGGTTTGCGGTGCCAGTGCACACGCTTGGCCTGTTGCAGCCAAAAACCATCCGGGTCTCGCCGTGCATAGCGCTGCATGGCGGCCAGTTCCGCAGGTGGCATTAAGGCTGGGTAATCTGCATACTGTGTATGCGGAATAGTGATGTTTTCCGACATTGTTCCGTCTCCCTTACTTTTTTGTTTTTTGTTGCTCGGGATAGAAAGAGAATGTTCAGGCGGCGTTGCGATCGGCCTGACCGATGTGCGGCAGAACCGTGGCCACAATGCCTGCGTCCAATGATTCATAATCGTAATACCGGATTGTTTTGTACAGTTCCTCTCGCGTTTGCATACGGGGCAGCATTTCTTGCGTACCGCCTGTACGCGCAATGGTTTTGTACAAATCATCCTGCGCCTTATTAGCTGCCCGCAAGGAACTGACAGGCCAGATGACCATACGGTACCCCATATCTTCAAACTGAGATGCCGTGAAATAAGGGGATCGCCCAAATTCCGTCATGTTGGCAAGCAGGGGCACATCGAGCATACGGCGCACAAACTCCCTGAACATATCTTCAGAAATCAGTGCTTCAGGGAAAATAGCATCTGCTCCGGCTTCGTAATACAAACGGGCGCGAGCTACTGCACCATCCAGCCCTTCTGAGCTGGCGGCATCTGTGCGGGCAATAATTACCATATCACGTCGGGCCTTGGCTGCGGCGGCCACCTTTTGCGCCATCTCCTGCGGGGTGGCGAGCTTTTTGTTATTCAGGTGCCCGCATTTTTTGGGCAGAATCTGGTCCTCAATATGCACGGCAGCGGCACCGGCATCTTCAAAAGCCCTGACCATGTGCATGACATTCAGAACTTCACCATATCCGGTATCACCATCCACCAAAAGCGGCAGACCAGAGGCCCGTGCAATCTGGCGGATAAAGAAACACGCATCCTCAATAGTGATAATACCCAGATCAGGCAGCCCCATGCTGGCAGACATGGCCGCACCTGAAAGATAAAGAGCCTGAAAGCCGTTATCCTTGGCCTGCAATGCCGCCTGCCCGTTATGCGCGCCGGGAATTTGCATAATGTCCGGTTTGTTCAGCAGAGCGCGAAACCGCTGCCCGGCTGGTGTTTGCGGCAGATCCTTGCCAACCAGATATGTCATGCTGCATGCTCCAGGCCATCGCGTTCACGCAGGGGCACAAAAGGCCGATTATCCGGCCCCACATAATTGGCAGACGGGCGAATGATTTTTCCATCCTGCCGCTGTTCCATAATGTGGGCGCACCACCCTGTTACGCGGGCAATTACAAAAATGGGTGTAAACATGGCCGTGGGAATACCCATGGCGTTGTAGGAAACCGCGCTGAACCAATCCAGATTAGGGAACATCTTTTTCTGTTCATCCATAATCCGTTCAATCCGCTCGGCAACATGATACAGCCGCATGTTGCCATTACGGCACGAAAGGTTGCGCGCTGTTTCCTTGATAATCTCGTTGCGCGGGTCTGCTATGGTATAAACCGGGGGCCCAAAACCAATGATAACTTCACGGTTTTCCAAGCGCCTGAGAATATCCTCCTCTGCTTCCTCCGCCGTGCGATAGCGTTGCTGAATATCCAGCGCCACTTCATTCGCACCACCATGCTTGGGGCCACGCAGGGCACCTATGGCGGCTGTTACAGCGGAATACATATCCGAGCCCGTGCCAGCTACCACTCTGGCCGTAAATGTGGAGGCATTGAATTCGTGCTCGGCATACAGAATAAGGGATGTGTGCATGGCCTGCACCCAGTCCTCCGATGGCACTTTTCCATGCAGAAGATGCAAAAAGTGCCCGCCTACGCTTTCATCATCCGTATTGGTATCTATCCGCCGTCCGTGGTTGGAGAAATGATACCAATACAGCAACATGGACCCTAGCGAGGCCACAAGCCTATCTGCAATATCTCGTGCGCCTGCGGTTGGGCAATCGCTCCGTTCTGGCAGCGCACAACCCAAAACGGAAACGGCCGTGCGCATAACATCCATAGGATGTGTGGCGGCTGGCAGACGTTCTAAAGTGGCACGCACAATGGCAGGAATATCCCGCATACTGGCCAGATGCCGCCTGTAGGCCCCCAATTCTGCACTATTGGGCAGATACCCGTGGATAAGAAGGTGTGCGACCTCCTCAAACGTGCTGGCACGTGCAAGATCTTTGATATCGTACCCACGATAATGCAGATCATTCTCGCTCTGCCCCACAGTGCTGAGCGCCGTGTTGCCCGCAACCGTGCCTGACAGCGCAACAGATTTTTTGGGTTTTCTGTGCAAATGCGTTGTCATTGTTCTATTCCTTCCTGTGTGTTATCGCCTGTTTAGGAAGCCAGAGCTGTAGAGGCGGCGGCCGTAACCGCAGTAGGTTTGGCCTGCCCGAAATTGAAAATGCCTTCCGCAGTGTTTTGGCGGATATCCCGCTCCGGAATGGCAATTTCCAGCATGTGCAGTTCTCCCGCTTTCAGGTTTGGTAGGTTCTGAACAACTTCCAAAAACCTGTCTGCTTCCTTATGGGGCACAATGCCTTCTGAAAGTGTCTGAAATTTACCGATATAATCAGCCCGCTGCCACGGTGTGGCCTCTAGGGTATGGGCATTGGCAACAGCTAGCTCATCCGCAATAACTGAACCATTTTTCATGCGGATGACAATGCGGCCACCAAAGGCTTTTTTATCCGGATCTGTTTCGTGATACCGTTTTGTCCACTCGGGTTTTTCTATTGTATGAATCTTGCGCCAGAGCCGCACGGTATCTGGCCTGCGGGCGCGTTCTGGTGCATAGGAATACACATGGTGCCAGCTACCATCCTGCAAGGCCACGGCCACAATATACATAATGGAATGATCCAACGTTTCCCGCGAGGCTTGCGGATCAAACTTTTGCGGATCATTCGAGCCCGTGCCAATAACGTAATGTGTGTGATGGCTGGTTTCTATTAACACATCATCAACATCATCCCAGTTTTTGATTTTCTGGCCCATACGAAAGGCAAGATCAATAAGCGCCTGGCTTTGATATTCTGCTGAATGTTCCTTAGTGAAGGAAGACAGAATGGCACGTTTGGGCTCGCCCATTTCTGGCAATGGCACACGGTAATGCGCATTTTTGCCATCCAGCATCCAGGCAATAACACCATCCTCCCCTTCATAAATCGGGGTGGGGGATGTTTCGCCCATCATAGCGCGGTCAACGGCCTCTACCGCCATTTTGCTGGCATGGGCAGGCGCATAGGCTTTCCATGATGAAATTTCGCCCTTGCGGCTCTGGCGCGTGGCTGTGGTCACATGCAAAGCCTGCCCAATGGCCTGATAAATAACCGCTGGTGGCAAGCGCATAAGCGTGCCAATACCCGCAGCCACAGATGGGCCAAGATGCGCTACATGATCTATCTTGTGTTTGTGCAAACAAATGGCACGGGCAAGATCTATCTGAATTTCATACCCTGTGGCAGCACCACGGATCAGATCCGCACCGCTACGCTGGCACTGCTGGGCAACTGCTAGAATGCCGGGAATATTATCACCCGGATGAGAATATTCTGCTGCCAAAAATGTATCGTGAAAATCTAGCTCACGCACGGCTGTGCCATTGGCCCATGCGGCCCATTCTGCATGCACACGCACATTTGGCCCCATGCCAAACACCGTAGCGCCACCTTCCCGCCGGTGGGCCAGAGCCTCGGCTCGTGCGCTCATCACGGAATGACGGTTCACAGAGGCCATGCCTACAGATGCGTTATCTATCAGCCGGTTGATAATCATATCCGTAACTGCGGTCTCCACCGGCACCGGGTCTGCCGCCACTTGCGCAATTTTCCACGCAAGTTGTTCGGGCCGTGGCAGACGGTCGCTTTCTGGATGAACACGCACATCATGATACTGCATTGTTTTACCTCATGATCGGAATTTGATCGTGAGGGGAGTGTTGCAGAGTGTTGTTTTGAGCGGCAGAGAGATAAGAGTAAAAAGAGGCGAAGGGAATGTTCCCGTTTGCGAAGTTTGCGAAGTTCGTACCATGCCACAAACCAGAACCAAGCTTTTTGCTGGCCCGCGCTTGCGGCAGTTGCGCCAACGCGAAACCCTAACCCAAGCAAACTTGGCAGACATGCTTGACATATCACCAAGTTATCTTAACCAGTTAGAACGCAACCACCGGCCTGTTCCGCACCGCCTGCTGCAAAAGCTATGTGAACGCTTTGGCCTGACACCGGCATGGTTCAGCAACACCAAAGAAGCCCATACCGTACAGGCCATGCGCGAAACCATGGCAGACCCTGTATTTAAAAACGCATCCTTACCTTTGGCCAAAATGGCAGATGCCGTACACACCAACCCGGATTTATGCGCTGCATTTTTAACCCTTTACCGTGCCTACAAATTTGAACAGGAATGTGAAAGCAACACTCTTTTTCCCTCCCCTCCGCTGGAGCCGTATGAAACAGTAGGGGATTGGGTGCAGCATCACCACAACTATTTTCATGAACTCGATTGTGCAGCCGAAAAATTTTACGAAAATCTGGATCTCAAAAACGGCTTGGCCGCAGCCTTAAAAAGCCATCTGCTTAATCAACATGGCTTGCACACGCAGCAAGACCCGGCGCTGGAAGAAGGCGGGTTGGTGTGGCGGATAGACCGGCACCGCCGCACCATTTTTCTGCCCCCAGACCAACCACCAGAAAGCACGCTATTCTATCTGGCACAGATTATCGGCCAACGTGACCATACCCGCCTGATAAGCAGTATTTTACGACGTGAAGGCCCCAAAGAGAAAAACGCACAGGAGCTAGGCCGCGTTTATCTGGGTAACTACTTTGCCGGGGCCTTGCTGTTACCCTATACGCGCTTCCTGCACGCAGCACAGACCATGCGTTATGATATTGAGCGCCTACGCCGCCATTTTAGCACCAGTTTTGAACAGATAAGTCACAGATTAAGCACGTTGCAGCGCCCCGGTATGGAGGGCATTCCTTTTTATTTTCTTAAACTGGATATTGCGGGCAATATTCTTAAAAGTTTTTCTGCCAACCGTTTTTCTCAGGCACGGTTTGGTGGCCCCTGCCCATTGTGGAACATCTTTCGGGCTTTTGCCACGCCCGGCCAAGTGCAGGTGCAGCTTTCTCAAACCACGGATGATTCCATTTACCTCAATGTTGCCCGCACTGTGGGGCATGAAGGTGTCACCTATACAGACCGCCCACGGCAGATTGCCATTGTGCTGGGCTGCACCATAAGCGATGCCGCAAAAACGGTTTATGCAGATGGTTTAAACCTAAGTGACCACAGATTGGTTGTGCCCATTGGCCCCGGCTGCCGCGCCTGTGTGCGGGATAATTGCAGCCACAGATCTTTGCCTGTTTCGGGCCGGATGCTGGATACAGGAAGCGATGCCAGAGGTGTTGTACCCTATCGGGCGCTGCCTGAAAAACCCTGATATTTTATGAGGAAGAAGATAGTCTGGTGGGGCAAGGGGAATTTAAAAGACCTATCTGGAATGACCGGGGATGCAAAAACATTCCAGATAGGAACCGGGGATTGAACGGGATAAATCAAGACGAACCAAGAGTTGTCGCGACGATGCCCCTTGCCCCACCAGCAGAAACGCCTTCATCGCCGCGACAAGATTGATAATAAGAACCATTCTCAATAAACGCAACATAAAAAAGCAGGGGTGAAGAACTTTTTTGCTCTCCCCCCCTGCCTCACAATGCAGTGTGTTGTTTTAGTTCGATTTTTTAGCCGGTGTGGAAGGAGCAACTTTTTCCACCACATCGTCAGAAACAAATACAATGCCATCCAGAAGCTGGTTAAGTGCTTCTACAGCCTGCTGCGGCTGGCGGCCTTCTGTAAACACTTTTGCGCGGTACAGGGCGCCTTCGCTTTGTTCCAGCGGAGCAAGAGCCAGAATGAAATCTGCATCTTCACCCACAACCTGTAGGCTCTGCTGTGCCTGCTGGGTCTGCCCAGCTTGGAACTGCTTGTTGGCATTTGCCAACGCAGCCTGTTTTTCTGGCGCCAGTGTTTCGCTTACAATAAATTCACCACCAACAGGTACCCATGTTGTGGGGTTAGCAACCGGCGTATGGGTTGCAGAAACCGGATGCTGCGGTGCTGGCTGAAGCTGGCTTTCTGCCGCAAAGAACTTTTTGTTATCTGCACTGGCAGCCTTGAAACACTTTTGCGCATCGTACAGCGGCGGAATGGCGGCATCGGTTTTGCCCTGAGCCAGCAGATCACGCGCCTGAAACACGTCCATCATGGCTTTCTGGCCATCAACAGAAAGACGGTGCATGGAGTGACCAGCCTTAAACTTTTCCCATGTGGTATGCACTGTACCTGCCTGAGCCACAGAAAAAGTGGTGAGCATTACAGCAGACGCTGCAAAAAGAGCTTTTAAACGCATAAAAACTAATCCAAACTGATTTAAATATTCAGAAGATAACGGACGATATCCTGAAAATTAATTTAATGCGCCAAGTGGGGTGATACAATTCATCTATATTAAAAAATATATTATAATCAGACGTTTTTTATTTATTGTCTGAGAGCCCTTTTGGAAATTCGCTATGATAGGTTTTCAAGAGGTTTTGAGCGTGATTCAAAGGCAGGATGTGGACGCCAGCACAACGAGGCCGCATGGCCGGAATTACACGCAAGACGAAACGCTATCCGTCTGATCTGACAGATGAGGAATGGGAGCGCATAGCGCCTCTGATGCCCCCTGCGAACCGGCGTGGTCGGAAACGGACAACCGATTTCCGTGAGATCATCAATGCTCTGCGCTATCTCGTGCGCTCAGGCTGCGGTTGGGAGATGCTTCCGGTTCATTTTGGCCCATGGCAAACGGTTTACTGGTGGTTCCGCAGGCTGATGCGCCGTTTCCTGTTCCAGACCATTCATGATGTCTGTCTGATGCTCGATCGTGAAGCGACAGGACGCGAAACCAGTCCATCGGGTGGTGTCATTGATAGCCAGAGTATCAAGGCACCCCACGCAAAGACACGTGGTTATGACGCAGGCAAGAAGATCGTCGGTCGGAAACGTCACATCGCAGTTGATACGGATGGCCGCCTTCTCCTGGTCCAGCTGACAACAGCCGATATTTCGGACAGTGCAGGAGGACAGATGATCCTTGATGCCATTCGCAAACGCTGGCCTTGGGTGAAGCACCTGTTTGCCGATGGAGCCT
Organism: Acetobacter ascendens; assembly: GCF_001766235.1. NCBI lineage: Bacteria > Pseudomonadati > Pseudomonadota > Alphaproteobacteria > Acetobacterales > Acetobacteraceae > Acetobacter > Acetobacter ascendens. Next base: position 2,149,614 of record NZ_CP015164.1, read on the forward strand.
ATGACCGCCTCCAGTTGATGGATAAGGCCACTTTTCTCGACTTCACAGTCGAGATCATCCGGCGGTCAGAGACAGCAAAAGGGTTTGAAATCCTGCCGCGTCGGTGGGTTGTGGAACGGACCTTCGGTTGGATGATCCGCTGGCGTCGCCTTGTGAAGGACTACGAACAGCGGATCGACGTCGCAGAGGCCATGATCCACATCGCCATGGGAAGCCTCATGCTACGCCGAAACGCTCATCCGTGAATTTCCAAAAGGGCTCTAAGTGCTGCAGGTATGGCACAAGCACAGAACACGCCTTCCCACCTTCCAGCAGGCACCACATTTCCGACCGCTCCTGCAGATGCCCTTCCGGTAACAGATCCGGCTCATCCGGCTTCTGCCCCTACTTATGGCGCACAGGTTGTGGGGAATGTTTCGGGCACCTCTACCACAGCCACCCCCGGCGTTTTGGGAGAAGGCGGCCTGCCATCAATAGAAAACGCAAGCACTGGCAATGTGGCTGGTCTACTTTCCTATTGCGTGCATAAAAATTATGCCTCTGGCACAACACCACGCAGTGTAGCCCGCAATCTTTCCAAACGCCCAGATGTGCGGAACGATCAGGGATATTCTTTAGGGGGGCAAGGGTTGCTACAAAACAGCACATCCAAACCCTTTGATATTGCCACGCTTGAGCTTTCCAAGCGTGTAAAGTTGTGCAGCGACCTTACAAAAAAAGGCCAAAGCCTGACAGACTAACATCCTTCCATGCTTGGGGGCAGGTATAACTGCTTGCCCCACTTTGATGGATACGCCAGGCGTTTCCTCGCTGGCGTTACTTTTTGTTTTCTACTTTTTTGATATCCTTCCAAATACCATCAAGCATTTCCACGCTTTGGTCTGGCATGGAAAGTCCCTGTTCCGCCAGAACGGCCTCTACCCCTTCAAACCTGCGGGTGAATTTGTCACACGCTTGGCGCAAGCAGGCTTCCGGGTCTAGCTTCAGCCGCCGTGCCAGACTGGCAATAGAAAACAGAACATCACCCAGTTCATCCTGCATGCGCTCACGGTTGCCAGCTTCCAGTTCAACAGAAAACTCTTCAATCTCTTCATGAACCTTGGCTACCACACCAGAAAGATCTGGCCAGTCAAACCCCACGCGTGCAGCGCGCGCTGCCAATTTGGAGGCACGCAATAATGCAGGCAATGCTGGCGGCACACCCGCCAAGGCACCCGGCACTGCTGCCCCTTTGCCATTTTGCCCGACATTACGCTGCCGTTCCTTCTCCTTCAACGTTTCCCACAGGCCGGGAATGTCCTGCTTTGGTTGCTGCGCATCCGCTACGGCATGATCTTCCAGAACATCGGCACCAAACACCACATGAGGGTGGCGGCGGATCATCTTTCCCGTAATCATGCGGGCTACGGTTGCAAAATCAAACCGCCCCTCTTCCTGCGCAAGCTGGGCTTGATACACAACCTGTAGCAGCAGGTCCCCCAATTCATCGGGAAACGCATTCCAATCCTTTTTCTGAATGGCCCTCTTGACCAGCCAATCGCTTATTCTTGGATTCCTGCACACGGGACTGTTCCGGCTGGCTGGCTGCGCGTTGATTCTTCCATGACCGGTCGTGCGGGATATTCGCCACAAGCCGCGGCAGAGGAATTATACTTCCGGGGCCCTGCACGGTAACTGGTGGCACTCAGTTATTGCGCCACTCGCATCCAGAAACCGGCCACCCTACCAATTCGTATCATTTTGGAAATAGAACAGAATAAAAACGCAATATGACAAATTTTTGTCGCTTATCTTGTCTTCTGCTGAAACGTACGTTTACCATTACGACAGATACGAGAAAGGGACGGGATTCGGCCCCCGCCCCTTTCAATTCCGCAGCGATTGAGCCGCTCGCGGAAATGCTGCTATGTGAATAGCGCGGGCATCTAGCCCTCGCAAGCAGTATCGGTCAAGGGCGGCTTTCTTTACTTTCTTTTAATGAAAGACCGTTCATTATGGCTAAAAAAGAAACTATCAAGCCTCCTACGAAAAAAGACCTATCACCCGCCTCAAAGGATTTGAGAAACGGTGACCCAGCAGGCGGTCGCGTACTGTCTGACAAATCTGTTGCAGTCCGGCAGGGCGTGGCGAAGGGTAAGCCAAAAAAGTAATATTCTGCACGCAGCTTTTTGGGAATTCCATAATCCCATTAAACTGCTGGCGGTCTGAGTGAACATCACCAGCACTCAGAGCAACCATGTAGGCACGTTCACTTTCTTTAATCAGAAACCCACATGTCACACATGGTTGCCCTGTTGGGGCTGGAACTTCATCAGACCATTTCCAACCCGCTTCATAATGCGCGCTATCTTCCCATTCTACGAAAACTACGGGAAAAGGATGCAAATTGGTCATTCACTCCACTTAGTACGACTAGATAGGAAAGTACAGCCTTATTTTTAAATGATCTAGGAGGAAGGCAGCCCACAGGCCGCCTCCCCTCAAGCCAAAGCCTTCCGCCCCACACCAGCCCGCTCTTCTTCCTCAAGATCGTGCCAGAGTTGCATGATTGCTCGCGCCGCCTTCCTTAAAGCCTGCTTACCTTTCTCTGGCTCACCCCATATCTCTTTCTGTATTCTGGGAATGCTTGAGGTACATTGATTATGGCGTTGGCAATTTGCTGTTCACTCATTCTCACACCAGCGTCGCCACCCTCGAAAGGGTGGCTGGCCTTTACGGCGCTTACGCTGGTGGATTTGCAAAAGGGCGCAAGAACTCAATAGCTGATGGCTTCCACTTGAGTTGTTGCTGAGAACCTTTGCCGCCCTTCCGGGTGCTGTCGAACATTTTCCCGAAAGCAAGGCCCTTCTCGGTCATGCTCCAGCCGCTCCCAGAAGATGATCCCGGAGTATGCACTTGCAGATGGGCTTCCTCACAAAGGATCTGGTTTACGCGCCGACCCGATAACCCGACCTGATGGCCCAGCTCCGTTGGCGTCAAATAGTTATCCTGGGTTGCGGCGGGAATGGCTGTGTATCCCATCACCTCAAGCGGATTGATGCCGCAAAGCGCATGTGTCCCGCGGGCCGCCATAAGCAGCTTCTGGTTTTCATCAACATTCGGCAGCAGTGCCACCACGTTCATGCAGCGTGTGAAAGCTGTGTCAAATGCTGGTTTGCGGGTGCGTTTGGGTTTTGGGGAAGTATGAGCAATCTCACCGCGTTCATAAGCATCAAAGCGATGGATAATCTCGACGCGGAAATCTCACAGAAGGGTTGTACATCGGGTTAGATTATGAAAAAGTCTGTTTTGCACAAAAGAAATTTTCGTAAGCTATAAGAAAACCCGATGCAGACAGAGTGTAGCGCAGGCGCGTATGAGTTTCCAGCCTCCTGTGGACGGCGTGTTGTGGCCCGTTTTGACGGGGGTCGCATGAGTTCGGATGGGGGCGTCATTCTGGTGAAGCAGGCTGATGACATTCTGGGTCTCAGCCGCCGCTTTGCTGCCTGTTTTCGCGATGAACGGCATCCCGGCTTTGTGGAATACCGGGTTGAAGACCTTGTCCGTCAGCGGATCATGGGCCTGGCACTGGGCTATGAAGATCTCAATGATCACGATGCCCTGCGGCATGACCTGATCTTTGGTCTGGCCTCGGGCCGTCTGTCAGGAGGCCGGGCAAACTGCGCAGCATTGGCTGGCAAATCTACACTGAACCGGTTGGAGCGCAGTGGGCACAAGGCAGATCGTTACTGTCGGATCATTGCTGATCATGAGGCCCTGGCTACCCTGTTCGTCACGCTCTACATGGACCGGCATGATCGGGCTCCTGCCCGGATCGTTCTGGACGTGGACGCGACCGATGACCGTATCCATGGCCATCAGGAAGGCCGTGCCTTTCATGGGTATTACGGCCATAACTGCTATCTGCCACTATACATCTTTTGCGGGGATCATCTCCTCAGCGCTACCCTGCGCACGGCAGACAGGGACCCGGGGAAGGAAGCACTGGCAGACATCCGCCGGATCGTGGAGCAGATCAGGAGCCGCTGGCCCCGGGTGCGTATCTTGGTGCGTGGGGACAGCGGTTTCGCCCGGGACAGTCTGATGACATGGTGCGAAGACAACCACGTTGACTTCCTGTTCGGGCTTGCAGGCAACACCCGCCTGTATGACCGGATTGCCTCTTTGTCCGCTGAGGTTCGTGACGAAGCCGCCACGACAGGCAGAGCTGCGCGCGGTTTCGCCTCCTTTGACTGGATCACAAAGGACAGCTGGACGCGCCGCAGGCGGGTGGTGGCCAAGGCCGAATGGCGCCACGGCAACCGCTATCATCGCTTTATTGTCACCACGCTACCGCAGGGAATGTCCGACCCCCGCCATCTCTACGAACAGATTTACTGCGCACGCGGGGATATGGAAAACCGCATCAAGGAATGCCAGCTGGATCTGTTCTCAGACAGGACATCCTCCCATACCATCCGCGCCAACCAGCTCCGGCTGTGGTTCTCGGCCGCAGCCTATGTCCTGCTCACCGCTCTGCAAAAGATGGCCCTTGGGCAGACCTCTCTGGAGAAGGCGACCTGTGGCACCATCCGCGCACGACTGCTCAAAATCGCGACACGTGTCACGCTCAGCGTCCGTCGGATTGTCCTGTCCATGCCGGACATGTTCCCCTGTCAGCATGAATTCGCCCTCGCTCATGCACGATTGCGAAGGCTCCGGCAGGCCGTCTGAAGAAACAGACAGTGCACAGACCACATAGCTTCCACCAACACTGCCTTCTCAGGCCGTGACACCCTCACTGCGTTCAGAACCCGCCGCCAGAAGCAGAATATCGTCAATATTCCAGATCGGGCTCCTGTGGGATGACTGAATTCTACAAAATGACCCGAAATTGCCTCAAGTGTGAGAAATCCGCGTCGATCGTAATATCAGTCGCTTCTGCTGTTTCAGATTTGGCCGTGATGAAGATCGCCTGCTTGCGGTTGAGGTAATATTCCGTGGCATCCTGCCCGCGCTTGACTGTCCCCACGGTGGGGACAGTGCCCATTTGCTCCAAAGAAGACAGGTGGCGCTTAATCAGTTCACGGATTTTTACCGGTTTTGCAAATCCAAGACGTTTGCCCAGATCAATGTCCAAAATACGCAGTTCGCCATTCATGGGCTGCGGATTTATTTGAGATGTGCTATTAGCCGCGATAGCTGTTGTCATGATGGTTGTGCCCATTTGATTTCAGTTAGGGCCGGTTGGAAGTTGCCCCTTCCTTCCGGCCTGTTTTTTTGGTAACCGATAAATATGAGCAAGTCAATAACTGGTAACCAGAAAAAGAGAGGTCGCCCGAAAACAGGGGAACGCTCTCATATCGCCGCCCGTGTTACGGATGATGAAGCGCAGGCCATTGACGCATGGGCAGAAGCTAACGGCGTAACGCGGGCAGAGGCTATTCGCCGCCTGCTTTCCAAGGCGCTTGAGACCGAGAGGCAAGCAACCGCCAGCCCACAGCAAAAATGACGGTGGCGAGGAAAACTCCCCCGCCACCAACAATCATGCCGCATTCAAAATCCGGCGTCATAGCGCCACCATCGCGTTCTGCGCTTTCAGGTCAGCCAGATCAGAACCGCTGGGATACAAACCGTTCGCCAGCGTGAGTTGTGGCCAGATCAGACCGTGCGCCTCCATGATGCGGGATTTCATCCAGCCCCATGTAGCCTTCTGCACGGTTCCCCATGTCAGCAGGTCAACCGTATCAGCGTCGCTTAGGCCCGTGTAACTCCAGCCTAGAAGACAATGGCCTCCAGCACTTCCGGGCGTTGTATCCCCATAAGCACCATTATCAGGTGTAAGAGCCCTTTTGGAAAATCGTAATCTGACGCCAAATCAGCCTCACTGAGCGCACATATAGCATCAGGAAATAACGGATTTCCGTCATTCTCGTGTTAATGTAGAGGTCTCGTCCATACTTATTTCGGCGTCATCGGCCTTTTCCAAAAGGGCTCTAAGCACACATGCACCGTTGGTTGCCTCAATCTGGTTCATGTCAGACACAGAAAGCTGTACGCCAAGATAGGCCGCACCAAACCCGGCCATCAGAAGTGCTAGGCTGTTTCTGTCCTGCGGATCAATGCTGCCCCAGAGCGGGAAATATGGCCCACTGCCTAGCGTGTAGCCTTCCCGGCCTGCCGTTGCCAGAACATCAACCTCAACGCCGCCTTGATCTGTGCCCTCATCTCCCGGCACGTAACCCGTGCTCTGGGCATAGAACTGCACGGCATCTGCTTCGGTCACAGCAACCTGATAACCGCCCAATGCGGCCACAGCTCGAATGTAGTTACCAATGCCCGCAGAGGTACAATCCCCCAGCGTGTCGTTCCCCAGCATAAGAGGCTGCGGGTTGATATGATCCCGCACCAACTTGGCTGGGGCCTGCCGCGCCATCATGCGCAACTTGTCCAGATGTGGCTGATTGGGAATCCGCCGCGCAGGCAGGCAACCTAACTTACGTGTGATCATGTAAAATCCATTTCTCGCATGCCAGCACCAAGGGCCTGCATGCAGCATACGGGCCGCCCAGCGTGGCACTTGGCCCAGTATATTCAATCTGTGCCACCCGGCCCTGTCGCAATCGCGCGACCATGTGGCAGGTGTCGTGTCCACCAATGTCCAGTTCAAAGCTGAATGGGGCCTTAAGAGTGAGCGGCCCCTGCACTTCCTGATCCTGCCGCCATTCCAGCACCTCGCCATCTGGTAATGGCGTGCTGTTATCTGGCACACCTGCGCAGGCAATCATGTCAGCGCGATGCACGCCGATCAGATCATGCTTGGCCTGCATGGGGGCAACAGAGCATGCCCCCATCAGTAACAGCGGCAGGACAGCCAGCGCTTTCTTCCAGTGCATTACCGGGCTGCGATAGGCCGCAGGCCATGACGTGCCAGCAGCACATTCACCCGTTCACAGCGCCACTGCACCGGCGTCTCGCCGCGGGAATTCAGTGCAACGGAATCCGCCACCGTGCCGATTGCGCTATTCAGCACAGCAGCAACAGAGGCCACATCAGCAGAAACGGCCTGAATTTTGGCAATCAGACCCGTGCTCAGCGTTCCGGCCTCGGACTGCACCACATTGCCAACAGTTGTGGCCGTGTTCTGAATAGCCGTAATCACGCTGGTAAATTCAGCCGGCACGCTGTTCTTGTCGAACGTGATGGAGGCCTTGCCCTGGCTAAATGTGTTCCAGGCGGAAAGCGCAGCCTGAATACCCGTGATGCCAGTATCCGCCACAGCAACAACCGTGGATGGAACGCCTGTGAACGCCAGAATAGTTTTGACGATATTCAGGGCTGCGTTCCCGTCTGCCGTCACTTCCGCAACATTCAGCGTGTAGGTGGTCACGCCATTCGCGGTTGTTTTGGTGCATGCGGCCAGACCGGCTGCCGTCAGGCCGAGCGCAGTCGTCCGCAGGAATCCACGGCGAGAGAGTGATTTCATTTTGTGATGCCTTTCGTTTTTCAGATCATTTTCCCGATGTCAGGAAAATGATCTCACTTGCTGTCCTGCTGGATATGAACAACAGATCCGGGACCTGCTTGTGGTGCTACAGTTTTGGAAGACATGCTGCCGCGCAGCATAACGGCTGCATTGGCAGCCTGCTTCCAGTTGAGAGCAAGGAAGTTGATGATCCGGTACACCAACCAGAGCTTGCCAGACTGATTGGCCGGGAGCGGGATCAGGGTTGCCGCAAATCCTGCCGAGGCAAATACAACACAGGCATACAGAACCCATGTAGCTTCCGGCTGTGGAAGGGCTGTCACCATGGCAGGCAGAGACAGGCCAGCAGCAACGGCCTTGGCGGTCTGGCCAATATTGGTTTTTGTAGGCGTATCAGCCATGAGGTTATCCCTCTCCAAAAGGCCCCACGCGGTAAAACGCGTGATGACCAATCGTGCAGCAGTAGAATTGCGAAGAAGCCCAAGAGGGCCGCAGGGAGCGCGTGTCATAGTAATGATCCGCTCCTTTCGTCATGTCCGTGAGGTGTCCGCCCACAAGCGCCTGCGCCAAGGCCGTAGCCTCACGAAACTGCGCGTCCATGTCAGTGACGGTCAGAAGCTTGGAAAGGTTCACATCCGCCGCATTCCAGCACGAAAACTGCCATGGATGCAGGAACACGCTACACAGATCATGCCCCCACCATGCAGGGCGGATGGCACGGTTGCGGCCAACGCACAGCACTGCGGCCATGCCGTTATTGCCCTCGCCCCGCGCCTCTCCCCATGCCGTGCGCGCACCTACCTGAACGGGGTCAGACATCCATGATGCGGGGATCATACCGCCTCCATGTCGCGCGGCGGCAGAATGAACTGCGTTGTCTGCGGCTGGGGCGCAGGCTGTGTTGGCATGTCCCACGGTTCACGCCAGTGCAGCCATTTTACCCATATGGTGCTGGCCACTTCCTGATCGGACAGCAATGTAGAACCAACCGCAGCCCCAAGCGTGCAGAAAATACCCACAATAACCGCCAGTTTTTTCCAACGGCGCAGTCCATCTTCTGCCAGCCTGTTCCGTTCTTCCTGTGCGCCGGTATGCGCCGCCAGTTGGCGAGTTAGATCGGAAAGCTGAATACCAATCCGGTCCATTCCAGCATTGGTGGCCTGTTGCCGTGCATTGCCCTCAGCTCGCACCGCAGCAATATCCCGGCTGATGCTATCCAGTTTGCCGTCTGTAACGTCCTGCCTTTTTTCTACAGCGGCAAGGCGTTCTTCATGATCATCCAGACGTGCGTGGACGCCATCAGCCACGCAGGGGATGCCCGCGCTCTGTTCATCTGTCATTTAATTTTCCAGAAATAAAAAGCCGTGCAGATCGGCATCAGTTACTCAGTGCCGCCCCATACTGAACAGGGAACCAGCCGCAGGTGGTTGTGGTCGGGCAGCGGTATGTGACTTCCTCATGATCGTCAGTGTCATATACCGTCATGCCCTCAACTGGGCTTGTCGTAGCTAGAATGTCGGCCTTGGTCATCCCATACATCTGCACGATTCCCTTGAGCAGAATTCCGCCCAGAGCATCAATTTCGAGATGGCCTTGCCCCGATTCACCCGCCGTTCCGCCTGATGCGGAGAATTGCACATCATTGTCATTAGTGGATTCAGACGAGTGCATGCTGATGAAAGACTTACTTGTCGCACCACCGCCAACGTCAACCACAGAGGCACTCTGAGACGTGACGCGAAAACCGGACTCGGCTAATCCCGTGCCTGTTAAAAGATTGGGCCGTATCGGAATACAGCCCAATCTTTTGTAGGGTGGGGGCTAATAGCCCCCATTTGATTTCCGATAGCATTTGTTTATTCAGATTTTCTATGCGCTTCTGGCATCAGTTTTTAGAACCCGCTTATGTCCATGACGTATCAAACGCCACACGCCGCCATTTACCGTCCCGATAAATATAGAGATAATTATCGTCCAACCTGAACTCACCCTCAGTTCCTTCATCCGTGGAAGCCGTTGGAGCCGCAGTGGTCGGGTTGAGATAAACAGTTTTTGTCGTCCCGTTGATGGTAACGCCCAGAGAGTTGCACAGATTGGTTGTGGAGTTGAAAACGTGGGGCGTGTACCAATTAAAACTCAAAAAACTATCAGCGGTCATTGCAAAACCGTTAGAGCCTATAGAGCTATCCAGCGCACCGTTTTTATACCCCATCAGATATATACCGGCACTTCCTGAACCCGGCTGAATTGCGATATTCAGCCCACCGTTATCATACCATGCATTTGCACCGGATGCAGTTGTTGGTTTTCCAAGAATAAAATTGCCGTTTGTTCCTGCGACTGAAACCGTTTGTAGAACAGGGTTCTGCTCATAATTCCAGACACGCCAATCTTGGTCACGCACTGCACGCCACTGCGTATCCCGCATCCCTTGGCTATTCATATGGAACGCATTGGAACCGCCAATGAGCTGAACGTTTCCATCAACTTCGGAATACAGGTCGTAGCACGAAGTTGACGGCACATACCGATGCACGTCAGGCCCCGACTGAGAGCGATCACCCACGCAAATGCGGTGGAACTTGATATTTTTCCCGCCAATCCCAGACGCAGTAATTGAGTATTTCTGTGTCTGTAATGTGCGCGGGATTAGCACGTCACAGATTGTTGTCAGACCAGTCCCGTAATAGAATAGCGGGTATCCGGGCGTCCACGTTGGGTTGTTTGTGAACGGGGTAAATACGCGCATACGCACGCGTGCCCCTACAGCCTCCAAGCATAGGCGGAACGGGTTTGTCTGTGAAATATTGGTCGGAACAGGAATAGTCGTTGTGCGTTTTGTCGTATTGGGATTGATAATCCCATCACTATACGACCACGTTACAAACCCGCTGCTGTCGTTAAACCAGACGTAGAGGCCGATATCATAAACGGCTCCCCCAGTCAGAATAATACCGTCAGTTCCCGCAGGTTGCAGTGAAAACACCACCAAACCGGGAGCAGTATCAAAATCACAAACTATAGATGCATCAGTGCATTCGTCTGCATACGTTCCAGTTGCAGACGGAGCATGCGGCATTTCCCACTTGGCATTACTGTAGTTATCAGAAGATAGTGTCAGCCAGCTTTCGTAAGAAGGTAAAGAAGTTCCGGCGGCAGCAGGAACCATAGCCAGCGCCACGTCCTCTGGGTCGTAGCCATCACGCGCTACTGCAACGTAACGGTCAAAATCAATATATCCAAACCCGTTGGCCTGACAGTACGTTTTTAACCACCCAACTGACGCCTGAAACGCACGCTGCCACGCCTCGGTATAATATTGCAGTTCCGTTTCGCCTGCATCAACGTCGTTAGAATAGGACGGGCGATACGTGATGGCAAAAATAATATCAGGGACTTTTGCCTGTGATTCCCAGAAATTAACAGCAGCATAAACTTGGAATGGGTCAAAATTGGGAACATCATTTCCCATCCAGTGCAACACCACGACATCAGGATTTGCACGAGCGCATCGTGCTTGCCAAGACTCTCCGCTTTTTGGGTCAAGCCACGCTGGTGATGCATATGATGTGTCAGCAAAGTTGCCCCATGTTGTTCCACCGATGGCAAAATCTTGGTAATCAATCTCCACGCCGGGGTTGTCACGTTGCAGCATTTCCACAATCGCGTTGGGATATACTGAGATTTCGCACGGGTCGCTGGCTACGGCACCAATACTGTCACCAACATTAATAAATGTCAGCTTCCCGTTTTCGCGTGCAGCTTTTCCTGCCTGCTTCAGGTGTTCCGGACGCACGGTAGGCGAGAAATGATCTGGAGCAGAACCATACGCAGACCAGTGAACATAGTTTCCACGGTTATTAGTCTGCCCATTTACAACAGTTTTATCGTCCGTCACTGGGATGGAATGGTTTGCTGCACTGAGATCGTCAGATCCATCTAAAGCTAAATCAGTGCCAGCAGGAATAGTGATTTTTCCACGCCCCGCTTTATCTGCTGCGATAAACTGATCTGTAACAGTAGTGCCCGAAAAATCAGCAATGGATACAATATCAGCCTGCCGGTCAGACATTACGCGTGATGTCGTAGCACCTTTTGCGATACTGACCGTTTCTGACGCATCACCGCCCGCAGCCTGCACAGCACCTGCGGCCTGAGAAACGGCGTCACCCAGTGTATTGCCCGCATTCCCAACCGTTGCCGTCTCATCGAGCGGCAGCAGGGGCTTGAGCTTTGCGGGGGTAGCAGGTGTTGTGCCAGAAGCGGCGGTAGCGGGGGTGACGCCAAGAGCACTTTTCCCGTGTAAGATTAACTGAGAATCTTGATCAAGTGTAGCTACACCATTTGGTTTACCAATACTTGTTACCGCATCAGCAACATCGCTAAGCGGAACGGAAGTATCCCCAGCACCAATATTGCTTTGTGGGTCAATATTATCCGCTTTTACGGACGAAAAGTACGGACTCCCGTACGGCGTTGACGGAGTTGTGTCAGCCATTTGCGTTCGAGCTTTATGCTCGCCTCTATATGAAGATTTAGAGTTTTACGATTGAGCGGGCATAAGAACGCCACCATTACTGACATATTCATCAGTAATTGGGCGCGTCCATTGCATAATTACGCCGCCATTGCTTAGGTAATAAAATGGGATAGTAGATGATCCCACCATTAGCACTCCGCCGTTATTTACGACATCAGCAGGCAGAACACCGTTCAGTGCTGCGGCTATTTCTTCCAGTGTCATTCCGCCCGCTATTGCCTGGCCGATATCAAGCCCTGCAAACTGACCAGAGACAATTAATGGCGCAACAAGAGCCGCGAGTTGCCGAATAGAAACCGGCGTAAAAGTATCTGCGTCAGTCATAAGCCCTCGCATAAAATGAGGTGGTCTCGTCCGTTCGGACAGTTTTGCGGGCTTGATAAGCTATACCCGGTTGTTGTTATGCCGCCCTTCTGACGGCGTTGCTGTTGGCCATCTGGTCCGGGGTTAACCCCGGACCAGATGGCGTCGGCACGTCATGATACGCCTCATCGGGCGTACGTCCAGCCAGCGCCGTATGCGGACGCCTTTCGTTATAATGGGCGATCCATCTGCCAAGTCCGGCCCTCAGTTCTGATCCGGTCTCGAACGCGTGCAGGTAGACGCATTCATATTTCAGCGACCGCCACAGACGCTCGATGAACACGTTATCCAGCCATCGCCCACGCCCGTCCATACTGATGCGGATCTGACGCTCTTCCAGTATCCCGGTGAAACGGGGTGTCGTAAATTGCGACCCCTGGTCAGTATTGAAAATGTCCGGGGCGCCATAGCGCATGAGGGCATCCTGTAGCGCCTCGATACAGAACTCCACGTCCATCGTGTTCGACAGACGCCAGGACAGGACCTTGCGCGTGAACCAGTCCATGATCGCCACGAGATAGAGAAATCCCCGTTTCATGGGAATATATGTGATATCGGAACACCAGACCTGGTCAGGCCGATTGATGACCAGATTCCGCAGAAGATATGGATATTTCCGATGCTCCGGATGGGGCACGGTCGTGCGCGGCTTCTGGTAGATCGCCCGCAGGCCCATGATCGCCATGAGCCGCCGGACCCGCTTGCGGCCCACTTCATGTCCCAGGCGGCGCAGATGCCATGTCATCTGCCGTGAGCCATAATAGGGCGTTTCCAAGAACTGGGCGTCGATCAGTCGCATCAGCTCCAGATTGTCCTCGCTCTGTGGCACAGGCCGATAGTAGACGCCCGACCGGTTGAGTTGCAGCAGCGTGCATTGCCGGATTATCGGCAGACGCGCTCGCTTCGGGTCAATCATCTGCCGCCTCTGATCACGCCCAACCGAGCAGAGGCATCGCGTAAAAAATCCCGTTCCACGAGAAGTTCGCCTATCTTCGCGTGCAGTTTCTCCACGTCAGCTGGGCTGACCGGGGGCTCAGCCACCGTCTTCCCGGAAAAGGTCGCCGCCATCCCCTCGATCGCCTGCCGTTTCCACTGGGCGATCATCGTCTGATGTACCCCATGTTTCGAAGCCAGTTCCGCCAGCGTCAGTTCCCCACGGATCGCCTCCAGCGCAACCCGTGACTTGAACTCTGCCGCATACCGTTTCCGCGTAACCTTGCCCATAAAACCCGTCCTCGTTCAGGCCAGATGATAGCTTATCGCCCTGTCCGAAAAATGGGGACCACCTCTAAAAAAGCCGCGAGAAGCGGCCTTAAAATAAAAATAGGAAAGAAAAGCTTTAAGAGCCCTTTTGGAAAATCGTAATCTGACGCCAAATCAGCCTCACTGAGCGCACATATAGCATCAGGAAATAACGGATTTCCGTCATTCTCGTGTTAATGTAGAGGTCTCGTCCATACTTATTTCGGCGTCATCGGCCTTTTCCAAAAGGGCTCTAAGAAGCTGGCGTGTAAGTATCGCCAATATTCAAAGTATTATTCTGAATGATGGCCATACCATTTGGTGGCGTCCACGCGGATTCTCCGTCCCATAGAACTGCATTCACTACATACCCTATAGGTTGCGCCCCAGCCGCTATGATGCGGTAAACTATGTACCGCTCCATCATGCGTATTCCTCAATAATCACAACACCAGCAGAGCCAAGGCCGCCTGCATATCCTGACGTTGTATTAGAGCCGCCGCCCGCTCCGCCCGCGCCAAACCCTGACGCAGCAGTACCCGGCCCGTTATCGGTTGTGTAGGTGCCAGCCCCCCACCCTGACGGCGTTCCAATCCCCGGATATACTGTTCCATTAATGGCCCAACCGCCAGCGCCGCCCTGCCCCTGTTTCTGATAGACAACAGATAGAACTTTTGTGCTGTCATGAACGTATGCAGGTCCACCGCCAGCCTGCACACCAATACTAAGAGAAGTATTCCCCGTAGTTACGCCATAACCACCCTCATTCCCGCCTTGGCACTCTACTGCGGCACCAAACCATGAAGAGCCGCTTGTCGATTGAATATTCGTATTCGTGGATTCAGCGGAGGCCCCTACAGTGATTGACTGAGCAGAGCCGTCCGATACGTCGAACCAGAACTCAATTTCGCCGCCAGCACCACCTGAGCCGCCAGCCGAAACATGAGACGTGTCACTATTTGCCTGCGCATAACCGCCAGGGCCACCCGCACCGCACATCCGAACACGCGCCATACGCGCGCGATTGCTTGGGGTATACGTGCCGCTGCTCGTGAATTTCTGCGTCCCCAGATAACGGCCACGCTCTAGTTGCGGTACGGTCGGATAAAACGCTGTAAGGGCTTTAGTCGTGGCTCCAGCGGCAGTTGTTGCGCCAGCGGGAACTGTTACCGTGTAAAGAGGAACGATTGCACCGCCAGATGGTGATGCAGGCGCTTCGGCGGCCAGAACCAATTCCGCTTGCGCCAAACGGGTAACCGGTAAAGACGTGCCTGCATTTCCGGGTCCAGCCTGCGTCTGACTTGGATTATCCGCATTATAGAATGGCAGCACAGTTTCATCTGTATCCGCCTCAGAACACACAGCATATAACGTTGCTGTCTGCCCTGCTGTGAGGGTAATGCTTCCTCCAGCGCATCCGTAAACAACAAACTGCGCGGATGTATCAGCAGAAATACCACCCCCATTCCCGCCGAAAGCTGCTTCATCAATGGCGCCAGAAGATGCCACGACACCAGAGCCTACAGCAATGGTCAGCGCAGAAGCAGATGGCGTAACAGAAAAACCGAAAGCCGCAGAAACTGTAGAAAAATCTCCATAAAGAAGATTTAACGCCTGCCCCAATGCAGTTTTCAGATTGCGTTCACCCCACAACAAATCTGCATCAAGCGGAATCTGCCCTTGATAAACAATCCTGCGCTGCATCAGTTTTCAACCTTCACCCACGCCGTAACACCTTCGGCGCGCACATTATTGATTGCGGCGTAAATTGCCGCCACGGACGCTGCATTGCCCGGCTTTGTCGTCACGAAAAACTGGCCTCCATTCAGGCCACCGTAATATAGTCCCGCCACACCATACCCGTAGCCACCGCCGGCGGCTGGCGTTGCTGTTGAACCAAGTCCCTTGCAATCGCTGGCGCTCGTGGGCTCAACCACGATAGGCGTTTGCCCCGTCAGATCCTGCAATGCTTCCGTAATGGCTGTGCGGGTATTCTTCTGAGCAACAAGTGCTTCTTGGATGCGCTTTCTATAAGCTGCGTCTGTCTCTCCAGAGGCACGAGGCAACGCATCGCCAAAGAAATCGTAGGCAATCATATCCAGAAAAGAGCCTGTGGCCGTGGCCAGACGCATCTGAAAATTAACCTGCCCGAACAGGTCATAAACCCATGACAGAATATTCCCGATGCCCTGCAAAACACCATTCAGAACAGGCGCTTTTTCACTCTGGTTTGCTGCTGGAGGATCTGGGAACCAGCCGAATGGAAGGAGTTGCCGAACACGGCGGGCAAAATCGTTCTGATCTCCCGTAGCCATTAGCTGCCTGCCTCAACAACCGTCACCGCAACGGAACCTGCCCGGATCACCTGTTTGGTAGCGGCTGCTAGATCCGATTGCGCGCCGTTCAACAGCACATTCGTGATGGAAACAATATCCACCCCGGCATTGTTGTAAGCCACCACAGGAAGGCGGCTGTATGCGTAACCAGCCCCTACTTTCTGGGCATCAATGTCTGCCGTAATCGCGTTCTGGATATTGGTTTGAACAGTAGCTGTATCTGTTCCGGCAGCCACGGTTACCGTCATGCTGACAGTTGCCAGAAGCTCTATCGGCCCAATAACAGCAAACCCAACACCTTCCGCTTTAACTGCATCAATCGCCGTGTACACAGATGCCAGAAGATCAGCAGATGGCGTGCCTGTGCCATCATCGACAACAACCGTAAAATATCCCGGCCGGAATGTGCCATCTGGCGCTTCGCAGTTGATGATCTCGTAAGTGAGATTGGTCTGCACGCCAGCAATAGCATTTTCGATGGCTGCATTGCTGGCTGTAGCTTTTGCCGCCAGCCAATCAGGAAAGCGAGCCTTTAATTGTGCGTCTGTCTCTCCATCGGAGCCATTCACAAGCGCTACTGCATTCGTAACGGTATCAATACCGGCAATGCTGGTTCCAAGAAGGCAGATGGCGCCAGCGGCAACATTACCAGTTGAGCCAGAAACCTGACATTCAACGGGTACAGTAATAGATCCCGTTCCCGCTGGCCGCACATAAGCACCAGTTGCGGCAGACCATGCCGGATTGCTCGTATCTTCCGTCACGGTATAATTCACGCCAGCAACAGTGCGAACAAGAACGCCAACCGCCACAGATGCCGACTGCTGATCTGGCTGGAATGAGGTGAGTGTCACCTCACCCGTAGCAGCAGTACCCGGCATGCGGGACATACCAAAATCAGCCACCCAGCTATCCGCGTCAGTGCCATTGGATGTGGCCAACCTTGAACGCGAAAGGATAAGCAGCGCAATATATTGCAGCCATAGACCTGTGCCCGACACAGATTCCATAATTGCCCGCAGCGGCGTACCCACAGCCATATCCAGCAATGAGGCGCACGCACCCTGCGTTGCCGCCACTGACTGAGCAACAAGCGCGGCATACGTTCTTAAAGGAAGCGACATGAATGTTCCGTCAGGTCAGCGTCAGGGCCTGCACGCTGTTTGTTTGAGCATCAGTATAAGAAATTAGGCAGGAGAAGCCGCTATTTCCGTTATCGGTTAGCGTCACAGCCACGGGCTGCGTTTGATCAATTCCGGCCTCTAAAGCGCATTGGGAGCGGATAAGCGCGTAAAGCTCTGCTTCCGTGATGATCTGGCCGATCTTCTGGGGCAATCCGGCACCATAGTCAGGCTGCCAGATATACCCAGTTTGTGGTGTCATAAGCCGCCTGAGCAAGCGTTGCCGTACACCATCATGATTGCTGGCAATCCGAAGCGCTCCAGACGCATCAACCTGCAGATCACCACCCCATTCGTAGGAAAGGCAGCTCATCCAACGGGCGCTCCCGTATCCTCACCCTTATTGCCGTTGCTGTGAACATGACCGATGAAGCTGATGCTTCCCGCCTTCACATCCTTGTCGGTGGTGATATTCCCGCCAGTGACCTCAAAGCCAGAAGCCGAAAGCGTGGCTGTAACGCCTCCCGCTTTCCACTGGTGCTGGCCATCCTTTATGGTGGCTGTTGTATCGCCTCCCACACCCGAATAAAGCGTATCCCGCGTAACGTGCATCCATGGGGCAGCTTGTGCAACCTCACCTCTTTCGCGGCTTTTTTCGTCCACAGGAGGCGCACCACATCCAGCCATCAGCAGATATTCCCCCGGCTGGGCCACCTTTCCTGTTGCTGGCGATACTGGAGGCGGCATCACGGTGCAAAACACAGGCGCGGCCACAACAGAATGTTCAGGGTCGCCGCAAACCGGCAGCAAATGCACCTGTGTGCCTACATTCGGCGGGCAGGAAATGCACAGGTCTCCAACCTGCACAGCGGCGAATGGCAACCAGCCCGTTTCAACCCCGCCTGGCATCACCTTGACCTTTACGTCATGTGTAACCGGATCAACCGCTGAGATTAGACCGTTTTCTTGCTGCCCATAGGTGCCGCCAGCGGCGAACGCCATTGGTCTGCTATCAATCATATTCCTGCGTCTCGTCCTGCGTCACATCGCGGTTGCGCAATGTGACATTCTGCCGAAAGCCAGTGCCCTCGCCGTAAGATGTCGTCACCGCATCCACCGCGTGCGTTCCGTCCCATGTGGAATTTGTACCCGCCAGAGACATGAAATGACGCGGCTCTAGGCTGATCATTCCCGGCGCTTCGTAAGAAATTACACGCTCATGCGCGACAATCTCATGGTAAAGCTGCTCAGCGCGCGCCTGCACTTCATCCATACGCAAACCCGGAAACTGGAAACTATGCAGGTTCCCGACTTCTGAAGCCTTGCGCGCAGAGCCACCATCGGGGCCGAAATACCATTCCACCTTAGTGCGCTGACGACTGTCCCAAGACAGCACATGCACCATCACACCTTTGGCAATCTGATAATCGCGTCTGAGCGTAAGGCTTTCACAATCCGCCCGTATTGCTGCGCCCACTCCGCTGTCCACATACGCCATCTTATGAACAACAGCGCCATCAGACGAAGGCGAAAGCATGGGCCGACACACAAGCGTTGTGCCGTCCACATACAGATCAGCCTGTGAACTGTTGGCGATATACCGCGCCAGATCAAAGGCACTGCGGAAGCGGTTGCCACTTACACCAGAATGGCGCTTATGTTCCGTCTGACGGAATTGTCCCTGCATGCCGCCCGTAATCGACACGTTCGCAGCCAGCCCTGCCCGCGCAGCCATATCCTTGAGAATTTCTGGCCCGGTCATGTTCATCCAAGCGGCCAGAACACGCATGTCTAAAATCCGGGCCAGATAATCCCGACATTCAATGTCCAGCGTGGCCAAGGTCGGTTCATAGGAAACCGTTGTTACCAGACCCTGAAATATTGTTGTCCACTGCGCACCACCCAAGGCGGCATCCTGCATTTGCAGTGTGATGTCGATTTCCGGCCCCGGTTTGCCGCTGGCTGCGTCTGCCTGGTCAAACCATCCTGCGCTACTGCAGTTCTAGCTGAAGCCAAAAGCTGTCGGTCCACGGCAAACGTCAGCGTCAAGGTATCTGCACGGGAATACCGCGTTCTCATCAGGGAGAACTGTTTTACCTGCGTTTCCTGCCTGATTTTTCCGTCAATCAGAACCCGGCAGCGTGGCGCACGACACCAATTAGCGGCGCTGGAGCCAACAACGGTAACGGCCTGTGTAATGTCGCTCATGATGTATAATCAGGAATGCCCGCATTCTGGGTCTGATCAGGTGTAGGCAGCGTAAGCGTTACAGGCATGGTGAAAGGTGAAAGATCAGGATCCGTCAGCCCGTTCAGTTGCGCAATCCGCCACCATTGTGTGGCATCACCCAATTCACGGCAGGCCACATGGTATAAAGTTCCATCTGCCGCACTTACTTTAACAGTGTTCGCCATCTATGCTGCTGCCGATACAAGTTGCCAACTCTCGCTGCTGTCTCCAGCAGTCAAAGTGTTGGCATAGCCGCGGTTAACCAAAGCGCCACTATCAACAGCGGCACTTTGCAAACCTGCATTGGCCGTAAGTGCCGAAAGGCTAGAGCCATTCTGGATAGAAATTCCCGAAATATTTGCACCAGCTTGCGAAATGGTGGTCATTAGGTTGACCCCAGAGGCTTTTAAGCCCGTCACGATTGATGCCACATTATCGGGCGCAGAGGCGAGATTGATGCCCGCGCCTGATAACCCCTGCACCATGGTCAACTTATCACTCACAGATGCCAAGGCGCTACCCGCTCCAACCATATTCGCCAACGGGAAAACCTGCCCAATCACAGCCTGACCTTGCGCGGAAATATTGGAAAGAGCCTGAGCTCCATCACTTAATGCACTCGTAACGTCAGAAAGGGCACTGGCCGCATCATCCCCAATCAGCGATGAGAGCGCAGACGTTGATGTGCTGGTAGAAGTAACAGAAGTAGACTGGCGTTCTAACTGAATACGATATGGAATAATCGCGCCCTTAAGCGAATAATCAAAGGCGTATTCAGCAATAATAACCGTTTCATTGATGCCCGGACCCGTGAACGAAACCGGCTGCCCTGCATCGCGCATCTGGGACAGAAGTTGCGCACGCGCCAACGCATTTGGTCCAGTAAACCGCGCATTCCATGAAAACCGCGCTGGATCGTTTCCTAAGCGGTCAACAATCTTGGTGCCGCCGGGCAACCAATGCACTTCCAGCCCCTGCTGGCCACCATTGGTCAGAACATCAGGAATTTCCATGCCATACAAAGGCACGCTGCCCAGAGTAACAGGCGCAGTTGTCCCGTAACGTCCAATAGAGCCAATGACGTTTTCAATACTGAGCAGGCTGACCATGGCGCTAACAAAAAAGGCCGCTCCATGCGGAACGGCCTAATTACAAAACGGGCGATGATAGAGAAAGAATGGCATAAACCTCGCTAGGGTACAAGCCCTATTGCACGACGCCCTGATTTGAGAACACAGGCCATTTCTGCAACGGCTGCGCGGAAGTGCGCGGCACAAAGGGCCTATGCTTCACGTTGATGTCAGGATCTTCCGCCATCTGCTGCAATTCTGGATCAGAGCGCAGATCTAGCAGTAAGGCCTTGGCCGTGAAAACGGAATGCGTAGCAAGGTTCTCAACGCGCCCACATACACTTGCCGCCATATCAAAACTGAACTGTTCGCGGGCATTGGGCGCGCTCATCACCCGGCGCATGCAGCGTGCATCCGTCTCTCCCCAATCACGCCCGTATGGGGTGCCTGGATGAGAGCAGGCTGCGAGGGCTAGTATGGGGATTATGAGAGTTAAACGGCGCATGCAGCAATATACCAAATTTCAGGCATGACGACAGGAAGCAATGGCATTGCTTTAGAATCTCATGTTTTGGGAGATTGTACAAGGGTTGTGGCGACGTGTAGGCAAGCTCATAAATGATAGAAAAATTACCTCTCTCAAATTGTTCACTTGATAAACGCACCTTAAAAGGTACATACAAAAAAGAGGGTGGCATAAGGAGGCTCAAGGATGCATCAGAGCCAAATGAAAGCGCCCAAAAGAATCGACGCGGAAATCTCACAGAAGGGTTGTACATCGAGTTAGATTATGAAAAAGTCTATTTTGTGTAAAAGAAATTTTCGTAAGCTATAAGAAAACCCGATGCAGACAGAGTGTAGCGCAGGCGCGTATGAATTTCCAGCCTCCTGTGGACGGCGTGTTGTAGCCCGTTTTGACGGGGGTCGCATGAGTTCGGATGGGGGCGTCATTCTGGTGAAGCAGGCTGATGACATTCTGGGGCTCAGCCGCCGCTTTGCTGCCTGTTTTCGCGATAAGCGGCATCCCGGCTTTGTGGAATACCGGGTTGAAGACCTTGTCCGTCAGCGGATCATGGGCCTGGCACTGGGCTATGAAGACCTTAATGACCATGACGCTTTACGTCATGATCCTGTCATGGGTCTGGTATCGGGACGTCTGTCAGGAAGCCGGGCCAACTGTGCGGCACTGGCAGGAAAATCCACGCTGAACCGGTTGGAGCGCAGTGGGCACAAGGCAGATCGTTACTGCCGCATCATTGCTGATCATGAGGCCCTGGCTACCCTGTTCGTCACGCTCTTCCTTGACCAGCATGAGCACGCACCCGCCCGGATCGTTCTGGATGTGGATGCCACCGATGACCGTATCCATGGCCATCAGGAAGGCCGCGCCTTTCATGGATATTACGGCCATAACTGCTATCTTCCCCTGTATGTCTTCTGCGGGGACCATCTCCTCAGCGCTACCCTGCGCACGGCAGACAGGGACCCGGGGAAGGAAGCACTGGCAGACATCCGCCGGATCGTGGAGCAGATCAGGAGCCGCTGGCCCCGGGTGCGTATCCTGGTGCGTGGGGACAGCGGTTTCGCCCGGGACAGTCTGATGACATGGTGCGAAGACAACCACGTTGACTTCCTGTTCGGGCTTGCAGGCAACACCCGCCTGTATGACCGGATTGCCTCTTTGTCCGCTGAGGTTCGTGACGAAGCCGCCACGACAGGCAGAGCTGCGCGCGGTTTCGCCTCCTTTGACTGGATCACAAAGGACAGCTGGACGCGCCGCAGGCGGGTCGTGGCCAAGGCCGAATGGCGCCACGGCAACCGCTATCATCGCTTTATTGTCACCACGCTACCGCAGGGAATGTCCGACCCCCGCCATCTCTACGAACAGATTTACTGCGCACGCGGGGATATGGAAAACCGCATCAAGGAATGCCAGATGGATCTGTTCTCAGACAGGACCTCGTCCCACACCATCCGGGCCAACCAGCTCCGGCTGTGGTTCTCGGCCGCAGCCTATGTCCTGCTGACCGCTCTGCAAAGACTGGCCCTTGGCCAGACCAGCCTGGAGACGGCGACCTGTGGCACCATACGCGCACGACTGCTCAAAATCGCGACACGTGTAACGCTCAGCGTCCGTCGGATTGTCCTGTCCATGCCGGACATGTTCCCCTGTCAGCATGAATTCGCCCTCGCTCATGCACGATTGCGAAGGCTCCGGCAGGCCATCTGAAGAAACAGACAGTGCACAGACCACATAGCTTCCACCAACACTGCCTTCTCAGGCCGTGACACCCTCACTGCGTTCAGAACCCGCCGCCAGAAGCAGAATATCGTCAATATTCCAGATCGGGCTCCTGTGGGATGACTGAATTCTACAAAATGACCCGAAATTGCCTCAAGTGTGAGAAATCCGCGTCGAGGCCGTCTTCTATGCGACGGCTAATGGAAGGCAACCCGTCAGAGAATTCTTAATCTCTGTAAACCCGAAGGAGGACAGGCAGAAAATAAACGCAGACATTCGCACCGTGGAGTATGGATGGCCCATTGGAATGCCAACCTGCAGGCCACTAAAAAACGGTATTTGCGAAGTAAGAACTCACCTTACAAACCGGATAGCAAGAATCTTATTCTACATAGATTCACGATCCAAAATGGTTTTGCTGTCTGGCTTTATAAAGAAAACGGAAGCAACGCCTGATGTCGAGCTCAAAACGGCTGAATGCCGCCAAAAAGCTCACATAGAGGCGCTCAAAAAAGGAAAAGCATGATGGAACGAGAAGTTGCAAATCTACAAAATGAGAGCAGCTTCGAGGACTTCCTGATTGAAGACGGAAGCCTTGATGATACTGATGCCATCGCACTCAAGCGCGTCATCGCATGGCAGCTCTCTGATAAGATGAAAAGTGGCGGAGTTACCAAAACCGCCATGGCGAAATCTATGACTACAAGCAGAACTCAAATTGACCGTCTTTTAGATCCGGAAAATCCTAAGGTTCAACTAGATACATTGCAAAAAGCAGCGCACGTTCTTGGTCTTAAGCTGAACTTAAGACTAGAGCCTGTTGATGAATGCGAATGTGCACACTCTTAGTATCTAATACTTCAATTCTCCTAAAAAAGGCGGCCCGCAGGCCGCCTCCCCTCAAGCCAAAGCCTTCCGCCCCACACCAGCCCGCTCTTCTTCCTCAAGATCGTGCCAGAGTTGCATGATTGCTCGCGCCGCCTTCCTTAAAGCCTGCTTACCTTTCTCTGGCTCACCGCCATATCTCTTTCTGTATTCTGGGAATGCTTGAGGTACATTGATTATGGCGTTGGCAATTTGCTGTTCACTCATTCTCACACCAGCGTTGCCACCCTCGAAAGGGTGGCTGGCCTTTATGGCGCTTACGCTGGTGTTTGGTGAAAAGGGGATGGCGCGGGCTCCAAACTCATTTCCTTCTGGTCTTTAACAGTCTTAGGCAAAAGGTGACGGCCCGCGCCAACGCCAAAATAGGCGTTTGCTACAACCTCATGGAAGCTGCGCTTACCTTCTTCCGCCGTGTAACTGATAACGTAACCCATCTTTATAGAAAGCCGCGTCAGAGCGTTTGACACAATTTGAGATAATCCCCTGCGCCGTTTGGTAACGCCATAATGCTGTAACCAACCCTTAGCTGTGCGATGGTTTACAACCGCCACGCCAACGGGACGAACAGCAAGAACCCCATCAACCTTCTGCATCAATTCGTCCAGCTTTGCGCTAATGGGTGTCAACGCTTTATTGACGACACCCTTTGCTATACCCCCGGCCTCTTTGGCAGTCAGATGATTACCTGCGGCAATGGCCTTCCCGAAGAAGTGGTTGAAAGCCACATCTGCCAGTTCTGTCTGATAGATAATGACTGCCTTGCGGACGCCTTCATTCTTGATCCGATCTGGGTGTATGGTAGCCAGCCAGAAATTAAGGCGATTGAGAGCAAGGAATGTATGCTCACGCTCTTGGTTATCTCCAGCAAGCTGCGCCTCCTTAACGGTGGTGCAGGTCGAAAGCACTGGGTGCGACTGTATCTTTTTCCTTTGACCTTCCCAGCTTAACCCCATTCCCTCAACAATGGGCTTCATCGCCACCAGAGTATTCTCAGGACGATCACCAGCAATCGCGATGAGCTTCGAGCCGTGAAAGTCGATGGTCGTGAGTTGCTTGCTCATGCCGCATCTCCTTCGCCAATCAGGGCGCGCAGATGGTCTGCAATCCTTGTGCAAATATTTGATTTATGATGATGAATGACTGCCAATTCATGCTTGGAAACGTCCTTCCAATCATTTGACCGGCAAAGTCGTTCCACCTCATCAATGTAAATAAACCCATTCGCTACTGCATATTCGTCGCAGATTTCAATGGCCTTACGAATACCTGGAATCATTGCAGGAGTAATGCCCGCTGTGATAATAGAATTCATATCAGTGTTTTCCTTATTCACTGTTTAGAAGCAGCAGGCGTCTGATTGGCGTTAGGGCCTGCTGCTTTCTTTTGTTCGAGCGCAAACTTAATCAAATAACGAATGGTAGCTGTTCTGCTTTCCATTCCATTTGGCACTCCCCATTCATCAATGGCCTCTACCTCTGCCGTGGGGAGAACCGTAACTAGGCGTGTCTTCGGCTCTTTCTGCCTAGCCTCTTTGTAAATATCGAAGGCCCTCTCTCGTGAGGACACGTAGTTAGACATCTTTGCACCT
Source organism: Acetobacter ascendens (assembly GCF_001766235.1). Classification (NCBI taxonomy): domain Bacteria; kingdom Pseudomonadati; phylum Pseudomonadota; class Alphaproteobacteria; order Acetobacterales; family Acetobacteraceae; genus Acetobacter; species Acetobacter ascendens. The sequence continues at coordinate 2,174,695 of NZ_CP015164.1, forward strand.
ACGTTAATGTTCATGCACATATTGTGCAGTGCTTTTATTCCACGATTCTCATTATCGGTGCAAGCGTAATTTGCAATGATTTTTCAGTGCGTGTAATTTTTAATCAGTATCGGAGATTCGGAATGACCACTGAGCGCAAACGTAAACGACCGCAGAAGTCGGAGAGCCTAACTATCAGGCTTGATCCCAAGATGCGCTTTGCTTTGGAATTCGTGGCGCGTCTTAAAGGACAAACCATCACAAAGGTTATTGAACGCTCTGTTATGGATGCTGCCGACCGATCCTATATTGAAGATGAAAATCACAACATTGAAGCGAACTGGCTGTCTTATTGGGATGTCAACGAGGGGGTTCGCGCCATAAAACTTGCCTTAGACCAGAGAACTCATCCTACCTTTGAAGATGAGGAGATGCTTGATTTTGTAAAAACGCATTGGAATTTTTTCTCTGCGTCTCCTGATCTATTAAAATTGCGTCGGCAAAATATTGAGGTGCTTTGGCCCTCAATGCCTCAACTTCTTGACTTGTGGCGTGAAACGAAAACATCAGATAGGCACGCTGTAGACCATGTGATGCTACAGTTGCTTGAGAGCGCCGGACTTCACAAAGAAGACTGGTCCATCCCATCTGAACCCGAAAAAAGAACGTATTCCTCAGAACTAGACGAAGAAATCCCCTTCTAGACCCAGACTCCCCAACCCCTCCCCCGTACGGGCAAACTCTACGGGAAGGGAGATTCGGATGAGTGACCAATTAGAACAAATCGGGCTAGATTACGGAGACAATGTTCGCTCCAAAACACACCCCGAATGGGGAATATTATTCGTTCACGATTATGAAGGCGGGCTTTTAACGGGCAACTGGATCAGCACTCACGGCGTACCCGAAGACCGGCCTAAAGGCATCGCATTAGACGATATGGAATACCTGTCCAGTCCTGTTGGCCCGGTGCAGCGCTATTCTGACTTCGAGGGCCAAAAATGAACGTGCTGAAAAAGCTGTTACTGGCGGCTTTTGCCGCCTTCTCTTTCATTAACCCAGCTCTCGCATTTGATCCATCGACATATCAAGACCAGCAGACACAAACTGCGCCATACCAATACCAAAAGCCCGATGAAAACCAGCTAGAAGAACACCGCCACTACAGAAACGTAGACGGTCGCACGATCCATTCCCCTGCGCACACTCGCAACGAGCAAGCCCCATCAGGAGCCACAGCAAAGTGCGGCGATGGCACGTTCAGCTTTAGCCAGCACCATCGGGGTACTTGTTCACGGCATGGGGGTGTGGTGAGTTGGTTGTAAGATATTCTCTTTAGACTTGGTGTATAATGCGCAAATTCTACATTTTACTCTTTTTGGGTTTATTTTCCCCTTGTGCGGCAGCTTTTGCTCAAGATGCAAACACTCCTCTGCTTACGAGTTGGGGAGTCACATTTTCAGAAAATGCCGCGCCAAACTGCGCTGTGACGACATCTATCGACCAGCCAACTTTCGCCGCTCATGTTCAGGATATGGTTGATGCTGATATTTTTAGCAAAAAAGTCAGCCCGACATTAGGAAATGTCGCCCCTCATTACCTTATGAATATTTTTGAGGCGGAAACTGCTCCTTACATCGTGAAAGGATTCTTTGACAGAAATCCTACAATTGATCAGTGTACGTTTGTTTTTCAGTATGTAAATCCAGATGATTACGGGAATAATGCTACCTATCCAATGGTATCATTTGATTTCACCCGCGCCCTTTACCAAAAAGTGAACTGGCCGCGCTTTAATGAAGATAACTTACGGAAGATTGCGCCCAACTTTAAAGGAGACGCGCATTTCGGAGCGCTACTTAACGATGAAACATTTCCGGCCCTGATGATGTTAAAGAGCAACGAATAAATATCATCCACATTCTATTGATGGCACGATTACCTCAATGATTTCTGCTCGTTGTGGAGAAATCATTGAGATTTGTAATTCGATTCACCAGCGCCGCTTGCCTGCTCTCAACGAAAGCTCATCTGCCCCGGAAAGGATTTGACCACCATAGGAGACCAAACGATCAAACTCAGGTAAAGAACGCCTAATCTTTAATAGACATCCCCGCTTTTTCTGCCGCTAAACGCATAGCGCTTGTTATATCTAATTTTGGGTTTGCGTGACACTGAGCAAGGAACCCTATTAAAAGGCGAGGATAATCATTTCCAATTGTGTCAGCATCTATATGCGCAGAAAACATCAATGTCCCTAAAAACACATTATTATGGCTTGTGTCGGCGGGCGATAAATTTTTGTGCATATCTATGAATTTGATAAAGCTTTCGCATGAATCCGAAGGTGAAATGTCCGATACAATCAGATTGCGTGCGTTAAAGTTAATCGGTGGCCGACGCTTTTCGTCCGGCAAAATATAAGAAAAATCTCCAGACCTAATGCATCCACGAACCAAATCTGTGCCGTTGTCGCTTTGCAAACAAGCTTCAGCATTATTTACATCGTTTTTATTCTCAATGGCAGTTATGCCAATGCGTTTCCCATCAATGGAATCCTGAGATAGCATATAAGTGCTTTTAGATTGATATTGCCATGATGAGGGCAAATGGTAGCGGTTGACCACAAATTTTCTTGCCGCCTCTTCATGCTTTTTATTTAACCGCTCCAAAGCATCATCAGATAACCCTGTAGGGATGGCCTCAGCTAGTTCGTTAACATACTCGTCATATACCATGAGAGGCCAAGGCGCGATTTCCGTGGCAGGGAAAACATCAAATCCGCTCCCTACCCGCTCTCCTTCTGGCTGTAGATCAAAATAAGCATCTGCAAGATTTTTATATTCTGTAGGAGACCTATCCCCCCATGGATTATTTAAGAAAATCCTTACTTTCCCAGTAACGGCACCATTTTTTGCTGCTAAACGCGCAAGGTAAGCCGCTGTAGCTGCCCAGTCCTCCATGCGCCCACCATCTTCAATCATAACCGAAATTTGGGCGTCAGGAACGCTGGGATTCGTATAGTTACGTACTGCTTCAATAATCGTAAATGGCAAAACATTACCTGAAAAAACAAGCGGTCTCCCCTCTGTTTGCGGAGCCACTTGCTCGTTTTGGGGGCGTCCAAGCGAACTGGCGTGTTCATTTTTGTATTGATTATAAAAATAGAGACTGCCGACTGTAGTAATTGCAACTGCGGCAATTACCGTCCTCCACATAGATTTATCGTCCATATTACGCTCTTTTTTTTGCGTTCAAAGGACACTAATACCAAACCCTTGGAGAACAATCATCACCAGCCCGGAACACCCGGCACCCGTGGCGTTGAAAGTGGATCTGGCATAGCATTACTTGCCCGCATTTCGCGGTCATAATCCTTCCTAACCACACTTTGCACATGCCCGGCGATCTGCTTGCCATCTAGGTAAACAGATACATGCGTGTCACCTTCCTGAACCGTTGTTGGCTGGGTTCGCATCTGCACAGGGGGCGTCCATGCGCCAGTTGGGGTTACGTTTACTTTGCGGGCAATCCCATCGCTTTGAAGAAAGCCCTCATTAATCGCGTATGTAGCTGCACCTAAAAGCCCCCCGCCCAAAGCGCCGAAAGCTGCCGCTGGCACTGCCGGAACGCCCCCAAAAGGTAGCGCTACTGTTGCCCCTGTCGCAGCACCTGCGGCCGCACCGCTAACTCCAGCCTCGATAAAGCGCCGCAACCACCCCGGCAAACTGTCCATGGCCTTCCCAATAAGGCCGCCCACACTCGTTACGACTTGCAGCAACATATAAACATCATTGGCAAACATACGGATATCGTCAGGATGTTTCTCAGCGAAGTCTGCCATGCCGTTAAAGGTTTGGGTCAGCAGATTGATGGACTTCACAAACGGCCCCTGAGTAATGCGGCCTATCGTAAACTCTAGCCGTTCGAAGGAAGTATCCATCGCCAACTGGGCGGCTTTCGGGCCTTTTGCTAGGGCATCAAGCGTTTTGGCTACATCTGTGCGCCTTGCCGCGGCAGACTGCCGAGCAATGTTACCCTCTGCGCCGGTTGTCTCATTAACCACATCTTGAACATTGTTACGCTGGAAATATCCTATCATTTCAGGGTGCGCCCTCAGCAGGGGTGAGATATGCTTCGTAATCCATCCAATCGGATCTTCAGCAAGCGTTTGCTGATCGACAAACTGACCGTTACGGCCAATTAATCCGAACTTCTTTTGGCTAAAATACGCGAAATCCTTCTTCGTCATGCGGGTATGGTTGCCGAGGAATAAATCGTCAAACGACTTAATAGCGGTTGCCGCGCGGTTCGGATTGACATCGATGAAATGGGAAAAATTCAACAGCCCCTCATCAGACATACGCATGCCTTCTGCGCCCGCTGATTTGGCAAATGCCAAAAACTTGTGACCATTCATGAACTGCTTGTTAGCAATATACATTGCCAACGCTGTATTCGTGCTTTTTTCTGCGCGATCGAACGAAAACTGGCCCGTCTTCTTATCGTAAAACCTATTGGAAAGATCCTGCGCCCGGATAAAGTCTATGCTTTCCTTCATGGCGGCTTCTGGGCTCTTGCCCATAAGAAGAAAAGATTTATCAACCCGGTTTAGGAGGCTGGCAATGTGTGGCGACTCTCCCACTTCGCCCCCAGACAATTGGTACGATTCCTGTGCAATCCGGGCAGCATCATTAGGCGCAAGAAACGGGTTATCCTTCATCGATTGCTGCGCGATTGCCTGAATGGCCCCCATATTCTGCGCGGCCACAGGGTCGCCACTCATCCCCCGGAATGTCTGGTCATACCCGGCTGCCTGATCAAACCCACTGGCGGCAAAGTGCGCTACACCATGAGCCCCCTCATAAGCTGCTAGAGGACCCACCCAATGCGGCAGACGTGCTGCGGCTGCTATGGTTGCGCCACGCTCGGCCATGTTTGCGGCAGGTGAGCCAGAAGGCGCGTTAGAAATCGGCTTCCACGGCCCGTAGGTCTGGTTCCCGCCCACCCACTTGCCATCCATGCGCAAGTTTCCCGGATACGGGATAAGGGCAGTCCCCGGGACAGGCTCACTCTGCGTCCAATTTGGCCGATAATCAGCAGGATTTTCAACGCGACGAAAGTTAGGGGTATTCCCCATACTATCGCCATGCCCCGGCAGCGGAATAAGCGCAGTTCCGGTCTGTGGAGGCGGCAATAACGGAACAGGAGCGCCCGGCACATTCATAGCCGCAGCAGAATATGGAGAAACGTAAGAACCACCGGCATCTGTAATCGGCGTAGCTGATGGCGGAACGGGAGATGTCGCACGCGCGCGACCAGTCGGCACAGGAGATACGAAGGGCGCAAAGCCTCCAGCACCCTCGCCAGACTGCGGAGCAACAGGCGCACGAAACTTAGTGGAAGCCGCAGCAATCGTGCGCGCTGCCCGTGCTGCACGCTCCATATCAGAGGCCATACCAGCGGTTAGTCGCCGCGCGCCGCCCAGAGACGAAACCATGTTGTTGAAGCCCATCTGCACGTCTTTCTGGGTAGACGCCAGACGTTCCAGAGCGCGGATCATTTCGCCAACAGGACCGACAACCTGTGTGGCATCAGCGACTAGCGAGACACCGATTTTATAGGCTTCAACAGTCATAATTATTTCCTACTGGAGAGCATCCAGAGTCTCATGCTTGAGGAGGCAGTACAAGGGTTGTGAGGCCGCATGGTCAGGGGAATGATCTCGGTAGGATCCCAAAAGTTGCCTTCCCACGAGACTTCGCTTAAGAAGCCCCCGTGCTAGATAAAAATCCGACATCTGACGAAGGATCTGGCAACCCAATTTCTTCTGAGGCTTGCCTTCGTCTTCCGTGGCCAGATTGGTTTCCTCCTGTAACGATCCATTCCCCTTATGGAAGCAAGTCAGTGAGTGGATTCGTGTATTGCAAGGATCCCGACGTAAACTGCGCTAAATCCATTGGTGATGTAGATGCGGCTTTTTGTGCGGTCGATAAATTTATAGATGCTTCAGCATTAGAAAAAATTTCCCAGAATTTGTGTGGCATTACTACATACGTGGTTGCCCCTGCGAAGCCACCAGACGCGCGCCGTAATGTCCTTGCTCTTACTTTTGCCGCAATTATCGCCCAAGAATTGGGCTTAGAGCTAGCGGATAACATCTTTCAATATCCTCGTGCAAAGCGCGATAGAAATGGAAACTTTGTTTTTCGCATAGCAAATGCGCCAGAATTTTTTGGTGACATTGTCGCCAACGCCGACTATGTTGTTGTTGACGACGTATTGACATATGGCGGAACTCTTGCTGGGCTACGCGCATATATAGAATGCAACGGTGGCAGAGTAATCTGTATGTCTACTCTCGCTGGCAATCCACCTGGAGAAGAGCAGATCGCCGTTACACCATCGTCTATAGCGAGTCTTAGTCGTATGGAGGGTGGTAAGTTAAATGAGTTTTTTTTGGAGGTATTAGGTTATGGACTTGACTGTTTCACGGAACGGGAAGCTGGCAAACTCCGATCGCTCCTCCAAAAGGAGTGGAAAAAAAATTTCTCTTTGGACTTCCTCAGAAAAAGAATCCTTCGTGAACGACACGAAGCGGCTACAGGCTGAGATTAATGCAAAAGTCACAACCCGCACGCCTCGGTTTGGACTAACAAAGCCCAAAGTTAGGAAGTGCGCCTAGTTTAGCCGACTGGTTTTTCTGCCAGTTAGTAAGGTGGCTCATGGGCGGCCTCTCTCATTCTCAACCCGCATTAAACCGACTCACTCATCCCCTTCCCGCTGGTTAGGAAGGGGTAGCCCACACATCGCACGAACAGCAAGCGCACCAATACGACGCACGATCTTGTGCTCATTCCTAAAGGCCGCCACAGAAAGCTCTGGGCGTGGCGGCTGATAGTTTTTCTGCTCCATGCGGCCAAGTTCAAACACTACGGCCTTGATGTCGTCAGAACCAATAGAAGCATGCACCACAGGACCGGCCTCGGATATACGTACGCCATAGCTCTCGCGCATATCGCCGGTTCGTAACCCCGGATCATCCGGCGTAAATCCCAACCTGATACGCTCGTCTATAGTGCTGTCTGCCAGTGGAGCAGTTGGCAAACCGGGTTCAGGCCCATCCAAATAATGGCCGATCTGTTCTTTCGTATCGCGCTCAATAAGGGCAGCGCCCTCTTCCACGCCACGATGAACGGCCACATCAACCGCAAGCCCCCTTGTCGTCAGATGGCCTATGAATCCCTCAATGGTCTTAAACTGCCGCACCATCTGGCACCTCAATGAACATCATGGCATTCCAATCGAACGTTTCCCCACGCATTTCGCGCAGAGCTACGCAGGCGGCCAACCTGCGCTTATCGCTCCATTTCCCGCAAACTTCCCACGGCACCCCATTTTGAACGAGAAACAGCATTTCCCTAAAAATGGGGTGCTCGCTCAGTTTTTTACTGCGGCCTTTTCATCGGCAGAACTGGCGTCTTTTTTACCGTAAAAAATCGGCATCAGCGCAGCTACGCCATCATTGCCGATATCGTTGGCCAGTTCCTTCACTTCGTCTTTCGTAATCGGCATCTGCACAGGCACACCATCAATAGCCGTCACAGAGCAGACCATCTGCGCATACCCCAGCCACGCACCGGCAAACTGTGAACTCATGGCAGAGCCTGCGGCTTCAATCAGATCCAGCATACTGCCCGGATCAATTTCTTTCAGGGAAAGAGTTTTACCTGCTGCCGTTTTAACTTCTGCTGGAATGCTCATGAAATTTTAGTCCGAATTGGAGAGAAGAAGCTGAGGGTCTGGTAAACAATCCCCTCTTTTTGCCATGTGCCGCCCGCTGAAAGCGAAAGCCCTACCTGGCTGAACTGCCATTTGGACGTGCTGCTGTCTGGCTCGCTGATATACTGGTAAATGGTGCCGGAATTGATCGTACCAGCAGACCAGAATCCTTCTTCAATGGCCGCAATCAAATCATCAACAGCGCGATTAGCACGGGCAATCGTAAAGCTTCCGCGCCAACCATTCGGTGTTGCAAATTCAATCGGCGTGCTGCTGAGCGGATCTGCACGCTGTGTTGTAGTTTCCTGATTGGCGGTAAAACCGGTCACGTCCCGCAGATCAATGCGGGTGCCTGCCCAAAGGAGGGTAAGCCGACAGTTCCGGCCAATGCTGTATGGGTTGGTAGCCATTTCTTAGCCCCCAGAAGCCACAGTGACAGTCACACCCTGACCGCCCTGCAAGTTGACGATGAAGTAGCGCAGGATGCCCATGTATTTGACCTTCACATCGGCCTGCACATAACCAAGGGCTGTACGACTATCCGGGTTGTTGCTGGTGTCGCACACGACCGAATACGGAGTGCTACCGTCCGTGCTGCCAAGAACACCTTCCGTCAGCATATTGGCTAGGAAACCCAGCAGCGTAGCTTCAATGTTGGTGAACAGATCGGCATTAATCGTCTGGCCGATATAGGAACCCATCCCTGTGGCAAATGTCTCTGCCAGATAGTTCGTCAGGCGTGTGTAATTATCGCCATTTACTGCTGCGGATGTGGAGCAATTGATGCCACCACGCACAGCCCAATAGTTCCCGCCTGGTGCTGGATAACAGATCACATCAATCCCGGCTTCAAACAAGGCTGACAACTCTGCATCAGAATACGAAAGCAGCGTGCCAGAACTTGTCAAACCTGCCTTCTGGCTACCGATGATCCCGTAAAGCTGCTTGTTCAGCGTTGACTGTTCGGGAGAAAGAGCCGCCAGCAGCCCTGCTGCAAATGCAGCGGGAGATACCAGCATATTGCCGTTGGTATCATCATCCCACCAGATCCAGTCACCATGCATCACCTTCATGGCGTAACTGTCGGCACCCGCTCCGGAAAGCGCAGAAGTGGCGGCAGAAACACTCGTGCCAGATGGTAAGGCTGCAATCATATACAGCCCCTCACCCAGCCCGAAATCAATCTGGGCAGAGAACGAGGTTGTATCGGACAACCCGCACAGCAACCCAATGGCGCAACCCTGATTACGCAGCGCATACATGCCCGTGCGGGATGTGCCGTCTGTGCCGATGAAGGCTGTTTCTGCAGGAGTGCCGCCGTCTGCACCGCCCGCCAGCGTGACATTGCCAGCAGCAAGGGTCGTGCCGCCTGTAACGACAACCAGAGCCGATGCATCGGCATTGACCGCAGCAACAATATCGGCCCATGTCGTGCCCTGATACGTGCCCGTTCCCAACACGCTATGCGTCACAGTCAATGTCCACATAGCCGCGTTAAGCGTGCCCTGAGACAGCGTGGCAGTAATCGCGTTCCCTGCTGTGCCGGTATAGACTGCCGTAATCGTAGCGCCTGAAATCGTGCCAGTGGCAGCTTTATCCGTGCCATCGGTCACACGCACACAACGGAAGTCAGAAGCACCCTGATACACGCAGATATTGACGTTTACGCCCATATCTGTCGCCAGCGCCTGCTTAGCACCAAACACGAGCAAGATAATCAGGCATGCCGCCAACCACGACTGGCGTATTAACCGGCCCCCATGAGGATGTGCCAACAACACCAATGCGGCTGGATGAAACGCCATTCAGAAGCGTTACAGGCGCTTGGATCTGCACATACACATTCGGAACGGTAAGGGACGTGGTATTCAGCGCTCCCTGTTGGTAAATTTTCGCCATCACACGCCTCCAACGGGCACAGCAAAGCGCCGAATGTCTGCGCCGTGCTTCTTGATTTCATCGGGGTCTGAAATGGTCGCACCTACCGCATAGCCATATCCGGGCTGCGTCACGCGATAGAGCACGCTTCCCTGTGCCTGTGCGGTAAGCGCAACGGCAGCTTTCGCACTCGCCTGAGCGGGTGCGCTTCCCTGTGTATCCGTCATATTGTCTCGCTGATTTAAGCCGGTTGTCCGGCAAGATTGGTGGCCGCGTCCTGTAGGACAACATCGCCAGCCTGATTAAGCATGAGGCCCGCGTAGGGCTGCTCAACCGCAAACATGAGGTTCCCGGCGGCATCTTTGTAGAACGTTGCCATATCGTCAGTGCTGATTGCTCCGACATTACCTGGCACATCGCCAAACGTATGAAGCGCCACGCCAACATGGGTGACTGTATGGGCAAGCCCAACACCAAACATCATCTGCGCTGCTGTCTGGGTATTGAGTGTGTCGAACGTGATCTTAAAACGGAAGTCACGCCGATAAACGCCGCTGGTCTGCATGGCGTCTACATCGCTAGCCCCGGCAAACAGCATCAGGGCATTTTGCCCATCCAGTGTGGGTAACCATGACTGCGCAGAAAGCGCCGCGTCCAATGCGCTCCCTAAATTATCACGCGCATTCCCGCCATTTGTGAAAATGGAGACAGTGAAAAGCTGCTCCTGCCTGCGTGTTACGCGCGTGATCTGTCCATATCCTGCGGTAGCCGCTTCCACCAGAGCCGCATTCGGCACAATCACCGTGGCTCCGCTGGTGTAGGCTCCATCAATCAGGCCTGCCAGCGATTGCGCGATAAGCTCCGGGGTATCATCTGATTGCACCGCATATGCCACGCTTGTTTTGTCGGGTATCAGGCCGCTTCGATCTGGAATGACGCGCAACCCTACAACGCCACTGGGCGTAGCCCCGTCTGCAATACTGACAGTGGCCTGATTGCCAGAGGCTGTGAGCGTAACGGTGCAAGGGCTGATTGCACCTTCGCGCCATGACCAGCCAAGAGGCTCGGCAATCTGGCGGTAAGCCGTTGAATAAGCCGTCACCCCCACATAGTCGATGCCATTCTTGATACTGCATGCGCCTGTGTAATCAGCATTGTTCAGCCATCCACGCCGCACAATCGTACGCCTGCCAGTCAACGGCGAAACACCGGCACCAATACCGTTGGGATACAGTATCTGCGCTATGGTGTAGGCCAGAGCCTTAGAAATGGTGCCAACATCAGCCATTAAATCTGGTTCACCGAAATCATGAGCCGGTTGCCATATTGCGAAGGCTCCACAGCATCAACCGTATATTCCGTGCCCATATCATCAGTAACCGTCATGTAAGGACGCGGCGTGAAACCGGGGACAACAGGTGCGAGCATCTCAAACTGGCCGGAACGCAAATTACCAGGTAGCCCGCTGGAAACACGCTCACCCTTATTTTTCAGGATAATGCTTACTGGCCAACCCGATGCCTCAACAGAGCCAGATCCATCAGTAGATTGGCCGTTATACCCATCCTGATAACCGGCAAGATTACAGGCATCGGCAGAGTCACTATCAAGAACACCTGATCCACTCTGGCCGGTGGCTGTGAAACTGACATTACGGTTTGTCAGAATGCACACAGCCGGACGGAATGGCTCAAACCGCGCCACGAAATACGTGCCCATCGGTGCAACAAGAATATCGCCCGCCTGCACATCGGTCGTATCGAACAACCCGAAAACCGTAGGCTTGTCCCAAAGCGGCGGCTTCTTGAATGAAAATGCTGCATCAGAGGCAAAATCAGCAAACAGCGTTGCATGCGCTGTGCCTATGGGATCAGTCAGTCCTGTGGGCCGATATTGCGTAGTTAACGCACCAACACGCTGTGCTGTTTTGCCATACCCTTTAGCAACCTTGGCCTGTAGGCGTGCCTGATCCATTACTTGCGTTTCGTACGCTGCTGGTTCAGCGCTACAACATCACGATCAATAGAACGCGCCTGCGGTGTTTTCTTGAAATCCCGCATTGTCATTCCCGTCAGGTTGGACATGAACCGGTCTTCTTTCCTATCCTGCATTGAGCGCAGATACGCATTCATACTGGTCGGACGTTTTGGGGCTTTTGCCATCACTTCTTCTTCCGAATAACCTTGTTGGCTGCCGCTTTAATCTTGACTGCAGTAGAGGGCGAAAGGTTGCCCTTTTTCACTTCCTGCGTAGCTCTTGCTTTGGCGTTGGCCGCACGCGCTTTCGTATCAATCGGGTAACGCCGAGAACCGGGCAAAGCGAATGCACTTTTAGGCAGCCGGTTGCGGCGTGCTGTTGTCAGCTTGGCCATTACCTGCCTCCTGCTTTGCGTGCTCAGCTTCCTGCCGTTCTGCATCCTCGGAAGGATGAACATTCGCCGCTGCTAGAGCGACAGACAGCACACCCGATGGAGGCGCAGGAACGCCACAAGGAGCACAGTATGCCGCCTCACCCTCCATCAACTCAGGCCGCCCGTTCCGTGGAGCCACATTCCCATGATGGTCCGCAATGAATCCAATTTCACAGGGCACGCCAGCCACGCGAATGGCACGGCCTTCGCTCCAAGGCGCAGGCTGCCCCGCTTCAACAGAGCGGATGTCCACTACAACGCCATTTTCTACCCGTGCCCATCTCTGGGGCGGAACTTTGTTGATTGTCATATTCCCTCAGATCACCACGCGATTTGCAGAACGCAGGCCGGGGCCCGGCGGCACACCAAGAAACTGGCACAATTGCCGCCGCCACCGATTAAACAGGCCCATCCTGTCCTGCACTTCGTTCTTGTTGTGCGTCCACACAGCAGCCTGATCCGTATCCAGATTGTCGCTGGCAGTCAGAATGGCCGTTTCCAAACTGGCAATGTCTTTCACATATTGTCGCACTTGTGCGACTTCGGCATCAGCAAGGTTACGCAGACGCCATTCATTGAAGCCATATACCCGAAAGAAGCGCCAAGACTGCTGGCTGCTGTTAATGCCGCCCATTGCGGGATAGCCCATGAAGCGGCGTACCGTTACAAGTTCATCATCCGTCAAAGGGTCGGTTGCATCTGCCATTATGCTGTCTCCAGCGGCGCTCCACGAGAACGCAGCAGTTCTATTTCTGCAGGGTTACTCACAACCTCCCCTGCGCTCCATTCGAACCGGCCACGATTGAATTCTTCCTCAATGAAGCCAAAAGGCCGCAGAAGCCGCACTGCCTGCACAGGAGCGGGTTTTTTCTCGTCCTGCGCAGGAGGAACGGCTGGTTTAGCCGCCCCGCGCCGCGCTTGGCTCATCAGGCTGTAGCGCCCAGAGATGTTGCGCCAAGGCTTTCAATCACCACGCCACGCTTAAGGTAGCTGTTGGTCGCCGTGGGAATGATCGTTGTATTGGCCGTCAGGTCAGTTGGCAGAGCAAAGCCACCAATCCAAGACCAAGACTGCGCAATGATCTGCCCCAGACGATCCAGCGGCGGACGGGTAACCATCAGCACATCATCAATATGCTCCACCTCACCCGGAAGATCGGCATATGCCTGCGCCATGTTGGCATAGTCGCCCTCGATCAGCGCACCCGCACCACAGATGATGGCACGATGAATCTGGCCCTGCCCCAGAGACGCCTGCTGCGGGGCTTCCGTGGTCGGGATAAACCGGATGCCCAGCAGTTCGAACACCTGACCTGTCCGGTATTCATCAGACCCATACTGACCGCGATACAGCAGCTTGAAATCAGGATCGCGGAATAGGCCGAGAAGCTGGGAGTTGTCGAGAAAGCAGTTGAAGCAACCACCAATCGTCGGAACGTTGTTGTTGCGCAACGCAGCAACTGCCCCCAGCATGGTGTCGATGGTCAGGTAATCACCTGTCACCACATTGCCATTGGCGTCTTTGGAGCCCGATGCCAGAAGTCCTGCTGTTGTGGCACGACCATTCGGGCGCAGAACCAGAGGTGCAGTTGCAGCAACCACCGCAGCATTCAAGGCCGCATCAGTTGTCGCAACATTCTCAGAGAACGTCAGCGTGCCAGAAATACCGCCCGGTGCCTTGCTGACGTTTGTCGCATCTGCAGCAACATTAACCAGCGTATAAGAGCCGGAACCAACGGTAACAGTCATGCCACTGGTTGCAGAAACCGGGATAACCTGCCCCATGCTATTCATGACGCGCTGGAAACCACGGATATCATCAACCTGAACGGTTGTGCCTGCGGCTGCCAGCGCTGTGGTTACGCGGGTGTTCCCGCCCAGATACCCACCAACACCACCAATAGCGCCGCCAAATAGGGAATTACGCGCCAAACGGTCAAGAGACTGACGGGCGTTAATACCCAGAACCTGTGCATTTTCGACAAACTGGTTCGCAATTCCGACACCTTCCGTGACCTGATTGAGGTCCATCGTGTTACCGAACTGCGCAATTTCCAGCGTGTACTGTTCCACAGACCATTCCGTGGGAGACATGCCGTTATCGAAATTGCTGTTGGCCGCGGGATTGAGCGGAGTTTCAACCGGTGCCAGCAAACCACGGCGTGTATCCGTAATCGTCTGGCCAATACGGGCAGGAAAATCCATGCGGTCAGCAACGGAGCGAAAGCCAAGCTTGGATTCAAGGCTAGCTTCAAACGCACGGGCCAGAAAGCCCTGCTGGATAATGGGTTGTAGTGCTGCGGGGAAATCGGCAATTGCCATTTCGTTATCTCACTGTTTGCAGAGTCATTGCTACAGCGCCCGCAGCATCAGCCGCTGGGCGAGACTGCATCAGCAGTCGGTTAGGATGGTGTAAAAAGTTTGGGGTTAAGTCCCGCTGCCTGCGCTTTGGCCGCCACTTCTTCTGGCGTTGCCTTGCGCGCATCAAACGGTTCAGACTTACCCGGCTTAGGGTCTGGCGCCGTTTTGGTGGTGCCGGTTTTGGTGCCGGGCTCAACGGGTTGAGTGAACAGATAGCCACGGCTTTCTTTCGCTGCGTCCATCACAGCATCCAGCCCTTCGATCTGCCCATTCTCGCCCATCTTGACCTCAGAAAGATCAATCAGCCGCACCACATCATCAGGAGAAACAGCGCCCAGCTTGGTTGCCAGCGCCTTGGCTTCTGCCCGAATGACGGCCTGATCCGCTTGCGCCTTGGACTGCGCGACTGCCGTTTGCGCCTCAGTCTTCGAAGCTTCAACGGCCTGCTGTGCCTCAGCCAGCTTACCTTCAAAGTCGGACTTCTGCTGTGCAAGCTGCCCTTTGAAGCCATCACGGGCTTTAATGGCCGCATCACGCTCAGCACGCACTGCATCCACATCTTCCCGCGCAGCCTTAAGCTCGTTACGCACAGTCACAAGGTCGGCACGCGCACGCGCCAATTCACGCGGCGTGTTAGGATCAGCGCCACCGTTCCCAGCATCAGCAGGGTTTGCATTATCGGACATCAGTCCCTCACTTGTTGATTAAAAAACCGGCATCAGCCGGAAGCGTCAGGCCGTAACCTGATGCGTCTCTGTTTTCCCAACGCCCGCTGCCGCACGCACCGCTTTGGTCGCGGCTGCGTCTGCATTCCGGGCAGCTTGTATTGTTGGGTCTTGTAGTTCTGCCTGCACCCGCTCCCACTCAGTGGCGGGGTCTGCGCAGCCAGTCTTGGCCGCGAATATCGAGCATGCGCT
Source organism: Acetobacter ascendens (assembly GCF_001766235.1). Taxonomy (NCBI): domain Bacteria; kingdom Pseudomonadati; phylum Pseudomonadota; class Alphaproteobacteria; order Acetobacterales; family Acetobacteraceae; genus Acetobacter; species Acetobacter ascendens. Next base: position 2,190,021 of record NZ_CP015164.1, read on the forward strand.
TTCGTTCGAAAGGATGCCGCCCTTTACCGCTGTCACAAGGGCCTGTGACAACTGCAAAATCTCACCATCAGTTGCGGAAAAATACGGCGGCCATTCCAACGCCAGACCAGCATCATCTAGCGTGACACGCTCGCCATCAACCTGAATACCACCCTCAATTGCCAGAGAGAAATCGCAGATCATCCGATACAGCGAAAGTAAAGCACCTTCGCCATAAGACAGACGCATCCGGTCCGCGAGCCACACGAGTGACTGACACATCATCTCCATAGCCCGGCCAGATTGCGCAGCACTGATCTTATCAGCATGCGCCCTGTTGCCGTGCAGGATTTCCAGAACCAGCGCACGCAATTCGCGCCAGTATTCCATCACCGTGCCAGCAGAACTGCCGTTGATCTCCAGCATTTTCGCGCTGGCTTTCTCGGGCAGAACAATCGCCGTTGCAGAGCCACCTTCGCTGGCTGGTGCATCACCACCACCCGCAGGGTCGCCACCTACACCAGTAATCACCAGCTTAGGGTCAGAGCAGTATTTCAGACCACGTCCAACCTGCGAAAGCTGGTAATCACCCTCAATAACCGTATCAATCGCACGCTCAAAAGTGCATGGCCCATCTGGATCCTGCCCTGGCGGCGCTAGGTTTCGCACCCACACAATCGGCACAAAGCCCAAGCCGTGCGGCGGACCGCTGCGCTCGGTATCCACTTCCGGGTCAGCATCACTGGTTGCTAGCCATGGCTTGTAAACGCGGCTTTCAGTTCGCGTCCATTCACGGCGATACCAGTAATCGACAGCGTCGCTTCCCTCTGGAATAGCATACCCCAGAGCACGCACCTGACGGCCCTTGATAAGATACTGGCTGACAACCTGCACCAGATCACCCTTGGCGTCCAATTCAGGCTCCAGATATGGCGTATCCAGCACAGAAACCGACAAAGCCCCGTCAACCGCCTCAACCAGCAATGCGGCAGAACCGATAGAGCCTTTGAGAACGGCTTCCATTAGAACCGCAGGCAACTGGCACTCTCGTGTAATGCTGGAAAGCGCTTCTGCTGTGTCAGGGCTATCGCATTTCAGTGTTGGCCAATGCGTTTCACCGAATGTCAGGCTGGCCGCATCCTCAACCACAACTGTGCATAGATGCGAACGCACAGACGGCCTGCGCTGGGAGAGCGGGATATACTCATCGTTATTCCACTCCTTCGAGAACGGATACGGCAGCGCGTCATACATCGTGCCGTCACGCACAGCAGACAGACGCAGCAACCGCTGGGCCCGCGCAGATACCTGCTGCGGCACCAGAATTGTTTCCTGTAATTCCTGCCAATCCATTATCTGCTCAGTGAGAACCGTTTGTTTGTTACGAAGCGGGCTGGTGGAGGCGGATTTTTAACACCCCACATCAAATAACCTGTGGCATCAACGATATGATCATATCCGCTACGTTTGTCTGGCTCATTGGTGCCATCGCGGTAAGTCTGACGCTCATACGCTTCAATCGACTTCACGCACTTTGGATCCACAAACGCCCTTTTGGTTCCATCCGCGGCACAGAACATTCCATTTGTTACGTTAATTCGGTCACGTACCAATGGATGAGAGGGAGATGCCAAAACGTTAAACCCCTTGGCCTGCAGGATACTTATATCCGTTCGCCCTTGTGCTGATGTTTTCCGCTGGGCTCCTGCAGGGTCAGGATAAATCGTGATATGCGACACCTGACCGTCACGCCTGTAACGACGGATGATCTCGTCTGCCATTTCGTCCGTATTGGATGTTGGCATCACGATCTCGTCTACCTGCATCAAGAGGCCATCGCCTGACTTTTGCCAGACTGTGGCTGACATTGGATTGATGTTAAAATCCATGCCTATTAAAAGCGGCTGCCCTAGAATAAACGGACACGGCCGCACATTACCTGCGCGACTAAAGGCGTAAAGCACACGCCCCGCATACGTCTCGAACGATGCTTCGTATTCCTGCCGGAACTGCCGGATATCCATATCCCGCATAGCGGCCTGAACTTCATCAGACGGGATATTGCCACCAGCAAGCGATGTATAAAGGCACGACCACCAACCACTTTCGTGCTGCGGCCCCGGCTGGCCACGCAAATACTCATCACGAAAATGATTAAAACCTTTGGGCGTGCCAATGAATAACGCGTGGCCACCAGCCGTTGAAAGCATTGGCCGGATCGTCTCTGTCCACGCCTCCAGCTTCACGTCAGCCCATTCATCACCCACAAAGAAATATAGGCCAGACCCACGCAGCGCATCGTAATTGTCTAGACCGACAATCCGAATGATATGATCCGATTTCAGGGTCATACTGCATTCAGTTTCGTTCGGTCGCTTAAGCAACCACTTCTCAGGAATGGCCCGCTTTAGACGGTTCCAGAAGTTCTTTTTTGCCTGCTTAAAAGTTGGGCTTCCGAACCAGATTTCATTTTCTGGATGCACATCATTTTTGACAGCCATCCGAACCGCGCGCCGGATTTCCTCTTGAGCTAGAAATGTTTTGCCAAACCGGCGGCCACAAACAGCAGTCCGGAAACGACAATCAGGATGCCAGCCATGCTCGTAAATATTCCACTGCGGGTTCGTAAGCTTGGCACGCTCACCCTTCCGTAGTTTTTTCGCCACGGTCTATCCGCTCTGGGTCTTGATCGTTCGCCATATCATCAATCGCATCATCATCTTGAGGATCAGGCTTATCCAGCCCCAGATGCTTTGCCAGCGCAGTAAGAGCTGCGATCTTACTGTGTGATTTCACCTTGATAGTGCGATCACCACTTTCATTGATGGACTCACTGATTTCAGAAATGGTCCGGCGAGCATCATCGGAAACATCATCCGTATCCTTTACAACCACCTGACCATCTTTCACCGAAACAATGTCAGTGACGTCTGAAAAACCAATACGCGCAAACTCACGCAGCACATTTTCTTTCGTGATTGCGTAGCGTTCCATGATCTTGTCAGTACGTTTTTTGGCTCTTTGGTGGGCCTCATGAATAACCTGTGCAACTCGCGTGCTTTTCAGCATACGCGCGCCGTTGGTCCAAGCGGTCTTTTCATTGGCCGCTTTACTATACACCGCACGATATGCCGCTACGACATTTTCCCCATTCGACAGGTATTCTTCTACGAACCGCCGCTGTTTTGGCGTAAGGTTCGCCATGCATTTTTACCGGATACCCGATCTCCTGAAATGCGCTTCCTGCCTTAACGCTGCTAATTTAAGGCGGCACGTTTTACCCATGCCGTTGACTAAAACCTACCTAACGGGAGCCAACGGTTAGAGAGAACAGGATTGCGATGTGCGCTACATCGTTAAGAGTGGCCGCCCCCGAAACTGTTTTCGAACTGCCGCAACATTGCTTCACGCTGAACACGCCCATCGACTGCAATCAGCAGCGCATTGGAAGCGCGGCCTGATACATTCCCGCGCATCAAACCAAACCGTGGCCAACACCGGATACGCACATCAGGACGAAGCCCCGCGCTCGCGCATTCCATCATAGACAGCGGCAAGTCTGCACGGTGCCATGTATTTTCTGTTGCAGGCATGATGTCGCAAAGAAGCGACAGGCCGGACACAATACCAACACACAGGGAATCACGGCGCTTGAAACGCACTATGTCGCCACGCCTGAGTATCTGCTTTTGTCCGGGCAAAGAAAAAGCCGCACTGTGGCGGCTTGTGAACGTAGTTATTGCATTGTGGTTAAACGTATACAGAAACCTCGCTAGGGGTACAAGTCTTTTTATTTTTGCACCGCAGCAACCTATAGAACTCGTTCAACTGGCCCAGCAGCATTGCGCATTGTGCCGATATTTTTCTATGAGCTGATCCAGATGATACGCGCGGAAAGAACATCTCCCCCAACTGCCGAAAACTCAACTCATCTACCAACATCAAGCGCAAAATCTGGTTTGCCCGCTCACCTAGCGCATCGCGCACGTCCAAAATTCGTTCTAGCGCCACGGCACGCGTCATATTCCAAGAAAGATCATCATGCTTCACAGTTGTGTCCGACACATGATTTTCTGGAAACTCGATAATGCCTTCATACGCAAAGGTATAATCCCGATACCAACGCTCCCCTGCGTTTGCATCGTCCTGCGTGATATCGCCAGCGTTAAGCAATGATTGCACGGTTGTCAGAACGCGAGGCGGCTTTCCGCGAGTGAAAACAGATTTAGCCGCCCGTTCAGGCGTAGGTCCATTATCCTGTGCATGGGGAATAATGTAGCGTGGTTTTGTTGCGACCTTCTGCATATTACCCACCCAATCCTGCAATAATTTCGAAAAACGCCAACACCAGCCAGAGGCCGATCACGATGCGTGGCGGTGTGCGGTCAGTCGCGCGCATTCTTGAGCAGCTCTTTCTGCGCCTCAGTCAACGGCACACCAGCCCGCACATTCTGCAACGCACAGGCCACATTCCAATCAACTGGCGCTGTGTATGTTTCCACATTGCCGGGCTTTAGAAAGTCTGGGAGGTTTTCGCGCCATTTCATACGCAGATGGAATCACAAACCGCCCAGAAAGTACAGGGAAAACTTACCCTCCCGGCCCCTTCATCCAATCATCCCGAAGCGGTAGGATTTCCTCATCCAGCAACCCCGGATCTGGCTCATGTATGGGCGGCAGATCGGTGCGTGGTTCCTGTGTGGCCTCACGCTGATTTGTCGGCCATTCGTGCCAGCCTATTAGGTCGGTGTTGGTCATGAAATTTCCTTCCAATGAGTGGGCTGAACAGAAGACTTTCCATCTTCATTTGAAGTCCAACAAACACCATCGGTCCAGCAATCTGGCGGCTCTTGATCTTCAGCAAAATTCCACGCGCCGCAAAACTCCCCGTTCTCATCCACATAATGATCGAACCAAGAGATGATATTATCTTCACCGTGGCCGGGAATACGCGCTTGAATAGCGGTTCCATCCATTGGCGCAGCGTGCATTGGCTTCCATTCGTTTAATTCACACATACCCCTAAAATCCCCATATCTTCCCGCAGAGTGTACCGTAGCCGCTCATGCGGTCATTTATCGTTCTCACGCTCTAACCGCTCTCTCCGCGAAACCTCGCGCCTTTTTACGGCATACCGCTGCATGTTGCGCCTCTAGGTTCGTAATCAGCGGCTCCAACCATGCCTGAGCTTCCGGGCCTGCCGTTTCGAGCTGACGGCGATACTCGGCAATGCGCTGGCGCAGGCTCGGCTGATCTGGCTGGAGCCGCTTCACGGCATCCTTGGGCTGAACTGGCTGGCGCCCCTTCCACGCGTTGACAGCACACTCAACGGCAGCGCGTTCTTCCGCCGTGCGGCGCTTGGGTGCTTCCTTGGCCGCCTCGGACAACTTCACCACCTTGCGGGCCGCGTGAACCTGCCAGCGGATTTTCTCGGCAAACGGCAATAGGTGAGCGTAAAGCTCCGCCGGTGCAGGCCAGAACTTGCCACGCTCACCAGAGCGGGCCCATGCCCTACGCGCTTCTGGGCACCACACGGCTGCTGGCAGATCGCCGCAAACTTCCACCATAGCCTCGGCCTGCTGGCGAGCCCGCACTTCATCCGGCCCATTCACCACCAACCCAGCCAGCTTTTTCAGCCACGCGGCAATTAGCACGGGGTCGGCAGGCTGGAGCGCAACGCCCGCAACGGCCCGCGCTTCGGCAACGCGCTGCGGCGTCAGGTCGCGGACCTGCAATGGCACGCTGTTGCGGACGGCATCGAGCAACACACTCAAATCCGGGCTGGGCTGGCGAATGGCTGATGGTGCGAGTGTCGAAATTGCGTTCATCGGTCAAACTCCGGGAATGTCGGGCACACCGGCCCATGCGTCAGCCACACGGTCTGCGCGAGATTTCGGGGCGCTCCCCACGATGTGGGCAGATGGGATTGTTCCACTGGCCAAGGCCTGCGTGACGGGGCTGTTGAACCACGCTGGCGGTTTGCCCTTCCCGCCAAAGCGCGATTTCTCCCGAACGGTGCCGAGGATGATCTCGGTTGCGGTCTCGAACGAATATCCACGGGCAGACGCATCAGCCAGCCATTGGCGCACGCAGTCAGCCCGCACCATCGACCGGACCGGATTGTTGCCCGTGGCGGCGATCACGTCTTCGGCCAATTCCTGCCACCGGTCGGCAATCGGTTTTTCGATTTCGGTCGCGCGATTACAACCTACATCCGAACGTAGTGAGGTTATACTCTCCCTCTCCCTCTCCCTTGCATTGCCGCGGGATATGCCACGGCATTCATCTGTCATTGCCGCTTCATCATCTCCGGCATTGCCAATGCTACTTTTTTCCTTATTCCAGCGCTTTGCCGCGCGAGCCTTTTGAGCAAGACGGGCCTTCCATGCATGGCGCGCTTTTTCAGAAATTACAGGATGATATAAGCGCCCATCGGAACACTTTACCCAGCCCTTCAGTGCCATGGCGCGGATCTTCTTCCAGCGCGTACCAGCCCCGGATAGATGAGATAGAACCCTATCGTCATCTGGCAGGCTAGCCGCAGGCAGTTGAATCCACGACTTGCACCAGAGAGCAACTGCGGCCTTAAATTCGTCACCTGAGGATATAGCGAACAGATCACTATCAATCAGCCGCACTACATCAAGCGGCATAAATGGCAGACCACGCAAATCGCAATCTTCTGGCGTCAACGGCTCTTGCATGGTACAGAAACTCTCAGCCATGTCTTGTTACTCCAAGATTGTGGTCAGAAGGCCGCCCGGTTCCCCCGAACCAGCGGCCTTCGTCATATTAGCAGGGTTGCGCCCCGTTGGGTACGGGGTCGCAGGTGAAAAGTTGCTGATAATCACGGCAATATCTCCGTAATCGTCACCACTGTTTTTTGGTCGCATAAACGGCTTTTGACAGCGCGAATATCAAACGTGGCATATTCCGGCCCATCGTCCACAATGAAGCCTAGGCCGCGTTTATTCCGTACACGCTGGCGTGCTCCCGGCTTCCTTACATTGAGCAACTTTGGGGTAGTCAGGCTATCAATCAGGAACTTGGCGCCACCCTGGACGCCGTCATGATCTGGGGTGCCGCAGGAATGACGCTCAATAGATACATGCGCTTTCTGAAATGGCTCAGGAACGCGCATATTAACAGTCGCGCAAGCAACGGCGCGGGCCATCTTCTGGCGCATCCGTGTAAGTGCAAAACGACTTTGCCCTATGCTGTGGTTTAGCAGCGGATAGGGTTCAGGAAGTTCAAAGCGAATTACCCTCACGCGAACCGTCCCGCACCATCACGGCGGCGGCCAAGGCGTAGCGCATTATTCTGCAAACGGAGCTGCCGGTTTTCTTCACGCAATCTGATGTTTTCAGCATTCCGGCGCGTGACAGCCTCCAGAAAGCGGGCATTTTCTGCCCGCAGTCGAGTGTTCTCACGCTGGAGTTTAGCGTCTGGGGATAGGAGCGTTTTCAGCATAGTTTACATCCCAAGGGCACGGCGATAAACGTCAAGCAAGGTTTCTTGCTCTTCCACTTCGGCAGGTTCCTGCCTACGAATGCGGATGATCTGACGCAGCACTTTCACATCGAAGCCAGCGGATTTTGCTTCGGTGAAGATGTCCTTAATGTCGCCTGAAAGAGCTTTGCGTTCTTCTTCCAAACGCTCAACACGCTCAATAATGCTTCTCAGCCGATCAGCGGCAATGCCACCAACTGCCGGGTCATTGCTGTTGTGGCCTGCCATTTCTGTTGTGTTCATCGGTTCATTCCTCTTTTTGCAGGCACACACATCGGCACAACGATGTAGCCAAGGGCGTTGATAATGCTTTCTGGTATGTCGCGTTTGTGCGACAGGACTTCCGAAACAACCGAGCGGGAAACACCAGTTTTACGTGACCACGCACTTTGGCCGCCGGCCAGTTCAACCGCATCGGCTAAACGGCTACGGATTTCGGATACTGGGAATGGGGTCATTTCTTTAACTCTTCCCTCGCTGCCTTCAACGCGCGGTCCATTTTGTCTGCCCACGTATCCCAATCAAACCACGACACATGAACCCATGTTACGTGGACGGATGGAGGCGGTCCGCTGTGTGTTCGGAACCATGCGAAACGGCAGAGCCTGAGTTTAATCCACGGCATTTCTCTCCTTCGCGCTCTTTCCGGCGCTGCTGCACGAGGGCGTTGACCTCGGCAGCGATAGAGTCACAGGAGGCCATCAGCTCAATAAGCGCCTCAGCATCGGGCGCATTGGTTCCTGATAGCCAGTTACGCGCGGCCCGCGGCGTTTTCATCGCAGAACGAGCCAGCATTTCTGCCGCAAATCGGAAAGGCTCAAACTCGCGTTTGATCATATTCAAGAGCCTGTCACGGACAGGCGTATGTACGGCGCCCATCATTTGCGGAAACTTTCGGTCATTTTTTGACTGTTTAAGGGCGTGAATTGCCCGATCATTCCACATCGTTTTCCTCCATTCTCCGTTTTGTGAGAACGGGAGATCGGAGAAACGATGAAGAAGGAGACTGAATTCGGAACTGTAGAATACGGGGGCACATACTCCCCCGATTTGCTGAACGCCTGCGATGCAGCGCCAGATATCCCGCACGGCACGCCGTTCCTATGGAACGCTATTGTGCGCAGTGCGATCATCTGGGCGCAGCTCAACACCCACGCCACCATCAGGCAGCGCGTTCTTTTGCTACAGGACGTAGCCGACAAGCTGGGGGTTGATGCGGCATGCATTGGATAGGCTCAGAACGGGATATCATCATCCAGATCGGGATTGCCTTGCGGGCTATCCCATCCACCGGACTGCTGATTGTTCTGGCCACGGCTTTGCTGTTGGCGCGGGGCATCTCCTGCATCTTTATTATCCAGCAGCACCAACTCGCCGCGATAAGCCGCAATCACGACTTCCGTGGTATAGCGTTCCTGCCCACCCTGATCTGTCCATTTGCGGGTTTGCAGGGAGCCTTCCAGATAAACTTTGCGGCCTTTGCGCAGGAAACGTTCGGCCACATCAGCCAGACGTTCATTGAAAATGACCACGCGATGCCATTCCGTGCGCTCGCGTTTTTCTCCAGATGCGCGATCATTCCATGTGTCACTGGTGGCCAGCGAGAAAGACACGATCTTTGCACCGCTCTGGCTGGTGCGAACATCTGGGTCTTTGCCCAAATTGCCAACGAGCACGACCTTATTTACGGAGCCAGCCATCAGAACCAACCCATGCTGGAAGCATACGAATTGCAGTTGTCGCAAAGGAAGCGGCATTTATGCGGCGTTGTAAAAACAGTGCGGCACCTGCTGCAAGCGCGCGTGCGAAGATCAAGATTTTCAGCGCTCGCATGGCCATTGATAGCTGTTGCCTTCTTCCATCTGCGAGCCCTGCCCCGCTGCGCTGCCCCCTGTTTTTTCCTGCTATCTTCCCAACGCTTTTTCTTTGCTGCATCAGAAATGACAAGGGACACGCGCGCTTTATATTGGCATCCCTTAGGCGTGCGATTAAGCACGTTGCCAATGACTTCCCAACTTTCTCCCGCATTCGCCATGCGGTTAAGAAGTTCCACCTCTTCCTGTTTCCATGGAGTTCCCACCATCACGGGGCCTCCCCGTCCGTACGGGTATGCTTCGAGTGCTGATTGACCAGCACCCGAAGCCCCATCACCATGGCAATCGCCACAACCACCATGGAGATTCGAAAAAATGGAATTTGTTTTGACAGCTTGGTCTGAGCGCGCTTTGAACGAGCACGAAAGACCTCACAAAGACATGCCAATGATGGAAATAACCGCCGAATGGGACATTCTGCCCACCTCTGCGCCAAAGGATTTGTCTGATCCCCGCCGGATAAAAGGCGCGATGAAATGGACCGCGCCAATGACTCCCGATCTCTCTCCGAAAGAGCGCACGGCTTGGTTAAAGAAAATCCTCCGCGAGGCGCTCGATAATAAGCAACCTCCTCGTCTGACATCCAGTCAGGAGCAGTAATAAACCCTGTGAGTGTAGGAATCAGCCTTTCTGGCCGTGGCGTGGCTATTCCTGCACTCATCGCACCGCCTCCTGCGCTGGGGTGCGCTTGAGAGATGCGACATATCTTTTGGCGGCTTCTATAGAAGCTAGCGTCACGTTCCCTGTGCGCAGACGAGACATAAATTTCGGATTTCCTGTAGCCCCGAGACTAAAGGCGCGGTCAGAGAGAGACCTCTCTTTCTGGACGGTCTCGATCTCTTTCAGAAGTGAAGTGCGTATCGACATAGGACATATATGTCCTATTCCTCTTACAGAAGCAAGGACATTCTTGTCCCGTGAAAGCTAACCCGTTTCAGGGCATAATTGTCCCATGAAAAAACAGGCAGAAACACTAGCTCAAGCTATAGAAGAGGCGATTCAGTCGCGTGATCTGTCCGCGCGCGTAGCTAGTTTGAAGGCTGGCTTAAGTGAATCGGCCATTAAGCATATCTTAAGAGGAACCAGCGGCAGCCCTAAAGTGGACACCCTCGCTCGGATTGCTCATTCGAACAACATTCCTTTTTTCGTTTCTTTTGATGCTCATGGATTTATCCCCGGAGACATGGAGAGAGATGGCTCTCATCTTGTTCCTTCTCCGAACACGTCTGCGCAAATTCTCGATAACGCCGAGGAGGCTGCTTGGGTCGGACTCTGGCGCGACATGAACGAGAAACAAAGGCGGATGGCGCTTGCCTTGATACAGGCCGCCATCGATACCGATGCTGCTTAACTCCTCGCCAGTGATTCTGTGTGCCCGTACCATGTGGCGAGTATGTCAGAACGAAACGTGAACAGCAAGGCTGCCAAATTTTAGGGAGCTTCGTGTGGTTTGGGCGGCGGATATAAAAGCCAAGAAAGTTCCATAATGACCTCTCCAACAAAGTACGTGGCTTATATTGATGAGGCAGGGGATGACGGCCTAAAAAACGTCGCCAACGTTGACGGGTATTTTGGTTCAGATTGGTTTGTTTTATCATGTGTGGTGGCTCGATATAATTACACCTTACGCTTTCCAGACCTTTTAGAAGAAGCTCGGTCAAGTGCCGGGATGCCAAGCGGCCGAGATATTCATTTTGTAAAATTAAATAATCACAAAAGAAATAAGATATGCGGAATTTTGGCCGCTTCGCAAATCAGATGGTTTGCCGCCATATCGCATAAAAATAATATGCGCTCTTATCACAATAAGCGTGCACAATCCGTCTCTAAAAAAAGAAATACCCTTTATAATTGGTTAACAAGGCTAATTTTAGAGAGAGTTACGCAATATTGCCACGATGATTTAATAAAATTAAAGCAGCCAGTTTATCCACAAGCATTAAAAGTAATAATGTCCTCTCGTGGTGGATTAACCCATGGAGATATTGGCTCTTATATTAGTAAATTATGGATACAAAGCAGATCATCTAGTTTGTATTTGAATAAAGGATATGTGGATTTTGATATATTCGCCCCAAGTGGCTTATCAATCAAAAACAACTTTGATGTGGCTGGATTGCAATTAGCAGATATCGTAGCTAGTTCCATTTACAAATCTTTGCCGCAAAAAATTCAATCAAATCCATGCAGCGCATTTATAGATGAATTGCTCCCACGCTGCGCAGAAAGAAATGGGATGCGTGAAGAATTCGGAATTACTTTTTGGCCGCAAAATTGGCGGCACACATTAAGCCCAGAAAAATCCAATGCTTTGAAAGGACTGCTTAAATAAATGACGGCAGCCCCCGTCCTTGCTATCCCATCAGAGAGGATAATTAGATCGCCATCCTCAGGGAAACCCTCTCTCTGACTGCTACCCTCTAGGGGCGGCCCAAGGTGAACTCGGCGTTGCTGCCGTCTTTGGAATCTAAGCATTATCCATGAGGCATTGCAATTTTTAATTCTGCATAACTCATTGCGGAATCATTCTGCCCAATCCCTGCCCTTTTCTCGCCCAAGCACGGGCAAAGTCACCTGCCAACCTCCTCTTATCCAATAAGAGGACAAGGCCAGATGAAACGCATTTCTTACTACGTGATTGACATTACCAGGCAGGCTTTCTCACTCCTGTCTGTGTCCAAATGGTTCGGTGTAGAGAGCATGATGGCTTACGCACCTCGGCATTAATCTAAGCTCATTTTATCCCGCCCCAAATTCGGAGCGGGATATTTTTTATCTAAAATGGGACATTTTTGTCCTTGCGTCACGATCTATAATGAGACATATATGACCCATCACGAACGAAAGGTGATGGGCGATGGAACAGGCACAGACGGTCGAGCAGAAGGCTCCCGACATTTACACGCACAATGCCGCGAAAGATAAAAACGCACGCGACCTGATTGATGGTGCGCTGAAGCCTTATGGCGCTCGCATAACCAATGATGGGCGCATCCAGAAAGGCAACAAAGAGCCATCTGGAATTTATGTGACTTCTAGCAAAGGCCGCATTCGCTTCCGCTATGAGAACGGATCATTAGCCATGAGCGGCCCTCTAGAAGCTAAAACCGTAAAGGATTTCGTAGAGAAGTATTGGTTTTGGGCCCCGGTAAAAGGGCGAGCAAAATGAAGATGCAAAAAGCAGATTGGCGCGTTCTGGAAAAGGGCAGTAAGCGCGAAATAAGCATTATCGGGGCGTTTGGTGATGGGAAATCTGTCGATATAAAATTCGATGTCTTTGATCGCCGACGTATAATTGAACGCAATATTGCGCGCGGTTTCATCATGCCGGGTGAATACTTCAACAAATACAAAATAACCAAAGCTGGCTCTGATGAATTGGATAGGCATTTCCGCGCCATCCAAGAACGAAAGAAATCACGCGAAGAAAAACGCAAAAAGAAAGGCGCCGCATAATGTCCGGTACAATCCACAAAGACGGTATCCCCGAACGCATCGGAAGCGGTGCGCGGGATGTGTGCGACTGGTTCCAGTTTACGGCGCTGGGGCAGTTGTTCTGTCTGGCTGTGTTTTTCTACGGCCTGTTCGCGCTCATCGTTCTTACAGAACCCGGTCGCAAAATAGCTGAATACCTGATCGAGCTGGTCGTCATGATCGGATGCGATCTGTTTGGCGCGCCCTACCCCTACTGATGCCGCAATGTTTCCCGCTGCCCGCAGCGGGTTGCATGGCCGCATTGGCCGAATGTTTCTCCACGCTAGGAGTAGAAAATGGCTTACACAAACAAGACGTACGCAAACGCCGTGCGTGATGGCATGTTTAATACGGATGATGTGCCGGCGCATGTAGCGCATGAAATCCGCGAATATGAAGCGGCAATAGATCAACACTGCCAGATCATCATGCGCATGCGGCGGGATGAGTTTTCAGACCGCGGTTTTGCAGACACGATGATTAATTATTCCGAAGAAGCAATCTCGGAAATGGTCTGCGCGGTGCGTGAGCTACGCGAAAAGCGGAAGGAAAGCATTAAGTCTGCTGCCCTGTCGCATAATGACGACATGCGCAAAGTTGCGGAGTGCGCGGCATGAGCGCGTGGAATGAACACGAAGCAGTCGTGCACTCACTTCTCCTGCAACATGTCCCAGATGATAAACGCGACATGGCAATGAAGGCACTTTCCAATCTGACACGCGAATACGTGCGGATGGAATTGCAAAACCGCGATGCCATGGAAGCCGTGAGGCGTGCACATCCGTTTCGCATGCTGGAGGTTGCGTGATGGATGCCGTTCTCGCAACCCTCAATAGAGCGCACGCTGATTACATGCGCGAAGCCATGAAGGCGTGGAACGATCAGATCATCGCGTCTAGGGCGGGAGGGGCCAACACAGATGCATGCGCTCTTGAGGCCATTGGTGCGGCAGAGGATATGATGCGCAAGGCAAAGATGGCGACAGAACTTCTGCGCTCAGAACTCGCAAAGACGATGCAGCAGGACGGCGTAACAGGGTTTCAGTCTGATAACTGGAAGGCCAGCCTGCGTGAGCGGTTGCCGGAGCCAATGGTCACGGATGAAAAGGCACTTCAAGCCGCCCATCCCGAACTTTGGAAGCCGCAGCCGGATAAGTTCCAAACCACAGAAATGAAGAAACTGGCCCGGAAGCAGAATTTGCCCGGCGTCACAATGAGCAATGGCGGCGCTCCCGTTTTGGTTGTTAGCGCCCGGAAGGATGGTTGAAATGAGTAATGCACTGACAGCGACAGGCGGCTTTGCAATTGATGGGATGCAAGGAGCTATGAAGCTGGCTACGGCTATGGCGTCTGCAAAGATGGTGCCACAGCATTTGCAAGGGAGCCCGGGCGATTGCCTTATGGTTATTGAGCAAGCGATGCGCTGGCAGATGTCACCCTTTGCTGTAGCTCAGGCTACCGCCGTTGTGCGTGGAAAGATGTGTTTCGAAGGTAAGCTGGTCGCAGCGGCTATCCAGACGAGTGGAATACTTGAGGGGCGTCTGCGCTACGATTTTGAAGGAGACGGAGAAAATCGGAAGGTGATCTGCTCGGGGCATATCCGCGGCGAAAGCAAAGAGCGCACGGTTGAGGTCACTCTTGGGAGTGCCAAGACAAACAACGAATGGTGGGAAAAAACCCCTGACCAGATGCTGACATATCACGCAGCGCGGGTGTGGGCTCGGCGGCATGCTCCAGAAGTTATGCTAGGTGTTTATTCTCCTGATGAATTTGATGAGCCTCGCAACCAGCGGGAAGCAATAGATGTGACGCCTGATGCAAATGCAACCCTGACACCCCCCGCCCAGCGCGAACTGACAGAAGAAGAGCGCCACGAACGATACGTCACACTGTATACACGACGCGCCAACGCATGCACAAACACGGAATGCTGTGATGATCTGTGGAAGGCGTGGGATGAGAAGATCGATCAGGCACGCGAGATGGGGAAACCAATACCCTCTGGAACAGTTGACGCCGTTCGGAATATTATCTCGGAACGCATAGAGGCTTTCAAGGAAAAGGCTTACACAAACGCACCCGTTGATGGAGTGCCGGCATGATCCTCTTTTTTGATACGGAGACTACAGGCCTACCCGACCGGTACACTCCCCTCAATTCCGACCGGCAGCCGCATTGCGTGCAGCTTGCGGCCCTGCTGACAGAAGATGATGGAACGGAACGCGCAAGTCTGAATCTGATCGTTCACCCTGATGGGTGGACGATACCGGAAGCGGCGGCAAAGGTTCATGGCATCACAACGGAAATGGCGCAGCGTTGCGGTGTGCGCGAAGCAATCGCAGCCGCAGCCTTCTATGATCTGACCAAAAAGGCCGATCTTCTGGTTGCGCACAATATCAAATTCGATGTGCAGATCATCGACATCATGTTTGCACGTGTGCCGCGTGGATGGCGTCTGCTGGGCGAGAAGTTCTGCACGATGGATGCAGCCGCCCCGCTGGTGAACCTGCCACCAACAGAACGCATGATCGCTACGGGCATCGACAAGCCCAAAGCACCGAAACTGGAAGAATGTATCAAGCACTTCTTCAATGAAGAACTCAAAGGCGCTCACGATGCCATGGTGGACGTTCTGGCCTGTGCTCGTCTGTTCTTCCATTTGCGCGATGTGGAAGGAGCCGCAGCATGACCAAAAAACTAAAAATCCTCGGCCCTTACACGCCAGAACATGAAGGGCCGTTTTGCACGCGGGATGGTATCCCCGTCGAATTGAAAATCCGCGATGGGAGATCTATTTGTCCATTGCAAGGCTATATCGGCGACGAAAAAATACTTACCAAATGGTGGTCAGACGGGCGATATACGCGGGCTTGTGAAATGTCATTGGACCTCATGAACGCCCGCGAAGTTCCTGTGGCGCGGGAGTTTTGGGTTAATGAATATGCACGGGGATTTGGAGCTCTTAACACCACTCGAGAAGAGGCATTACGAACACGCGATTTGTGCCAGTTCAGTCACATAATCCACGTCCGCGAAGTGCTGCCGGGAGAAGGCGAATGACCCAGCTCCTCCCCATAAGTTGGCTACATCAACCCACTGGTGGCAGACGCCCTACGCGACCCAACCAGCGGCATCAATGCTACGCAATTACGGGCAGAGCGTAATGGGCCTGTGTCAGAGCCGCTTGTTTTGAAGGCTGATGCGGATGCGGTGATTGCAAAGAGCACCGCAAGAATTGCGGAACTAGAAGAAGCCCTGAAAGGCCCGGAAGCATGAGCGCGATGACTAACACCAACTGGCCCGACCCAACGCTGCCCGGTTATCCGTCATGGCCAGAGTATTACGGCGAGCATGTTCTTATCGAAAGAAGAACGGGAAATAAGGTTCCCGGCATTTGGAATTCACCCTATGCCGAGTGGATTCTGCCGAACGGCAGCTTTAAAGCCAAAAATGCTGCCAATTACTATATTTATTCCCATTGTGCCTGTCTCGGCCCCTCCCCCATCAGCCCGCGGATGTCCGAAATTCTGGCGTCGGAAAGGGAGAGGGCCGCTAAGGCCGCAACAGAAGTCAGAGATACATACTATGCACAGCGCGAAGAAGCGAAAAGTGACGACGAGCGGATTTATGCCGACGAACGCATGCGTGCCGCGCAGGAATGTGCCGAAGCCATTCGCAACCTGGGAGCCACGCCATGAGGACGAGAGAGGAGCAGATCGCAGATTTAGAAAACCAATTTGGTGAGGAGGGCACGTTCGCATTTGTGGATGATAGAGATGCAGCCACCAAACACATAATCGAAGCAGAGCAACGCGGATACGAACGCGCACGGGCAGAATGTGCGGCTGATACGCGGCGGTTGGAGTGGTTGGCGGATATGAAAGTAGGAGTTGAATACAGAGAAGAATTTGGTTGGGGAGTATATGAAATACTTGAGGGAATGCTTGGAGAGGCACCCACCCTGCGCAAAGCCATTGATGCAGCTATGGAGGGCGGGAATGGGTGAGATCACACCACGGCTTTTGTCAGCAGAGGAAGCGGCGCGATATGTAGGCCTGTCCCGACCTGCATTTCAGGCTACTATCGGGAAAGAAATTCCGCCCATTAAGACCGGCGTGCGCCGCTTGATATGGGACAGGCTGGCTCTTGATCGCTGGATTGATTCCCAATCCGGTATCAATAATCAGGAAGCGCCCAAAGAAGTTAATCCATTAGACGCATTGATGTGATTGCCGTTCGAATAAAATATGTTCAGAAACACAGGGGGAGAGATGGCAGGGTCAGGTATTATTTCCGACATCCCCGCCTGCCCCGTGTTTCTCTACCCGATCTGCATAGTGATGATTTCTGGCCTGCGTATCAAAAGGCATTATCGCAAAATACGTTTCAAGAAAAACAGACCATGAAAGAAGGCGGTACATTCTCCGCTTTATGTGAGGCGTGGCTACGCTCAGCGCATTACATAGGGCTGAAACCATCAACACAACGCGGATACAGAAATATCGTGCGCCGTATGCAACTGGAGGATTTTGCAGATCATCAGGTCAGATATTTCACCACTCCCCATATAAGAGCATTTATTGGCAGGAAGTCCAAAACACCAGCAGCGGCTAATCACTGGCTGAAAATGTTTGGTATGATTTTCCAGTATGCTGTCGATAGAGGAGAAATTGAACGGAACCCGGCCACAGGTATCTCTCGCATGAAAGAAAAGAGTGTTGGAGCAAAGTCGTGGGAAGATTCTGAGATAGCTCAATATGAAAACTATTGGCCCTCTGGTTCCACAGCGCGGCTGGCGCTGTATCTGCTTCTTTACACCGGACAGAGGCGCAGTGATGTGGTTCGTATGGGATGGGCTGATATTCAGGAAGACGGGCTACTATCAGTGCAGCAAATGAAGACTGGCACACGGTTACTCATTCCCCTTCACCCAGCATTAGCGAGGGAAATTGACCAAGCCCCTAAAACGCATTCTACATTTCTCACGATCGAAGACGGGAAACCTTTTTCAGTTCATGTGTTCTCCCATCGTGTTACGAAATGGGTTGAAATGTGCGGGATAAAAGAGCGCCTTTCACCACACGGGCTTCGCAAGGCTGCGGCCCGCAGAATGGCAGAGGCAGGATGCTCACCTCATCAAATCGCTTCCATTACTGGCCACAAGACGTTGAGCGAGATAGAGCGTTACACGAAGGCGGCAGATCAAGCACGTCTGGCAAGAGAAGCAGTGCTAAAAATAGGGCGCGGGAGTTTTACAAAATCCTGAAAGTTGCTGATTTTTAGAGTATAAAATATTTGAGTTTTACACTCTAACCCATTGACAAATATACAGCCTAGAGTCGCCCACAGATTCTGCGGATGCTCCGGTGGGTAAGCCTGTGGATAACGTGTACAACCTAAGTGAAAATCGTGATCTGTACAGACCTCTTCCCACGCTTACCGCCGTATTTTACGTGGTGACGGCAAGCGCCAGAAACTCTGCTTAATGTTATCCGCCACACCCGGAAACGGATCTACCCCTGTATTGCGAATAAGGGTTGCTACAGTCACCTGATCGCAATGTGGAGAACGTTGTGCGTTCTTGCAGACATATACGCCCGCAGCTTGACGCCGGGCGGAATACACAGCCTTCCATGTAGAAGACGGCACAAACACGTGGTCTGCCCCAATAGTTGGAATAGGATGACCATGAAAAGCAGGGCCGGTGACCACATATAAATCACCTTCCTGCACAGCCAGTTCCCGCACTGTATATTCAATACGTGCCCAAATGCCCTGATTGAGCGTAATGGATTGCGGTACCATGTTAGAATACGCAAAAGTTTCAAATTGTGCTGTAGGGGTTGGCTGATCCGCACTGGGCGCCATGTGCCCCCTGCTGTAGCCAGATTTTTTGTAATCCTGATCTCGGCTTCCATCTGGCCAGCGGGAATCTTCATAAAAAGTGCCAGCACGCATCAAGCGTTCTGCAAGGCGTACATTATTTGCCTGCAAATGCTCCGCTGCCCACAAAGGTGTGTGCGTGACAGATGAAACCAAAACAGCATAGCCGGTGTTACAAAGCAGTTCTGTCTGCTTCAACATGAAAGGCCGCGTTATTGTGGGCAATCTGTTTTCTGGCCCAAAAGCCTGACATGCTGCGTTTTCCTGCGCCCAAGCACCAGAAACTGGCAGGCACGCCACAGCCATGCCCAAGCATATTTTAGCAACACGCAAACTCATTGAACGGATACCAGCGTGGAGCCATGTTTTGAATACACAATGCTGCCTTTGTTGAATGCCATAAAACACAGGATGTCTTTATAGAAAAGATAATGCCCAAACAAAGGCACATAAAACAAAATCAGCCATAGTTATGGAGCAAAAATGGAGCAACCCACACCTTCCGCCCCGGATACGCCAGAAACCCTGCGCGAACACCGCACGCAAATGATGACGGCAAAACTACCCACCAAAATGCGCCGTGGCATAGAGTGGTTACGCAAACCCGAGCAAAAATGGGTGCGTCTGCCTTCTGGGCTGTTATTAATTTTGGGTGGGCTGCTTTCCTTTTTACCTGTGTTGGGTGTGTGGATGCTGCCTTTGGGGATTTTACTGCTGGCGGAAGATATTCCGCTCTTTCGTAGCCTGAGCGGTAAGATGTTGGGCTGGATTGCCCGGCGCAAGCCCTCGTGGTTGGGCATTGCCGAAAATGAAACGGAAGAAGAAGCCTTCCTGCGTATTAAAACCTTTCTGGAGCAGGATTTGTATCATCCCTGAAGTTTTTGTCCGCAGGTATCTTGACTGCCAAGCTTAGCGTCCTTGTCCACAGATTCTGCGGATGCTCCGGTGGGTAAGCCTGTGGATAACGGGCACAACCCGTGTGAGTCATGCTAATGATTTCCCCACACTCCGTATCAATCTCTGCATCTGGTTGAACATCTTTTCCATCATTTCACTTACTGTCCCGCATCATGCATGGCTGTGGTTTGCATGATATTCGGCGCAGAATCTGGTCAACCGCACCCCCGCCCGATATGAACCCTGCAAATATTAAAAAAGCAGGGTCAGATGGCAGGCAAATATAACAAAAACATAGAAATACAGCTTATGCGCATTATCTCCATTGCCTTGGTTGTTATGGCGCATCAGGCATCACTCCGCACCAATATTCACCCACATTTTGGGGAAAGCCTCGGAACAGTTTTGCGTCCTTGGTTGGGTGTAGATATTTTCTTTGTCATATCCGGTTATTTCATGGGTTATATGGTTTTGGGAAAATCCAAACCCAACATGGAATTGGCAGAAAAAGTTTCCTTCTCTCTTGAATTCTTCAAGAAAAGATTTCTCAGGCTTTTTCCCGCTGCCTTTTTCTGGATAACCGTGACACTCACGGCGGGCCTTATTTCATCCAACCGCGGGTTATGGGGGGATCAAACCAGCCTGTTCTATAAATGGCTAACTTCTGTTTTTTATATCAGAAACTTTGAAAACGCAGCCTCTCCCAGTCCATTAGGCTGGTATTGGTCTTTATCGCTTGAAAATCAGTTTTATATTGTTTTGCCTCTCCTGTTCTTCACCATAGGCAAAAAGTTTTTCATTCCGTGCATTTATGCTCTGGCTGCACTGCTACTTTTCTGGTTGCCAGGTGGCGTTGATTGGGGATGGTACGGTAATCCCCCCATTTTTAGTGGGGCATTGAATGAGAATTCAGGCAGCTGTTTTTAGTTTCTGGGCGGGGGTTAGCCCGCTGTTCCCCATGTTGGGTCTGTCATGGTTATATGTCCAGAGCCATTGTGTTGCGACCTCCTGCACGTCCTGAATGCTTTCAAACAAATACTGCTCCAGCCATTCCTGCCGGACAGTTCTGTTGTAGCGTTCAATATAGGCGTTCTGCTGCGGATTACCCGGTTGCGTATAGATCAGGGTAATCCCCTGTTTTTCGGCCCATGAAACCAACGTATGACTGACATATTCAGGGCCATTATCCATTCGGATGGCTTCTGGCCTGCCACGCCACTCCATAACCTGTTCCAGACAGCGGACAACCCGACAGGCTGGCAGGGAAAAATCAACCTCGATCGCCAGTCCTTCACGATTGAAGTCATCCAGAATGTTCAGGAGCCGAAAAGCACGTCCATCCATCAGCCTGTCCGCCATAAAATCCATGGACCAGACCCTGTTGGGAAGGGCCGGAACCGACAGCTTTTCTGGCTTTTCGCGAACCAGACGCTTGCGGGGTTTAATCCGCAGGTTGAGTTCCTGTTCCCGATAGATCCGATAAACCCGCTTATGATTCCAGAGCTGTCCCTGCACATTGCGCAGATACAGGAAACACAGACCAAATCCCCATCTCCTGTGAGCCTGGGTCAGTCCCACCAGAAGAGCGGCAATCCTGTCGTTCTCCGCTGCCAGTCGCGGACGATAGCGAAAGCAGGCCTCGGATATCCCAAAAATCCGACAGGCCAGCGCAATGCTGACCCCATGATGCGCCACAGCCTGTGCGGCCAGTTCCCGGCGCTGGGCTGGCCGCTTCATTTTTTCCAAGGGCTTCCTTCAGGATATCCGTCTGCATGCTCAAATCCGCATACATGCGCTTCAGCCGACGGTTCTCCTCTTCCAAAGCCTTCATCTGACTGATCATCGAAGCATCCATGCCGCCATATTTCGCGCGCCACCGGTAAAACGTGGCGTTGCTAATCCCATGCTCCCGGCACAGGTCAGGAACCGGGACACCGCCCTCAGCCTGGCGGATCACACCCATGATCTGCGCGTCAGTAAAGCGATCACTCTTCATCAGAATCTCCTCAATTCTTACGCTGAGAAAATTCTCATTCAAAAGTCACTCTTTTTATGGGGGGATTACCGTACCGCCCCACAGGGTTTATATGGGGGCTTATTGCGTATCATCTTGTGAACACACAGGGGATAGGTGATGTTATACGTGCAAAAGCACCGCAAATTCCTGCAACGCTTTCTTTCTTCTTGCTGATCTTTGCTCTTGTTGCCTCAACAGCCATACCAGCCGCGTTTCAGAACCAAATGATGCCTTTTTCCATCAGCATTGTCTCTATTCTGGCGTGTGTGTGCGTGGTGTATGCCGCCTTAAAATGCGGCACCCTGACCGTACCAAAACCACTGGTATTTCTAAGTTACTGGGGTGGAGAAATTACTTACTCCTTTTATCTATGCCACATTGTTGTTTGGGATATCCTGCAGGACATTCGCCAGTCTTACGATTTAAGAATATCGTCCGAACTTTTTGCAGTTTCAGGCATCAGCATGGCCATTCTTTTTGCCACGCTTTCTTATTTCTTTATCGAATTACCATTTTATAGAAAGAAATCTGATCTGGAACCAACGTTGAAGTAACCACAAAAAAACCGCCAAATGGCGGTTTTTTTCTTACCCAATGCTTAAAATATACCAGGGCTTTAAACGGCCTCAGACATTTCATACGGAATATTAGCTTTTGTTAGCTCTGCTAGAAAATCTCTCTCCACCACGGCATCCTTGTAATTCTCATCTTCCACACATTCCCGCCAGGAAAGTTCTGATGCAGAAGGCTTACTGGCTTTCCATGTCTGGTGCAGGGCGGATGCCTTGGAAACAAACTCTTTTAGAACAGAAATAGTAACTGTGCTCATAGGGCAAACTTTCTCTTTAATCTTGGCAATTGTCTATATGTGGCCTTCACAGATGTGCGCTGCAAGGTATCAATTCACACTTTCCACAAAGTTGTACACAGGTACACAAAACCTACACGCCCCGCACACCCCTTATGCCCGACGATGAGGCGGCCTTGCCTTACGCCAGTTCCCTTCAGCAGAAACTTTGTAAGCCAGTTCATCATGCCCATAGCTTGCTCCGGCACGGCTATGGTGGCCAAGCAAAAAACCATCGCCACAAACACGAGGCGCCCACTGCGGCGTCACCTCAAACAGATACTTTATAGCCCCAATGGTGGTGGTGCCCGGCCCGGTATTCACCCAGATATTTTCAAAGCTGTTTGGATTGTTTTTATAACGGGTAAGAGACTCACAAAGCGCATGAATTATAGCTTCAATAACGGGATGCTTTTTTCTGGAAATAATTAATCCGTTTTCAATGCACCATGGCCTGCCCATGGCATACAGAAGAAAACATTCATAAGACGCATGGCCAGTTATGTGCGCAAGAGGGGCATGCATGGAAATATCGACATCAACATAAATGCCACCATGAACATACATATCACACATACGCCACAGATCAGACCGCATGGCAGGATGGAAACACACATCAAAAAGTGCAACCATATCCTGTCCAAAATGGGTGTGCAGAAAAGCCCGAGCAGATTCATCATGCGTAAGAACCAGATCAAAATCCGGATTGTTATTTTTTACCTTTTCAATGGAGCAAGCCACATCATCTGGCAGTGTTTCACTATGCCAATATTGAGAAATTCTTTTGGGAATAGTCGGAGGCAGTATGCTTTGCTCAGGAGGATCAATATCTTCTTGAGTCAGTGTTGGAATCCAACTGCTTTCTATGCCTTCCTGCAAACAACGGAAAAAATCCATTTTACCATGCGGCGATTTAGGACGCTTAGACTGCGCACCTACATCTTTCATCATAAATATTGTTTTGTATGACATATAGAATATCGCATCTGTGATTATTTATTTTTAATAATAACAAATTACCCACCTTAAAGTAAAGGTATGAGCAAAAATGTACATCTGTTGGCAAGGGAACATGCCCCACGCAAAGTATCCCGAGAACGATGTTGAAGAAAAGATCAAAATATTCCAATGTGAGGGGTATACATAAATCCATATTATGGTCAGCCCTATCCAACCCCAAGAGCGCTCATGAACAGTCTAAAAAAGCCAAAAGATCTGTAAAAGAGCTTCTCTCTTTACTCAAGTATTACCGCCAGTTCAGGAATATCGCGCGGAGCGTTCACGGCTTTGAAGTGGTTTCTGTGGGAGATCATTGCCTGACAGCTTCTGTTCTCAACGCGGATTTCTCACACTTGAGGCAATTTCGGGTCATTTTGTAGAATTCAGTCATCCCACAGGAGCCCGATCTGGAATATTGACGATATTCTGCTTCTGGCGGCGGGTTCTGAACGCAGTGAGGGTGTCACGGCCTGAGAAGGCAGTGTTGGTGGAAGCTATGTGGTCTGTGCACTGTCTGTTTCTTCAGATGGCCTGCCGGAGCCTTCGCAATCGTGCATGAGCGAGGGCGAATTCATGCTGACAGGGGAACATGTCCGGCATGGACAGGACAATCCGACGGACGCTGAGCGTTACACGTGTCGCGATTTTGAGCAGTCGTGCGCGTATGGTGCCACAGGTCGCCGTCTCCAGGCTGGTCTGGCCAAGGGCCAGTCTTTGCAGAGCGGTCAGCAGGACATAGGCTGCGGCCGAGAACCACAGCCGGAGCTGGTTGGCCCGGATGGTGTGGGACGAGGTCCTGTCTGAGAACAGATCCATCTGGCATTCCTTGATGCGGTTTTCCATATCCCCGCGTGCGCAGTAAATCTGTTCGTAGAGATGGCGGGGGTCGGACATTCCCTGCGGTAGCGTGGTGACAATGAAGCGATGATAGCGGTTGCCGTGGCGCCATTCGGCCTTGGCCACGACCCGCCTGCGGCGCGTCCAGCTGTCCTTTGTGATCCAGTCAAAGGAGGCGAAACCGCGCGCAGCTCTGCCTGTCGTGGCGGCTTCGTCACGAACCTCAGCGGACAAAGAGGCAATCCGGTCATACAGGCGGGTGTTGCCTGCAAGCCCGAACAGGAAGTCAACGTGGTTGTCTTCGCACCATGTCATCAGACTGTCCCGGGCGAAACCGCTGTCCCCACGCACCAGGATACGCACCCGGGGCCAACGGCTCCTGATCTGCTCCACGATCCGGCGGATGTCTGCCAGTGCTTCCTTCCCCGGGTCCCTGTCTGCCGTGCGCAGGGTAGCGCTGAGGAGATGGTCCCCGCAGAAGACATACAGGGGAAGATAGCAGTTATGGCCGTAATATCCATGAAAGGCCCGGCCTTCCTGATGGCCATGGATACGGTCATCGGTGGCATCCACATCCAGAACGATCCGGGCGGGTGCGCGCTCATGCTGGTCCATGAAAAGCGTCACGAACAGGGTAGCCAGGGCCTCATGATCAGCAATGATGCGGCAGTAACGATCTGCCTGCTGCCCACTGCGCTCTAGCCGGTTCAGCGTGGATTTTCCTGCCAGTGCCGTACAGTTGGCCCGGCTTCCTGACGGACAAGGTCTTCAACCCGGTATTCCACAAAGCCGGGATGCCGCTTATCGCGAAAACAGGCAGCAAAGCGGCGGCTGAGCCCCAGAATGTCATCAGCCTGTTTCACCAGAATGACGCCCCCATCCGAACTCATGCGACCCCCGTCAAAACGGGCCACAACACGCCGTCCACAGGAGGCTGGAAACTCATACGCGCCTGCGCTACACTCTGTCTGCATCGGGTTCGTTTATTGCTTATGAAAAATTATTTTGTACAAAACAGACTTTTTCATAATCTAACCCGATGTACAACCCTTCTGTGAGATTTCCGCGTCGAGGTTGATTTTTCCCTGCCAGCCTGTCGGGTTGTCCGCTGTCTGGAACAGGTTATGGAGTGGCGTGGCAGGCCAGAAGCCATCCGAATGGATAATGGCCCTGAATATGTCAGTCATACGTTGGTTTCATGGGCCGAAAAACAGGGGATTACCCTGATCTATACGCAACCGGGTAATCCGCAGCAGAACGCCTATATTGAACGCTACAACAGAACTGTCCGGCAGGAATGGCTGGAGCAGTATTTGTTTGAAAGCATTCAGGACGTGCAGGAGGTCGCAACACAATGGCTCTGGACATATAACCATGACAGACCCAACATGGGGAACAGCGGGCTAACCCCCGCCCAGAAACTAAAAACAGCTGCCTGAATTCTCATTCAATGCCCCACTAAAAATGGGGGAATTACCGCATGTTTCTTGCACTTCTGATTGGAACGGCGTCACGCCCTGAGGCGCTTCTGCAACTCACTCGTGAGCAATGCGATCTGGGGCACGGAGTGATTGACCTTAACCCGCCAGGCCGTGCTCGAACGAAGAAGCGGAGACCACGTATCCCGGTGCCGGAGTTTTTGAGGTCATGGATTGAGAGCGTGGCCTCGGGTCATCTCGTGACCTACAAAGACAAGCCGATTCTCAAGATCAACGGAGCTTGGCGCGCCGCGCGTGAATCAGCAGGACTGCCGTCAGAAATCGTGCCCTACACAATTCGCCATACTATGGCGACCGAACTGATTACGCGTGGCGTACCAAAGATAGAGGTTGCCTCTCTCATGGGCCATGCCATGCCAAATCTTCGCACCACAGGACGTTATGTGCATGTGCGTCCGGACTTCCTCGCAAACGCCAGACGGGCTATTGACGAGGTCGCAAGCGCCATCGACCGGGTAGCAGCCCGATCGATGGTAAATTTCAATATGCGTGCTAACAGCGTGCTAGACTCAATTGCAAAGGATGGCACTCCGATGCATAAGTCTGAGAAAACCGTTGGTTTTCTGCCGGAACGGATGGTGGGCGCAACAGGGATTGAACCTGTGACCCCTACCATGTCAAGATAGTGCTCTACCGCTGAGCTATGCGCCCATCCGTAACCGTGGGCGCCTTTTATCCTTCTTGCGTAGCAAACGCAACCCCTTAGAATACCAACAACATGAAAAATCTTGCCCACTCTCTCCTGCCTCGCCATTTGGCGCGTTTGTTGGAAAACACAACAAAAGCAGACTTGCCAGATCAGGCAGACCGGGCCATCGCGCCTGCTCCGTTTGAGGTGCAGGGTGCTGTGGGTGCGCCTATTGTGCTGGCCTCTCCTCATTCGGGGCAGTTTTACCCAGAAGCCTTTGTGCAAAACTCTCGTCAGCCACTTCCCGTCTTACGCAGTGGGGAGGATAGCCATATTCACCTTTTGGCAGAACAAGCGCATGCATTAGGGCCTGCCTTGCTACATGCCACCTTCCCCCGCGTATTTTGCGATGTAAACCGTGGCGCGTGGGATCTGGATACACGCATGTTCCATGGCCCCATTCCCGCTTTTGTACGCCCTACAGAACGTGGTCTTGCTGGGCTTGGCTCCATTCCACGTATTGTAGGCAACAGAAAACCCATTTACTGGCACCGCCTTCCTTTTATGGAAGCCGCCTTGCGCATCCGCCATTACTGGATGCCTTACCATGCCATGCTGGCTGATATGCTGAACAAAACACGCACCAAGCATGGTGCCTGCCTGCTGCTGGACTTACACTCCATGCCCGATGTGCCAGAAGCTGCTAGCCCAGACTTTGTGCTGGGCGATGCCCACGGCACCACATGCCACCCAGATATTATCAGCACAGCCGAGCATACGTTGCAGAGCTTGGGCTTTCGCACTACGCGCAACCACCCTTATGCCGGTGGTTATATTACCCGCCATTACGGCAGACCACAGCATAACTTGCATGCCCTACAAATTGAAATGCGCAAAAGCTTGTACATGGAAGAAGAAACCCATATCTGCCACGAAGGCTTTGCACCGCTCTCCAACACGCTGGCAACACTTACGGAAAAACTTCTGAAACTCTTTCCTGCTTCCCACGGTTTATAGAAAAGAAGCATGCGTATTATCTAATGGGGTAGATATTGAAAACACGGCGCAACCACCACATCTGATAGTCACATAAAAGCAAACAATGCATTACAGGACGTAAACATGACAGAAACAACCCAGAACACCACACCCAATGCCGAAACGCGGGAGTTTAGTGCAGAAGTCGGGCGGATGCTGGATCTGGTTGTCCACTCTCTCTATTCTGAAAGAGAAATTTTCCTGCGCGAACTTGTGGCCAACGCAGCAGACGCTACAGACCGCAGACGCTTTGAGGCCCTGACAGACGGTGCCCGCGCCCTGCCAGAAGATGCTAAAATTCATATCAACCCGGATAAAGATGCCCGCCTGCTGACCATTACTGATGATGGTTCGGGCATGACCAAGGAAGAACTTATTAACAACCTTGGCACCATTGCGCGTTCTGGCACCCGCGCCTTTGGCCAGCAGCTTGAAAACGCTAAACCGGAAGATCGCCCTAGCCTGATTGGTCAGTTTGGTGTGGGCTTTTACGCTGCCTTCATGGTGGCGGATAAAGTGGATGTTGTATCCCGCCGCGCTGGATCTGATGAAGCATGGCGCTGGACTTCTGATGGGCGTGGTTCTTACACACTGGAACCCGCCACGCGTGATAAGCCGGGCACGGATATTACCCTACACATCAAGTCCGACGCTGAAGAGTTTCTGGACCCTACCCGTCTGCAAACCATTATTCGCAAATGGTCAGATAACATTGCATGGCCTGTCACTATCCTGCATGACGGCAAGGAAGAAACAGCCAATGAAGGTAAAGCACTTTGGTTAAAGCCCAAAAGTGAAGTTACAGAAGAACAGCTTGAAGAATTCTATCGCCATCTGACCCACAACTTCGACAAACCGTGGGATACGTTGCACTGGCGCGCGGAAGGCACCATTGAATTTGCGGCCTTGCTGTTTATTCCTTCCATGCGGCCTTTTGAATTTGCGGAACAAACACGTGAAAGCAAGTTGCGCCTACATGTGCGCCGCATGTTTATTACCGATGAAGCCGAAATTCTGCCGCCGTGGTTACGCTTTGTACAAGGCGTTGTAGATACGGAAGATCTGCCGCTTAATGTTTCGCGCGAAATGTTGCAGGCCACCCCTGTTCTGGCCCGTATCCGCAAGGCTGTCACCAGCAAGGTGATGGGTGAACTCAAAACCCGCGCCAAGGATGCTGAAAGCTACGCCGAATTTTGGGAAAACTTTGGCCCGGTTCTGAAAGAAGGCATGTGGGATGATCCCGCACACCGCACGGAAGTTGCCGCACTCAGCCGCTTCCGCTCTAGTGCTATAGATGGTCTGATATCTCTGGATGACTATATCAGCCGCATGAAGCCGGAACAGGATGCCATTTACTATGTAACGGGTGATAGCGCAGAAGTGCTGGCGGCATCTCCGCAGATTGAGGGCTTCAAGGCACGCGGGGTGGAAGTGCTGCTGCTGTCTGATCCAGTTGATTCTTTCTGGCCAGAACGTCTGGGCACGTATGAGGGCAAAGCCCTGCGCAACGTGGCACAGGGCATGACTGATCTGGAAAAATTTGGTGCGCCAGAAGAAACGTCTGCCGAAAAGGCAGACATGGAAGCCCTGATTCCAGCCCTGAAAGACGCGCTGGGCGAAGATGTTTCAGACATATGCGCAACAGACCGTCTGGTTTCCAGCGCAATGGTGCTGAGTGCGCCAGAAGGTGGGCCGGATCTGCAACTGCGCAAACTGTTGCAGCGCAGCGGACAGAATATGCCAGAAGCTGCACCTATTCTGGAACTCAACCCAGCACATCCTATCGTGCATACACTGGCACAAAAGGTAAAAGCTGGTGAAAAAGTGGATGCCTTAGCCCATATTCTGCTGGATGTTGCCAGCATCCAGAATGGTGACACACCTAAGGATGTAAATGCCTTTTCTCGCCGCCTGATGGAATATCTGGCGCAGGGCACACAGCCAGAAGGCCCAAAGGCCTAAGGTAACCGCTTCACAAAATATTTATATGTTTCAAAAAGGCCCGGTTCTGCCGGGCCTTTCCTTTTTATAAAACAAGATTTTCAAAAACTTTTTTACAATAACAGCTCAACAAGATCTGGCCGATTACAGTAGAACAGAACTTTTCCCGCTCTGGCGCATTCTAGTAGGCAGAACCCGCTATTGAGCTTTTATTACAAAAAATAGCGGCACTTTTTGAATAAGACCTGTTGTATGGAAAATTTTGAAAGGGCTATCTAGGGCCTGTTAGCACTTGATCCAGTCTGCGGCTGCAGCGATGTGTATGACGGCCAGGAACGACGCTGCGGTTTTCTCGTATCTGGTTGCAACAGCACGCCACTCCTTGAGACGGGCCCAGAGGTTCTCGACGCGGATTTCTCACACTTGAGGCAATTTCGGGTCATTTTGTAGAATTCAGTCATCCCACAGGAGCCCGATCTGGAATATTGACGATATTCTGCTTCTGGCGGCGGGTTCTGAACGCAGTGAGGGTGTCACGGCCTGAGAAGGCAGTGTTGGTGGAAGCTATGTGGTCTGTGCACTGTCTGTTTCTTCAGATGGCCTGCCGGAGCCTTCGCAATCGTGCATGAGCGAGGGCGAATTCATGCTGACAGAGGAACATGTCCGGCATGGACAGGACAATCCGACGGACGCTGAGCGTGACACGTGTCGCGATTTTGAGCAGTCGTGCGCGTATGGTGCCACAGGTCGCCGTCTCCAGGCTGGTCTGGCCAAGGGCCAGTCTTTGCAGAGCGGTCAGCAGGACATAGGCTGCGGCCGAGAACCACAGCCGGAGCTGGTTGGCCCGGATGGTGTGGGACGAGGTCCTGTCTGAGAACAGATCCATCTGGCATTCCTTGATGCGGTTTTCCATATCCCCGCGTGCGCAGTAAATCTGTTCGTAGAGATGGCGGGGGTCGGACATTCCCTGCGGTAGCGTGGTGACAATAAAGCGATGATAGCGGTTGCCGTGGCGCCATTCGGCCTTGGCCACGACCCGCCTGCGGCGCGTCCAGCTGTCCTTTGTGATCCAGTCAAAGGAGGCAAAGCCGCGCGCCGCTTTGCCTGTCGTGGCGGCTTCGTCACGAACCTCAGCGGACAAAGAGGCAATCCGGTCATACAGGCGGGTGTTGCCTGCAAGCCCAAACAGGAAGTCAACGTGGTTGTCTTCGCACCATGTCATCAGACTGTCCCGGGCGAAACCGCTGTCCCCACGCACCAGGATACGCACCCGGGGCCAGCGGCTCCTGATCTGCTCCACGATCCGGCGGATGTCTGCCAGTGCTTCCTTCCCCGGGTCCCTGTCTGCCGTGCGCAGGGTAGCGCTGAGGAGATGGTCCCCGCAGAAGATGTATAACGGCAGATAGCAGTTATGGCCGTAATATCCATGAAAGGCCCGGCCTTCCTGATGGCCATGGATACGGTCATCGGTGGCATCCACATCCAGAACGATCCGGGCGGGTGCGCGCTCATGCTGGTCCATGAAAAGCGTCACGAACAGGGTAGCCAGGGCCTCATGATCAGCAATGATGCGGCAGTAACGATCTGCCTGCTGCCCACTGCGCTCTAGCCGGTTCAGCGTGGATTTTCCTGCCAGTGCCGCACAGTTGGCCCGGCTTCCTGACAGACGTCCCGATACCAGACCAAAGATCAGGTCATGCCGCAGGGCATCGTGATCATTGAGATCTTCATAGCCCAGTGCCAGGCCCATGATCCGCTGACGAACAAGGTCTTCAACCCGGTATTCCACAAAGCCGGGATGCCGCTTATCGCGAAAACAGGCAGCAAAGCGGCGGCTGAGACCCAGAATGTCATCAGCCTGCTTCACCAGAATGACGCCCCCATCCGAACTCATGCGACCCCCGTCAAAACGGGCCACAACACGCCGTCCACAGGAGGCTGGAAACTCATACGCGCCTGCGCTACACTCTGTCTGCATCGGGTTCGTTTATTGCTTATGAAAAATTATTTTGTACAAAACAGACTTTTTCATAATCTAACCCGATGTACAACCCTTCTGTGAGATTTCCGCGTCGACGCGGATTTCTCACACTTGAGGCAATTTCGGTTCATTTTGTAGAATTCAGTCATCCCACAGGAGCCCGATCTGGAATATTGACGATATTCTGCTTCTGGCGGCGGGTTCTGAACGCAGTGAGGGTGTCACGGCCTGAGAAGGCAGTGTTGGTGGAAGCTATGTGGTCTGTGCACTGTCTGTTTCTTCAGATGGCCTGCCGGAGCCTTCGCAATCGTGCATGAGCGAGGGCGAATTCATGCTGACAGGGGAACATGTCCGGCATGGACAGGACAATCCGACGGACGCTGAGCGTTACACGTGTCGCGATTTTGAGCAGTCGTGCGCGTATGGTGCCACAGGTCGCCGTCTCCAGGCTGGTCTGGCCAAGGGCCAGTCTTTGCAGAGCGGTCAGCAGGACATAGGCTGCGGCCGAGAACCACAGCCGGAGCTGGTTGGCCCGGATGGTGTGGGACGAGGTCCTGTCTGAGAACAGATCCATCTGGCATTCCTTGATGCGGTTTTCCATATCCCCGCGTGCGCAGTAAATCTGTTCGTAGAGATGGCGGGGGTCGGACATTCCCTGCGGTAGCGTGGTGACAATAAAGCGATGATAGCGGTTGCCATGGCGCCATTCGGCCTTGGCCACGACCCGCCTGCGGCGCGTCCAGCTGTCCTTTGTGATCCAGTCAAAGGAGGCAAAGCCGCGCGCCGCTTTGCCTGTCGTGGCGGCTTCGTCACGAACCTCAGCGGACAAAGAGGCAATCCGGTCATACAGGCGGGTGTTGCCTGCAAGCCCAAACAGGAAGTCAACGTGGTTGTCTTCGCACCATGTCATCAGACTGTCCCGGGCGAAACCGCTGTCCCCACGCACCAGGATACGCACCCGGGGCCAGCGGCTCCTGATCTGCTCCACGATCCGGCGGATGTCTGCCAGTGCTTCCTTCCCCGGGTCCCTGTCTGCCGTGCGCAGGGTAGCGCTAAGGAGATGGTCCCCGCAGAAGATGTATAACGGCAGATAGCAGTTATGGCCGTAATATCCATGAAAGGCCCGGCCTTCCTGATGGCCATGGATACGGTCATCGGTGGCATCCACATCCAGAACGATCCGGGCGGGTGCGCGCTCATGCTGGTCCATGAAAAGCATCACGAACAGGGTAGCCAGGGCCTCATGATCAGCAATGATGCGGCAGTAACGATCTGCCTGCTGCCCACTGCGCTCCAACCGGTTCAGCGTGGATTTGCCAGCCAATGCTGCGCAGTTTGCCCGGCCTCCTGACAGACGGCCCGAGGCCAGACCAAAGATCAGGTCATGCCGCAGGGCATCGTGATCATTGAGATCTTCATAGCCCAGTGCCAGGCCCATGATCCGCTGACGGACAAGGTCTTCAACCCGGTATTCCACAAAGCCGGGATGCCGCTTATCGCGAAAACAGGCAGCAAAGCGGCGGCTGAGACCCAGAATGTCATCAGCCTGCTTCACCAGAATGACGCCCCCATCCGAACTCATGCGACCCCCGTCAAAACGGGCCACAACACGCCGTCCACAGGAGGCTGGAAACTCATACGCGCCTGCGCTACACTCTGTCTGCATCGGGTTTTCTTATAGCTTACGAAAATTTCTTTTACACAAAATAGACTTTTTCATAATCTAACCCGATGTACAACCCTTCTGTGAGATTTCCGCGTCGACCAGGTGCCGACACCGATAGACCCATCTGGGGCAGGCAACCGGCGCATCGCGTCGTTTTGCGGGAATGGCCGGTCGGGCTCCCATGTCCCAGATACGTTCACGGAAGGCGTCCGAGGCATAGCCCTTGTCCGCCACCACCCACAAAGGAATGGCGGGAAGGCTATCGAGCATATCTGGAGCCAGCGGCAGTTCATGGGCCTGGCCGGGCGCCAGGGCAAAACCAACAGCCTTTCCATGCCCGTCTGCTATCACGCAGACTTTTGTGCCATAGCCGCCGCGAGAGCGGCCAAGTGCTTCACGATGGTCTCGCTCTTCAAAAGAGCCCCCTTTTTTGGGGCTCCCGCCGCCTTGTGGTGAGCTCTGATATTCGTGCCATCCAGAAAAGTCATGCCGAGTGCTACTCCCTGTTGTTCCTGAACCAGTGCGAGCAGGCGTTCCCACACACCCAGCTTCGCCCAGCGGATGAAAAGCTGCGCCGCTCGCCACCATGGACCCAGTTCAGCGGGGATGCTCCGCCATTTCGCGCCATTCTCATGACGCCAGAAAATTGCTGCTATCGTACGCCGCAGATCATGTGGCGGCGTCTTGCCCCTTGGGCGAACCGCCTCAATCAGAGGTTCCCAGATCGCCCATGTCTCGTCCGTAAAGGTGCCTGTTCTGTCTCCTTCTTCCATCCCTACAATATGGGAAGAAATTCAAGATCTAACAGGCCCTAAATGTTCTCCACCAAAAAAACAATAATGGCTGCAAGCTGTATTCTGGGGCTTAGAGCCCTTTTGGAAATTCGCTATGATAGGTTTTCAAGAGGTTTTGAGCGTGATTCAAAGGCAGGATGTGGACGCCAGCACAACGAGGCCGCATGGCCGGAATTACACGCAAGACGAAACGCTATCCGTCTGATCTGACAGATGAGGAATGGGAGCGCATAGCGCCTCTGATGCCCCCTGCGAACCGGCGTGGTCGGAAACGGACAACCGATTTCCGTGAGATCATCAATGCTCTGCGCTATCTCGTGCGCTCAGGCTGCGGTTGGGAGATGCTTCCGGTTCATTTTGGCCCATGTCAAACGGTTTACTGGTGGTTCCGCAGGCTGATGCGCCGTTTCCTGTTCCAGACCATTCATGATGTCTGTCTGATGCTCGATCGTGAAGCGACAGGACGCGAAACCAGTCCATCGGGTGGTGTCATTGATAGCCAGAGTATCAAGGCACCCCACGCAAAGACACGTGGTTATGACGCAGGCAAGAAGATCGTCGGTCGGAAACGTCACATCGCAGTTGATACGGATGGCCGCCTTCTCCTGGTCCAGCTGACAACAGCCGATATTTCGGACAGTGCAGGAGGACAGATGATCCTTGATGCCATTCGCAAACGCTGGCCTTGGGTGAAGCACCTGTTTGCCGATGGAGCCTATGACCGCCTCCAGTTGATGGATAAGGCCACTTTTCTCGACTTCACAGTCGAGATCATCCGGCGGTCAGAGACAGCAAAAGGGTTTGAAATCCTGCCGCGTCGGTGGGTTGTGGAACGGACCTTCGGTTGGATGATCCGCTGGCGTCGCCTTGTGAAGGACTACGAACAGCGGATCGACGTCGCAGAGGCCATGATCCACATCGCCATGGGAAGCCTCATGCTACGCCGAAACGCTCATCCGTGAATTTCCAAAAGGGCTCTAAGTGCTGCAGGTATGGCACAAGCACAGAACACGCCTTCCCACCTTCCAGCAGGCACCACATTTCCGACCGCTCCTGCAGATGCCCTTCCGGTAACAGATCCGGCTCATCCGGCTTCTGCCCCTACTTATGGCGCACAGGTTGTGGGGAATGTTTCGGGCACCTCTACCACAGCCACCCCCGGCGTTTTGGGAGAAGGCGGCCTGCCATCAATAGAAAACGCAAGCACTGGCAATGTGGCTGGTCTACTTTCCTATTGCGTGCATAAAAATTATGCCTCTGGCACAACACCACGCAGTGTAGCCCGCAATCTTTCCAAACGCCCAGATGTGCGGAACGATCAGGGATATTCTTTAGGGGGGCAAGGGTTGCTACAAAACAGCACATCCAAACCCTTTGATATTGCCACGCTTGAGCTTTCCAAGCGTGTAAAGTTGTGCAGCGACCTTACAAAAAAAGGCCAAAGCCTGACAGACTAACATCCTTCCATGCTTGGGGGCAGGTATAACTGCTTGCCCCACTTTGATGGATACGCCAGGCGTTTCCTCGCTGGCGTTACTTTTTGTTTTCTACTTTTTTGATATCCTTCCAAATACCATCAAGCATTTCCACGCTTTGGTCTGGCATGGAAAGTCCCTGTTCCGCCAGAACGGCCTCTACCCCTTCAAACCTGCGGGTGAATTTGTCACACGCTTGGCGCAAGCAGGCTTCCGGGTCTAGCTTCAGCCGCCGTGCCAGACTGGCAATAGAAAACAGAACATCACCCAGTTCATCCTGCATGCGCTCACGGTTGCCAGCTTCCAGTTCAACAGAAAACTCTTCAATCTCTTCATGAACCTTGGCTACCACACCAGAAAGATCTGGCCAGTCAAACCCCACGCGTGCAGCGCGCGCTGCCAATTTGGAGGCACGCAATAATGCAGGCAATGCTGGCGGCACACCCGCCAAGGCACCCGGCACTGCTGCCCCTTTGCCATTTTGCCCGACATTACGCTGCCGTTCCTTCTCCTTCAACGTTTCCCACAGGCCGGGAATGTCCTGCTTTGGTTGCTGCGCATCCGCTACGGCATGATCTTCCAGAACATCGGCACCAAACACCACATGAGGGTGGCGGCGGATCATCTTTCCCGTAATCATGCGGGCTACGGTTGCAAAATCAAACCGCCCCTCTTCCTGCGCAAGCTGGGCTTGATACACAACCTGTAGCAGCAGGTCCCCCAATTCATCGGGAAACGCATTCCAATCCTTTTTCTGAATGGCATCTAGCACTTCATACGCTTCTTCAATGGCGTAGGGTGCTATGGTTTCATGCGTTTGCTCTCTATCCCACGGGCAGCCTTCCTTAGGGTCTCGCAAGCGGGCCATAAGGGCTAGCAGACGTTGCAGCTCATATGCCGCCTGTTGGCTGTTGTTCTGTTTTACGCTTTCTGCCGGTTGGCTGGATGCAGGGGAAGTGGTCATGCTTGTTTCTGCCTTTGGTTTGCATACATACACCGCTACCCGGTGCAAAAAGATATGATGGCATTTTGCCATAAACAGCCACGTCGTCTATGCGGCAGCACCCAGAAAGCCTAATCTGACGCCAGAACCAGAATGAGGTAAGGCATGACACAAAAACCCGTAGTCTTTATTGATGGTGAAGCCGGCACAACAGGGCTTGAAATTCGCGAACGCCTTGCCCCTTTGCCTGTTACGCTCCATTCCGTAGATCATGCACACCGTAAGGACCCAGCCGCCCGTAAGGAGGCCATGCAGGCAGCAGATCTGGTTGTGCTGTGCCTGCCTGATGATGCCTCCCGCGAGGCTGTTGAAATGGCCGCAGAATTAGGCGATGCCTCCCCCCGCATTCTGGATGCCAGCACGGCTTTCCGCACGGCACCCGGTTGGGTTTATGGCTTTCCCGAACTGGAAGCCGGACAGGCTGAAGCTATTGCCATTGCCCCCTGCGTAGCTAACCCCGGCTGTTACCCTACAGGTGCCATTGCCCTGTTGCGCCCGCTGGTGGAAGCTGGCGTGATGGACGCGCATTATCCGGTGTGTATCAACGCCATTAGCGGATACTCCGGCGGTGGCCGCAGCATGATTGAAGCGCATGAGCGCGATGGGAGCCCAGCATTTGAACTGTATGGCCTAAAGCTTGAGCACAAACACGTGCCCGAAATTCATCAACATGCAGGCCTTAAGCGCAGACCGGTTTTTGTGCCTTCTGTTGGGCACTTTGCGCGCGGCATGATTGTGTCCATCCCGCTGCATCTGGATGATCTGAACGGAAACGTGAGCGGGGAAGACCTGCACAACATTCTAGAAAAACGCTACGCAGGGCAAGACCATGTGCGTGTGCTGGCCGCAGAGCCAAAACTTTCTGCCGAAGCCCTTGCGGGAAGCGACAGGATGGAACTGCGCGTACATGCCAATACCCAGAACCGGCAGGCGCTGCTTACGGCCCGCTTGGATAATCTGGGCAAAGGGGCATCTGGCGCCGCGTTGCAGAACATCCGGCTGATGCTGGGCCTGAACGCCGCCTAAGCCCTGCCTACGCAAAACAAAAGAAAGGTTAAAGACTATGAGCAACCGTGTTGCACTTGTAACCGGCGGGAGCCGAGGCATTGGTGCCGCTATTGTTGAGGCTCTGGCAAAAGATGGGTACGATATTGCCCTTTCTTACGCCAACAGCGCAGATGCTGCCGAAAAGATTGCCCAGAAAGTGCGCGCACTGGGCCGCAAGGCCGTCACCATTAAAGCCAATGGCGCTACGGTAGAAGGCAACAAGGCTGTTATTGCCAAAACCATTGCAGATTTTGGCCGAATTGATGCACTGGTGTGCAATGCGGGCATGTTTCCTTATGGCCCAATCAATGAAACCAGTGTTGAAGATATTGAAAAAGTTCTTAACTTGAATGTGCGGGCTGTTATGATTGAAACAGCAGAAGCCACAAAGCACATGCAAAAAGGAGGGCGCCTTATTTTTATAGGTTCTGCTTTTGGTGCGCGTGCGCCTTTCCCCGGCATTTCCCTGTACGCCACAACCAAAGCGGCACTGCGCGGCTTTGCCAAAGGCGTTGCGCGTGATCTGGGGCCAAAAGGCATTACTGCCAACGTGGTGGAACCCGGCCCGATTGACACGGACATGAACCCAGCTGAAGGCGAAGTTGCCAAACTGATCAGCAGCTTTGTGGCTACCGGCGCTTATGGCACGGTGGCAGATATTGCTTCTACCGTTGCCTTTCTTGCCAGCCCGCAGGCTGAATACATTACAGGTGCGGCTATTCCGGTAGATGGCGGACTGGAAGCTTAAAGTCTTCCGATTTTTCTAATGGAATTTTATTTAAAGCCCCAACATCCTGAAAACGGATGTTGGGGGTTTTTCTATTTAACTGAACAAAACCCCGCCACAGAAATTATGCTGACAACGCCACATATTCCTGTTGATCGGCATGCACAACATATGGGCCAGCTGCCCGGATTTCTAAGCTGAGAATACCCATTTTGCTTGTTACGATATTATGCAGCGGCAAAAAAGCGTTGCCATCTGTCCATGCGCAATCTTGCCACCCCATATCATGCCAACCTTCTGGCTTGGATGGTGACAGGTGCTCCATAACCTGCTGCGACACCCGGATAGAACCAAAATGGATTTTGCCAACAGCAACACCCATTTGGCGACGGTCATCCACAAACGGTCCGATAGCATCACTGGGACGGCTGGAGCGAGATACCACACGCACACTTTCCACACCTGCGGGGAGCATGAAGCTGTAAGTGTTCTCGGATTTTTTGAAGGGATAAATGGTTGCCCCACGGCTTGTGATCAGCTTGAGATCTGGATCTTCAATAAGAGCTTTTGGTGCTGTGCGATTCCCAATCCCCAGATCTTTTGCTCTTTCTTCTAATTTTTGAAAAATTGGCTCAACAAACTCACGCTGAACACCCAATGGTGCAGCGGCATCTTTCTGCCAGTTTTTCTGCTTTCCACCAATTCTGACAACTTTGCCAGCCTGCTGGAAGTTACGACGGTTTCCTGTATCCAGATAGCTTTCAGTCAGCATACCATCTGCCATAATGACTGAATGTTTTTCCGTTTCAATATGGTAGTAATCATAAGATGTCATGGTGGTATCATAATAAATGGAACGACCATTTACCAACATACGTGCAGGAACAAACCTTCCTTCCACAAACAGACAATGTTCGGGTGTTATCAACATATCTTTAAAAGGTACGTTTTCTGCAATAGAATTTTTTAGAATCCGTATAGGATATCCAGCTTGATCTTCTGGCAAATTGGCATTGACAACAACATGTGCTGTTCCTGCCCATACCACTTCTTTTTGTTCTTCTGTACCATCAATAAAAACAGAAACCTTTTCACCGGGAGCAATATCCTGCACCGGCATATATCCATCTTGCGTTTTTATTAAAGAATCTTTTAAAAAACATGAAAATGTATCACTATAAACTCCATTTGTTGTAATAGTTGTAACTGAATACACCCCATCCAAGCTATGCCCAATGTTTAATGGATTAATAACTGTAGCTGTATCCGGTATCACGACGTAAAGTCTCTGATTTGTATAACCACTGCCTTCATTAAGATCTGTACTGATAATTGTTTCTTTAGTTGTTGGATCATACGTTGCATATAGATCTGATGTAGAAATAGAAAGATCTAATGTGAAATGGTAATCATATGGATTACTGATTTCATAATAATTGGAACCTGTCAGTCCGGATGCACCCGAAAGAGATACATCCTGATTTGATGAGGTAATTTCTATAGTATTTGAATCTGACATTTGAGAATCACCATATAATTTCATGAAAAATTTCATGAAAACATGGCAAAACGTAAGGGCTTTTGAAGCACGCCCATGAATGCAAAAATCGCATACCTGGTTTGATTATTTATTTTTGATAGGCATTAATGAACAAAATAAATACACAGCGTATAATATAAATTCCTTTATTTAATTATTTAGTTACGTGTTCTGTTATGAGTTACTTTACTATAATATTGTCAGAAAATATATTTTGCCAGAATATAGGTCTGCCACAATGGCACAACTTTCTTAGTCTAAGGTGAAAACCTATGAAAACTCTGAACGATTCCGAAATCTCTATGGTTGCAGGCGGCACGCTGGGCGATGCTCTGGGCACCACACTGACAGACACGCTGGCTGGTCTGGATGATGGCCTGGCCACCATTCTTGGCGGCGTGAACAGCACGGTTAATACTCTGGTTCCTGCTGTAACTGGTGGCGTAACCACAATTGCTGATGGCCTGCTGACCGGTCTGGATGCCACGACCAATGGCGTGACCTCCCTGCTGGGTGACGTTCTGAAAGTTTAATTTCAGGAATTTCCAGGCGGTTTTCAAAAACCGCCTGGTTATTTTGCAAATATACTTAAAGTGGTAAAACCTTGCACCCTTCAAAAAAGCCTGCATGAGTTCCGACCTTTTTAGGCGCGAGGTTCTGGAAGCTCGGCGTCAATCGTGGCTTGGGCAGGTTCAGGCCTCTCAACCGCTTTCCATACGGATTGCGGCGTGGTTCACGCTCGCCCTCGTGGCACTGGCCATTCTCTACACTATTTGGGGTGTTTATACCCGCCGCGTGCATGCCACCGGATTGATGGTTCCCCCTTCAGGCCTAATTACCGTTAACGCCAACACAACAGGCACCATAGCCCAGCAAAATGCCATAGAAGGCCGCCACGTTAAAAAAGGTGATGTGCTGTTCACCATAGATCTGGAAGCCACATCCTCATCAGGCCCTACGCAGGAACATATTCTCTCCCAATTGCGCCATCAGCGTGATCTGTTGCAGCAGCAAAAAGAAATTCGCGCTAAGGATGCTCCCGTAGAAAAACAATCCATGGTGACCCAGATCCGTTACCTCAACCAGCAACATCAACATATCGGGCATCAGCTTGATAATGATGCCCATGTGCTGCCCGTGGTGGAAGCTGCCGTACGCCGTATGCAAACAGCACAATCCGCACATTTGGTGACAGAAACACAATTCCAGAGCCAACTTTATACCTATGCCCAACTGCTCAGCAGTCATGCACAGTTTTTGCAAAGCTATACAGATACAGAAGGCAAGATTGCAGACCTTACCACAAAGCTTATCCGTTATGATGGCCAACTGGCGCATGATCTGAATGATCTGGATAAGCAGACTGCCCAGATTGACCAACAAATTGCCGAAAGCGAAGGCCACCGTAGCAGTATTATACTTGCGCCGGACGATGGCACCCTCACAGCCATCCGCGTTAATCCGGGCCAGCAGGTTTCTTCCGGCACACCCCTGCTTACCCTGTTGCCTACAGGGCATGCTTTGGAAGCCGAACTGTATGTTAGCTCTGCCTCTATAGGGTTTTTGCATGAGGGCGAACCCGTTCTGCTGCGCTATGCCGCCTTCCCTTATCAGCGTTTTGGTTTGTATCGTGGCCATGTCAGCGAGATCACGCGCGCACCCGTAACCGCAACAGATGGCACAGGCCAAAAAGCTGCGCCTTCGGACAAAGAGAAAACGCAATCTCAAAATCCGGGACAAGACATTTACCGCATTCGCGTACGCCCTGATCAGCAGTTTGTTGAAGCCTATGGCCAACACAAACCCCTTGAAGCCGGTATGGAAGTGGAAGCCGATATCGCTATTGATACACGTAGGCTCTACCAGTGGATTTTTGATCCTGTTATCAGCATGCGAGATGATTTTTATGCCGTAAGCGGAGGATTGAGGTAATGGGCATGACCCTCAAATCCCTTGAGTTCGGATGGCGCTCGCGCACGCCTGTTATTTTGCAGGTAGAGGCTGCAGAATGTGGTTTGGCATGTCTGGCCATGATTATGGGCCATTACGGCAACCAGATTGACTTGGCGACATTACGCAGGCGTTATTCCATTTCCGTTAAAGGCGTTACACTGCGCGATCTTATTGCCACGGCGGATACAGTAGGCCTTTCCACCCGCGCTGTGCGGCTGGAGCTGGAAGACCTACCCAACCTGCGTATGCCCTGCATTTTGCACTGGAGCATGAACCACTTTGTGGTGCTTACGCAGGTTAAAGGCAATAAAGTTACTATTCATGACCCAGCCGTGGGCCGCCGCACGCTTAGTATGGGCGAAGTTTCGCGCGAGTTTACGGGTATTGCTCTAGAAGCCACCCCTAATGACAGCTTCCGCCGCGAGGATGACCGAGAAACCTTGCGCCTGCGCGATCTGTTCCGCCATGTAGCAGGGCTACGACCGGCACTAATGGTGCTGGGTGCGCTTTCCCTTGGGCTGGAAGTTATTGCGCTGATCATGCCTATGGTCTCGCAGGTGGTGATTGATGAAGTAGTGGTAACGGCTGATCACGAACTGCTCATTACCATTGCCTGCGGCATGGCCCTGCTTCTGCTCTTACAGATGCTCATTGGGTGCGTGCGCCAATGGGCGGTACTGTTACTGAGCACACGGGTTGGCCTGCAATGGAACACCAGCCTGTTCGACCACCTCTCCCGCTTGCCGCTGGATTACTTTTCCAAACGCCATGTGGGCGATGTACTCTCACGCTTTAACTCACTGGGTACCATCCAAAAAACCATCACCACCGATATGGTACAAACAGTTATGGATGGATTGATGGCCGTGGGGATGGCCGTCATGTTGTTCATTTATGGTGGCTGGCTGGGCATGGTGGCTATGGTGGCTACGGGGCTGGATGTGCTGTTGCGGCTAATGACCTACCGCATCTACAGAGAGGCCTCTGAAGAACAGATTGTAATTGATGCACGCCAGCAAAGCCATTTTATAGAAACCTTGCGCGGCATGGCCAGCGTGAAGCTTTTGGGCCTGCGTGAGCGCCGCCGCACCACATGGCTGAACCTGCTGGTAGATAGCATTAACATCCGCCTACGCCTGCAACGGTATGATCTCATTTACGGCCGCATGGGTGATCTAATTTTTGGCGCTGACAGACTGATCATGATGGTGCTGGGTGCAGGGGCAGTGATGAGCGGCCACATGACTGTGGGTATGCTGGTAGCTTTCCTGTCCTACAAAGATCAGTTTGCCACACGTATTGGCAACCTGATTAGCAGTGGCTTCCAGATACGTATGCTGAATGTGCAGACAGACCGCCTGTCCGACATTGTGATGACAGACCCGGAAGCCACAAGCATCACGGCTACTGTGCTCCCACCTCGTTTGGATGAACAGCCCATCAGTGGCACGCTCAGTTGCTCTGGCCTGTCTGCCCGCTATGGCTCTCAAGACCCGTGGATTTTCCGCAACATTTCGCTGGAAGTGCCTGCGGGCAGCAGTGTTGCCATTGTCGGCCCTTCAGGCTGTGGCAAGACCACATTTCTGAAGGCCCTGATGGGGCTGATGGAAACGCAGGAAGGCAGCATCCGGCTAGATGGCGCAGATCTGGAAAGCCTGACTCTTGAAGGCTATCGCAACCGCATTGCCGGGGTATTGCAAGATGATGGCCTGTTTTCTGGCTCTATTGCTGACAATATCAGCGGATTTTCCGAACAGGTGGATGAGGCATGGCTAGTGGAATGCGCCACGCGCGCCGCCATTATTGATGATATCAAACGCATGCCTATGGGGTTTGAAACCTTGGTAGGTGATATGGGCAGCGGGCTTTCTGGTGGGCAAAAGCAGCGTGTCATTCTGGCACGCGCGCTCTACCGCAAACCCGAAATCCTGTTTCTGGATGAAGCCACCAGCCATCTGGATGAACTGACCGAACACAAGGTGGCCGAAGCCCTGCGCGATATGAACGTCACCCGCATTATGGTTGCACATCGCCCGGCAACCATCGCGCATGCTGATACCATCTATATCTTTCAGCCCGGTGGCGTGCTGACACAATACCAACCACCCAATAAGCAAAACAGGGCGGCATCTTAATCTTTTCCTTTTAACTTAAGGAATACGTACAACCAGCCGCCCCCGTACGTGGCCTGCCAGAAGCATATCTGCGGCCTGCGGCGTTTCTGCCAGATCAATTTCACGCACCATGTCATCAAGCTGCCGCGGGTTGATAAGTTCAGCAAGGCGCGCCCATGCATCCTGACGCTCTCGCCGGGGGCATTGCACGCTATCAATGCCTACCAATGTAAGAGCCCTTTTGGAAAATCGTAATCTGACGCCAAATCAGCCTCACTGAGCGCACATATAGCATCAGGAAATAACGGATTTCCGTCATTCTCGTGTTAATGTAGAGGTCTCGTCCATACTTATTTCGGCGTCATCGGCCTTTTCCAAAAGGGCTCTAACGCCTCGCAAAATAAACGGGGCCACTGTTGCGGGAAAATCCATCCCTCCGGCCAACCCACATGCCGTTACCACCCCTTGTGGGCGCATACTTGCACAAACAGAAGCCAAAACCTGCCCACCCACAACATCAACCGCACCAGCCCAATGAGCTTTTTCCAACGGGCGGGATGGCGTGGTAAAGTGCGCGCGCGGCAATACTTCAGCAGCCCCTAAACTGTGCAGGTAAGGTTGTTCCTCCAACCGCCCAGTTACGGCCACAACCTGATACCCCAACCGCGACAGCAGCATGATAGCCACGCTGCCCACCCCACCACTGGCACCGGTTACCAGCACTGGCCCACTTGCAGGTTCCACCCCTTCGCGCTGAAGGGCCTGCACACATAGCATGGCTGTAAAACCAGCCGTGCCAAGCGCCATGGCCTGCCGCCCGTTCAACCCCAAGGGTTGGGGCACAGCCCATACGCCCGGCACACGGGCCAATTGAGCAAAACCGCC
This sequence comes from Acetobacter ascendens, assembly GCF_001766235.1. Lineage (NCBI taxonomy): Bacteria > Pseudomonadati > Pseudomonadota > Alphaproteobacteria > Acetobacterales > Acetobacteraceae > Acetobacter > Acetobacter ascendens. The sequence continues at coordinate 2,234,627 of NZ_CP015164.1, forward strand.
CCAGCGGCTTTCCCCCAAACCGTGGCCAGTTACAATAACATCCTGCCCGACAGGCACTGCCGGATGCGCAGATGCCTCTACTCGGCCTGCCAGATCAATACCCGGCACCATAGGCCAGTTACGTATGATCGGGCCTTTGCCTGTAAGTGCTAACGCATCTTTGTAATTCAGGGATGACCACTGCACCCGGATTGTTACATCCCCTTCTGGCAGGTCTACTTCTGCCAGTTCGCGCAGCGTAACCTGCTGGCCAGTTTCTGTTTTTTCTACATACAGGGCTTTGAACATGTTTTTTTCACCGCTGGTTAAGCTTTTGCCACCCATCAACCGGCCAAAATCTGGGGCACGGTACGCAGTACACCAACGCCTACAAAGCCCATCTGTGCCTGCATGACAGTATTTTGAAGTTTCTTCTCATTCCGGTTGGGAACAAAAATTAAACTAGGTATCTGTTCGGCCTGCGGGTATAGATGAAGCCACCATTACAGGTTTCACTTTATTTCGGACGTTCTCTTGTTCCTGTTTATTATGGGTCTGCTGACCCTTGTCCTGCTGATTGCTGTCAGCATTCTGATTTCACTTTCCGAGATATCCTTCGCAGCCGCGCGGGAGGTCAGGCTTCGCAGTCGTGCGGAAGCAGGAGACAAACGCGCCCAAGCCTTTTTGGCCCTGCGCCGTAATAGCGGGCAGGTTATGACTGCTATCCAGATCTGCCTGAACGGTGTGGGCATTTTGGGCGGTATTGCCAGTTCCGAAATGTTTACCCCGCCTGTAACCGAATTTCTAAGCCGCTGGGGTATGTCAGACTGGTGGGCACAAAATCTGGCCTCCACCTTCAGCTTTATTTTTGTAACCGGCGCCTTTGTTCTGTTTGCTGATCTGCTACCCAAGCGCGTGGCCATGAACAACCCGGACAAAGTGGCCATGGCGGTTGGATGGTTCCCCCGCGTGGCCCTGCGGGTGCTGTATCCGTTTGTATGGATTTTTTCTAAAATTTCCGATGCCATTTTGCATGCGCTTAAAATCCCGGCAGCTTCTGCGGTGGAACCCATAACGCCGGAAGACCTTCACGCTATTCTAGCCGCAGGCACGGCATCCGGCGTGCTGCTGCAACAGGAACACCAGATGATTGAGAACGTGCTGGCCCTGCAGGCACGTTCCGTTACCTCCGCCATGACGCCGCGTGATGAAATCATCTTTCTGGATATTCAGGACACGCCCGAACACAACCACGAAAAGGTACGCACCAACCCTTATTCCCGTTATCCACTGTGCAATGGTGGGTTGGATAGAGTTATCGGCTCCATCCGTGCGGAAGACGTGCTAGCATCTGTGGTGGACCCTTCTATTGCACCTTCTGGCCGCCCCCACAGCAACCCCATTGCCCGGATGCGGCGTGAAGTGCTTTCTGTTCCCGAAACGTTAAACCTTTGGGATACACTCGCCCAGTTTGATACGCACGGCACCGGCTTTGCCCTGATTGTCAATGAATACGGGCTGGTTGTAGGGTTGATTACCTTTAAAGACATCATGGGCGTGCTGATGGATGGGCTGGCCAGCCCGTTTGAAGAACAAGCCATTGTAAAGCGTGATGAGAACTCATGGTTGGTGGATGGCGCGGCCCCAATTGGTGATGTTATCCGAGAACTGCATGTGTTGGATTTGCCCGATAGTGAGCAGTTTGACACAATTGGCGGCTTTATTATGCACCGTCTGCGCCGCATGGCCCGCAAGGCAGACCGAGTAGATGCAGCGGGTTTCCGCTTTGAAGTGGTGGATGTGGAAGGTTTCCGTATCAATCAGCTACTTGTGACACGTATGACCGAGACCTCATGAATTTTTCCTGCTCCCGTTCCTCCGCTTTTCTTCTTATCTGCCTTTTGGGCACGTCCCTTTCAGTTTTTTCCCCCGCAATTGCGGCCCCAGAAGCATCTGCGGCACAGACGGAAGGGGCTGAGCCTATGTTGGAACGGGTTGTGCTGGTTTCCCGCCACGGAATCCGCAGCCCAACCAAACCTTTGGACAAGCTGGAAAAAAAGACTCGCCATACATGGACACCATGGCCCGTTCCCCCAGGTGAGATGACAGCACATGGCCAGTTTGATCTGGGCCTGATGGGGCAGTTTTTAAAAAGCTATTACCACGTTGCCAGCAGAGATAGCTCGGCCCGCTGCTTGCCAGAACAACCAGCTTTTATCTGGGCGGATTCCGCCAGCAGCCGTACGCAACGCAGTGGTGATATTCTGGCCGCAGCCTTAAGCGATGGGTGCCAAACACAGGCGCGCTCCATGCCTGCCAAAACGCATGACCCTCTGTTTAACGCTTTGGCCGCAAAAAAGACGACGCTGGATGCAGATGACGTTGAAAAAACCTTAAACTCGGAACTCATCCCGGATACGGAATTGCCACCACCTGTGCAATCCGGCGTTCAAACCTTGCAGGCTCTATTCGCCCCGAACGCATGCACCACAGGCACAACACCATGTTTTTCCAAGCGCGCGCCTTTGTCATGGAAAAAGGGCACGCCCCATGCAGAAAACGGAATGGCGTTAGGATCTACTGTTTCAGAGGCCCTGTTGCTGGAATATGTAGAGGGGCTGCCACCCTCCGTAACCGCAGGTAATACGGATACCGTGCATACGCTCAACAGCGTTCTGCCTGTGCACAATTATCAAAGCGCACGTATGCGGCGTACTCCAGCCATTGCTATTCCGCGTGGTGGCAAGCTGGCCCAAGCCATTCTAACGCTGTTGGATGAACAGCCCTTTACCTTACCAGATGGCAACGTGCTGCTTACGCAGGCCCATGTGGTGATGTTTGCCGGGCATGATACCACGCTGGATATGCTGACAACTCTGTTTGGGCTGGACTGGACCTTTACAGACCAGCCAGACCCCACTACTCCAGATACAACTCTGGCATTTGAAACATGGAAGCACCCTGATGGCCGCAAAGAAATTCGCTTTGCTGTTTTCCATCAGTCTCTCGCCCAACTAAGAGAGGGCCTGAAGTTAGACAATGTTGCGGGGCAAGGTGTCCCTATGCCGTTAACCAGCACACTTTGCAGCCAACCCAAAAACGAAACCTGTTGGCTGGAAAATTTAAGCAAAAATATACCGCAACACTAACGTATGCTCTGCCTGTGCATTGGCTCTACACTGCACAGGCAAATACATTTTACTTCATGGGTTTAAGAAACCGAAATACCGAGCGCGTAATTTTGTTACCCTTATAACGCACCTGCGTTTTTTTGGGTAAAACGCCAAAAGGCTCTTTGACCCGATAGGTATCTAGGCTGAACCCTGCTGCTAGCGCTTCCTTGTAAAGCTCATCAAACTTCTGTTGCAAGTCTGGGCGCGGATGGTTGTATATTGTGCCATCAAACCAGTGTTTGCGATCTTCCCCCTTCAATCGCTGTAAAGAATATTTGTGGGAAAACTGCGTGCCCATATCCGAATAGTGTAGGAACTTGAGTGCTTCCAACGGCATGCCATCGCCATCCAGATTACTGAAGGCAGGATCTAGCGGCTGAATATATTCGGGATGTTTTTCAAAAAACATTTTCAGCTTTTTATGAGCCGATGCATCTTTCTTGATTTCAGCCAATGAGGGCAGCAGCTTCATTACTGCTTCGCAATCCCACATCAAGGTGCCCAAGCGCAAATCTCGCCCATGCCCAGATGCCAGCATTACCTTGCCTTCTGGAATAGGCTGGTTCCACAGCTCTGCAATATCTGAAAGGGCAAAAATATCGGCATCCATATACAGCGCACGGCCCTTGCCACCACAATAGGCAGGAATACCCCACCTAAAGCCGGAAAAAGGCGTGGGCCATTCCGTTGTATTCCAGCCTTCCTCTGGTTTAAGGCCAGAATACCAAAAGCTGGAAGGATCACGCGTAAGCTGCATAAAAGTAATATCAACCGGCAAACTACTATATTTTGTAATACTATAGTGTAACACCATTAACTGTTCTAGGTCACAATCATTTGGATCACAGCCAATAAACAGCTTAACTACGGCATTCATTCGTAGGTCTTTCATATTGATTTTTTTATTAGAATAAACGTTTGCATAACAGAAAGAGCCAACCCCTCAAACGGCGGGCAAGGCTAGTTTATTTTTTAATTAGTGTTGAACAGTTTATCTTGTAAGAAAGTTCTTTCTGATCATATTTTCATTCTTTCTTTTCCTTAAAAATGGCATGATTATCTACCATATATACGTATGTATCATGGCTTATATACGAAGGACAAATATACATGAAGCTTCATAAAGCAGCGTTTGCCTTCCTGCCGGCTCTTTTGCTTGCAGCTTGCGCTGAAACACCTATGGGCCCTACCGCACAGGTATTGCCCGGCCCCGGCAAGGATTACGGCACCTTCCTGCAGGAACAGAATTTCTGCCGCTCTCAGGCTTCTGCCGCTGTGCACGGTCAGGCTGGTAGCCAGAATCGGAAGGCCCTATATGGCGGGCTGGCAACCACTGCGCTTGGCGCTGGCTTGGGTGCTGCTGTTGGTGGTGGCACAGGTGCTGGTATTGGTGCCGCAGCAGGTGCATTGGGGGGTGGCCTTGGCGGCAGTGCTTATTCCAACAGCCAACAGGGCGGCATTCAGACCCAGTACAACAATGCGTATGTAGCCTGCATGGTTGCCTACAAAAACGTACTGCCTGCCCCTAACGCTGGTTATATGCCCCAGCAATAAGAGCTGCGCTTTATCAGCCCACGCATATAATACGTGGGCTGAGAACAGCAAAAAGGGATCGCTCCTTACGGAACGATCCCTTTTTTAGTGGCAAAATATCGGGTTTAGAATGCAGCCTGCACACGGGCAGCCACAGAGTTCCCATCACGGCCAAGAATGTTATAGGCTTGGCTATTACGCGTTACGATAAAGTGGTTGAAATCCAGCATCACACGGAAGTGGCGGTTCGGATACCAGTTCACCCCACCGGACCATACCGTCTGGCGGCCACCGCGCACACTATTTGCCGTATCATCAAAATCAGCCACACTGTAACGGCCAGAAAGTTCCAGCGCACCCCAGTAACCGTGTGCAGGATCAAATTCATGTTCCACACCCGGAGCAGAGAAAGCACCTTCTTTTTCATTATACATACGGGGCTTGCCGAACAGCGTATAGTTAGCCGCGCCATAGTAACCCTCGAACGACAGAGATGGCAGAGACTGCCCACCCTGCTGCTGATTACGGGTTACGCCGATATGGTAATATTCACCCTTCAGCACCAGCTTTTTCCAGCGGAAACCCAACTCCGGACCAGCAGACCATACGGAACCAATATTGCGTAGCGCGCCTGTGTTCAGCAATGCCGTTGTTGTCAGGTTAACTTCTGGCGCTTCCTTAAAGGTATAGGTGCGGCCATTGGTGCCATCATTCACCTTGAATGCGCTAATGGCAGAAAGCCCCAGATGCACGTCTATGTCTTTAGAAACATAGGGGCGGCCGGCAACACGGAAGGTGCCACCTGTCTGGCTATCGCCAATGTTAGTATCTTTGGCGCGGTTACCAAATGTCTGACCGGTGAAATACCCTGCAATCCACCAGCGTTTTTCATAATGCAAGCCACCAACACTAAAGCGGGCATCGCCCGCAGCAATGTTACGCACGATATCCGTGATGGCAGGACGTTCCATCATTTCGAAATCGTTGGAGCTTTCGGAATCTTCTTCCGTCACACGCGGCTGGAAGTACCCTACCGTCAGAATAGTGTTGTGCAAGCCGGTATAGTTCAGGTTGGCTTCGTACAGACCATCCGATCCATCCGCGCTGCCAGACCCGAAATCAGGCGTTATGTTTGCCACCCAGTCTTTATACCGAAAGGTAAACGGAATACGCAGGCGGCGTGCATTTTCTGTTAAGCTTGAGAAATCGCCCTTGGTTTCACCCCTTCGCGGAGACATGCCCATAAAGCCCCCAAAGTCTTCATGAAATGCCAGACCGATTGGACAGGCCATAAGCTCCATCTTCAGATGCAACTGTAAAGCGCCCTTTGGGGAAGCCAATGGTCATGCCCCCAACGTGCACGTTTTCATCCTGCTGCGTCGCTGCCTTGAAATCCTTCCATGATGTCGTCATGCCGCGGTCAGAAGGTGGCGTGCCAACACCGTTGTTCAGCAGAATATTTTTATGCGGTACCTGTTCACCAAACTTTACGTTGGGGTCTACATCGTTATCAGCATATTTTTCGGGGAACTTATATCCGTTCTGTGCCGTTGTACGTGCAGTTCGGCGTGAAACAGGGCCTTTCTGCCGTGTTTCATTTTGAGCAATCTGAGATTTAAGATGTGTGATCTGCCCCATCATTTCACGCCGCATTTCAGCCATTTCGGCTTTCAGGGCGCGGATCTGGGCATCATCTGAACTGGAAGCCTCGGCCACTGGGGCAATTCCAGACATCAAAATTGAAGCAAATGCAAAAGATGGAAGAAGCGGTGAACAACGACGCATCATGGCCATTCCGAAACAGAAGAGGAGCGATGCGTGGTGAATAACTTTATTCCAACTTTTTGTGCGTGACGCTTAGATGATGGTTTCATGACAGTTTCATGAAAAAAGCGGCCCGCAAAGGAGCCGCTTTCCATAATAAAATATATTATTGAAATAAGGGTATCTAAAAAACTTATTTGCCAGTTTGCCATGCGGCCTGGATGCTATCCTTAACAGCTTTGGGCAACGGCACGTAATCGAGCTTTGCGGCAATGGAATCACCCTTAGCAAAATCCCACATAAAGAAGCGCTTTACAGCTTCATCACGCGCAGGGTTACGTGCGGGCAGCGGCACCAGTACATAGGTAGCAGAAACAATGGGCCATGCCTGTGCACCAGAGGTGTTCAACAAATTAACAGAGAAATGCGAAGCATTTTTCCAATCTGCTGCTTCTGCTGCCTGAGAGAAACTGGCCTGAGAGGCGGCAACAGCCTGACCAGAACCATTCTGGAGACGAATGGTGGTAAGATGGTTACGGCTGGCATAGGCATATTCCACATACCCTACACCACCTTCCGTGTTTTGCACGGTAGCGGATACGCCATCGTTCCCGCGTGCGCCTAAACCGCCCGGCCAGCTGATGGATGTGCCTGCGCCATACTGATCATGCCAATTTTTGGAAGACTGATCGAGGTAAGATGTAAACACAAACGTTGTGCCAGACCCATCTGCACGATGGATAGGTGCCACTGCCGTATCTGGCAGGGAAACACCCGGGTTAAGTGCAGCAATTTTTGGATCATTCCAACTGGTAATATCGCCGGAATAGATAGAAGCCAGCACATCACCACTCAGTACCAACACATCTGCTTTAATGTCCGGAATATTCACAACCGGCACAATCCCGCCCATAACGGTGGGGAACTGAAAAAGATGTGCGCTTTCCAGCTTTTTGGCATCCATAGGTGCATCAGATGCCCCAAAATCCACCGTGCCTGCCAGAATCTGGTTCTGCCCGGCGCTGGAGCCTACAGTCTGATAATTTACATTAACACCTGTATCTGCTTTGGCGGCAGAGGCCCAAGCCTCATAAATCGGAGCAGCAAAACTGGATCCTGCACCAGTTACACTTTGTGCATGAGAAAAGGAGGGCACGGCTGCCAGCAGGCAGGCAACCGCAGCAGCACAGGTTTCAGACCGAAAAGAAAAACGCATTTTGGGGAGTATCCCTAAGCATCAACATAAAACGGCACCAGTACATGCCGCTCCTGCTTCGTAAGGGAGTGGATGCAAAAATGGGTTACGTCTGCAAGACAGTTTGGTGACAGTTTAATGAATGATCCGCCACCAACGGCAAAAGTGGCAGCCAGATATGGCAGGACGTGCCCTGCCCCACAGCACTTTCCACCACAAACCGTCCTCCATGCCGGGTGATAATATGCTGTACAATAGCAAGCCCCAACCCACTGCCCTGCACAGCAGCCGCAGTTTTGGCTACGCGATAAAACCGTTCTGTTAAGCGAGCCAGATGCCGGGCTGGAATACCGGGGCCATTATCCGTTACACTCAGCACAATACCCGGTGCAGATGGCCAACGTTTATCGGCCTCTGCCTGCTGGCAGGTTATGGCAATAAATACAGGTGTACCGGACTTTGTTTTTTCTGAAACAAGACTGTATTTTATGGCATTTTCAACAAGATTGACCACAACCTGTAAAAGCTGTGTTTCATCCCCCGCAACTTGCCAATTCTTATTTTCTGGCGTCTGCACATCAACTTTAACAGGCAAACCGGCAGCCAGAAGATCTCCCTCTATCCGGCACTGATCAAACAGATCTAGCAAACGCACCACTTCACGCGGTTTTTGGTGTTCCTGCATTTGCACACGAGAAAGATAAAGCAAACTGTTCAGAAGGTTTTGCATCCGCTTGGCCTGCTGGGCCATAATTTCTAAAAACTCTTTTTGTGCTAAAGGGTCATCCGCAGCAGGCCCTTGCAGGGTTTCTATAAACCCCAGCAAAGCAGCCAACGGTGTGCGTAGTTCGTGGCTGGCAAATGCCACAAAATCTGTGTGCTGGCGTTCAGCAACAACGGCATCTGTTTCATCATGCAAATCAACAAACACCAATGTTGTTTGCGCATTGGGGGCTGTGTTTTCCCGGCGCATACTTATTGGCAATAATGCTGCGGGAAGGCTCTGTTTTTGCAAAACAGCCTGAACCACCCGTAGCCGTGGAATATCTAGAATAACACGCACCCGGCCCGAAAGTGTATTTCCTGCTTTTTGCGCAAGCACCACATCCAATTTAGCCTGAAATGCCGGATGGCGAACTATACTACCAAGGTCTCCATCAAACTGCTGTTCAGCCATTTTGGAAACCACACACAAGCCGCGTGTCTCATTTATCACCAACATGGCGGCTGGTAAGCAGGCCATAATCTGTTCCAGACAGGGCTGAGAAACTTCCTTACTGGGGCTGCGCCGTGCAAGAACAGGCACACGGCTTGCTGGAGCACGCATACGCCCAATCACCATGCCACCCAAAGTTGCCATGGCTGCACCAACCATGGCCCCTTCCCCCATTATCAGCCATGCTTGTGCAACCATGCCGAAAATTTACCCTGTTCTAGCCCTGTGGCAGATCCAGCGCATACCCTCTGGCCCGCACTGTACGGATAAGATCCTGCTCATCCCCTTCATTCAGGGTTTGCCGCAGGCGGCGGATATGCACATCCACCGTGCGCAATTCTACAAAAGAACTGCGTTCCCAAGCATGTTTCAAAAGCTCCTCGCGCGAGAAAACTTTACCCGGATTGAGCATAAAGAATTCCAGCAAACGATATTCAGTTGGCCCCAGAGCCAGCAAACGCCCACTACGTTCTACCTTGTGGCTTACCCGATCCATTACCAACGTATCAAACCGCAAGGTTTTATCTGCTGGTGGCAAGCGGCGCAGCATGGCTTTTACGCGCGCAAACAGCGCCTCCATGCTGAAGGGTTTTACAAGATAATCATCCGCCCCTGTATCTAAACCGCGGATCGTATCTGTTTCTTCCCCTCGTGCGCTGAGCATCACAATTGGAAGTGTTGCTGTTTTGGGCTGTCCCCGTAGCTGGCGGCAAACTTCCAGACCGGAAATACCCGGCAACATCCAGTCTAGCAGCAACAGATCAGGGCGTTTTTGGCGCACTTCTTCAAGTGCGGCTTCGCCATCCCCAACAACGCGGACTGCATATCCCTGTTTTTCAAGATTGTAGCCGATAAGCCGGGAGAGTGCCGGATCATCCTCAACCACCAGAAGATCTGCCTTATTCATGCTTTCCCTGCTTTTTGTAACATGACTGAAAGATAGGGGGTTCTCACAGCAAAAAACAACGTCTCGCTACCTCGCAAGAAAGAGATCATGCGTGAAAACCGCTTATATATCGGGCAAAAAATACCCGTATGAAAGTTTTGTGAAACCCTCATAAAGTTGCAACAAAAAAAGGCCTTCCCTTATGGAGAAGGCCCTTTTGTTACAAACGCGTTGCCTGCCAGATCAATCTTCAAACGGATCACGCATCAGAATGGTATCATCACGGTCTGGGCTGGTGGAAAGCAGGGTAACAGGTGCACCCACCAGTTCTTCAATCCGGCGCACGTATTTAATAGCCTGTGCTGGTAGGTCTGCCCAGCGGCGTGCGCCGTGGGTGGTTTCCTTCCAGCCTTCCAGCGTTTCATAAACCGGGCGCACGCGCTGCTGCGCTGCCGGAGCGGACGGGAAACGTTCAATCTTCTGCCCGTCCAGTTCATACCCCACGCAAATCCGGATTTCATCCAGACCATCCAGCACGTCCAGCTTGGTCAGCGCCAAACCATTTACACCACCAACGCGCACGGCATGACGCACCAGCACGGAATCGAACCAGCCACAACGGCGCGGGCGGCCCGTGTTGGTACCAAATTCATGCCCACGTTCACCAAGGCGACGGCCTGTTTCATCATGTAGTTCTGTGGGGAACGGGCCTTCACCCACACGTGTGCAATACGCCTTGGCAATACCCAGAACAAAACCCGCAGCCGTTGGGCCCATACCTGAACCCGTACCAGCATTGGCAGCAACTGTGTTGGAGCTGGTAACAAACGGATAGGTGCCGTGGTCCACATCCAGCATTACAGCCTGCGCACCTTCAAACAGGATACGGCGGCCTGCACGGCGGGCATCATCCAGAATGTCCCAAGTAGGAGCCATATAAGGCAGCACTTTAGGGGCAATATCTGTCAAGAACTTCAGAAGTTCTTCTTTGGTGAATACAGGTGCACCCAGCCCTGCCAGCAGAGTGTTGTGGTGTAGCAGCAGTTCATCCAGCTTCCAGTCCAGCGTTTCTGGCTCAGCCAGATCACACAGGCGGATAGCGCGGCGGGCCACTTTATCTTCATACGCAGGGCCAATACCACGGCCGGTGGTGCCAATTTTACGATCACCACGCGCAGCCTCACGCGCACGATCAAGCGCACCATGCACAGGCAGAATCAGCGGTGCGTTTTCTGCAATTTTGAGCGTATCAGGGGTAACTTCCAGCCCCTGTTCCTGAATACGGCCAATTTCTGCCAGTAGCGCCTGCGGGTCCACCACCACGCCATTGCCAATAATGCCCAGCTTGTTATTCACCACGCCAGAAGGCAACAGGGAAAGCTTGTAAACCTGATTGCCGACAACCAGCGTGTGCCCGGCATTGTGCCCACCCTGAAAGCGCACAACAATATCGGCCCGACTGGCAAGCCAATCTACGATTTTGCCTTTGCCTTCATCACCCCACTGGGCGCCAATCACGGTTACGTTGGACATGGATGGTGTGCTCCTGAAAGAATCTTGCCGCTAACTGAAAGAGAAAAAGCCCCTTACGGGGAAAATCATGACAAGGCCGTGCAAACGGTGCCACGCAACACGTGGGTGCACCCTAAACGGCGCGCTTCAATCTCTGGCTCTGCGGTGAGAGAAGATGCCGCCAGCGTGGCGTAACCCTGCGTGCGCAGGCGCGCGGCTTCCCGCTTATCTGCCCCCGATGCCACATAAACACGTGGGCGTGCAGGTGTTGGCGGAATCATGCGGAACAGCACATCTGGCCGCAATGTCAGCCCGCAAGCGGGTTCATTATCATTGCACAGGTACCGGCCACCGCGCCCCAGCTCTTCCGAACGGCCAACAGCAAACAACGTAACGCATACACCTGTATGATATTTCCAGCCCCGAAACTCTACGGGGTCTACCGTCATACGCAGGTTGGGGCACTGCTCACGCAGAGCGGCCACCGTATCTACCAAACGGTCCAGAACAGCTCGCGCCTTGGGTGGAAGGGTAATTTCGGTCAACCGCGCTACTGCATGTTCGGCCAGACCTGTGGCTTCCAGCAATGCAATAAGCGTACTTGCCAACGGGCCACCCTGTTCGGCCACCGCGGCGGAATCCTTACGGTCCAACGCACGCATAAGGGCGGCGCGCTGAGCTTCGGGCACTTTGCTTTCTTCCAGCAGGGCCGGAATAAAGGGCGGCATGGTGAGATCGAAGGAAACATCCTTCACACCCAGACGCTCCAGAGCTTCCGCACCAACAGACATGACCTCTGCATCCGCCTCTGGCGAATCCGGACCTATCAGTTCGATACCCGTTTGCATAATCTGGCGGCTGCTTTCTTCCGCCGCCACGGGGGACACCACAACACACACACCGGCGTAAGAAACACGCAGCGGGCGCGGTGTGCTGGCCACACGCGTTGCCGCCATACGGGCAACCTGCGGCGTAATATCCGGGCGCAGCACCATCATGCGGCGGGTATCCGGGTCCATCACCCGAAAACTCTGTTCCGCAAGGGCCGCACCGGCACCTGCCAGATACGTGTCCTCAAACTCTATAAGAGGGGGCCGCACGCGGTCGTATCCGTGGGATGCAAACACGTCCATAAGCGTGGCAACGCCTTCTGCCTCGGTTCGGGCATCGGGCGTTAAAAAATCTACAAAGCCTGCGGGCAGCAGCGCCGGGCTGAAAGGCGGGTCTTCCGTCATGCTTCGGGCTATAGCACTGCATGGCGTGCCCGTCATGCCCGCAAAGGGGCACTTTTTGCGCTATATGCTTCTAACAGGTGTGGTTTTTTCAGCCATCTGCGTTGCCGGGCAGGGTTTCCCACCCTGTGCCAATAAAAGTCAGTACCCGGCGGCCCATGCCATCTGCACGCAATACAATTAGATTCTGATCTTCCAACCATCCCAGCAGACGGCGCGCACGCCCTTTTGAAACCGTGCCATATACCTGTGCAATAGCGGCATCAGATGGGCATGGCTGCCGGGCCAAGGCGGCACGGGCCAGAAAAAGCCCCACGGCCTGCAAATCCTCCGGCAAGGTAGAGGCCAGAGCTTCGGCTTCCTGCCACTCGGGCTGGGTGGATGTTTCTTCATCCACACCGCTGCGGGCGGTAGCCAAGGCCCGGTTAAAGCGCCGCATATCCAGCGCATTCCGCCCCAACCCGGCAATACGACACCGCACCAGAAAATCCTGATACAAAACAGGTGCCGGACGAAAGGCGGCTTCCTCATCCTCCATCATGTCACGCAGGATGGCACGCATTCGGGCTTCACGCTCGGTTTGGGTTTCAGATGTTTCTTCTGGGGCTTCCTGTTCGGCTTGAGCTGCCTGTGCCTCACCATGTGCGGCAAGTTGGGTCAGCAGATCCGGTGGTGGCGGTGCGGGAACTTTACGTGGGCGTGCAGGCATATCCTGTACGGGCACGGGAGCCAGAATAAGATCATGCACCGGGGCTGGCGGCGGCTCAAACGGTGTGAGCACCGGCCCGGCAGAGCGGCTTTCTGTTTCCACCGTGCCAATACGCACCGGCGTTGGCCTGCGGCACAAGGCCGGGCCAAGCGCTACAAAAGTGCCACGCGCCAAATCTCGGAACGATTCGGCCTGCCTGCGTTCCATCCCCAGCAGATCTGCCGCGCGGGACATATCAATATCCAGAAATGTGCGGCCCATTAAAAAGTTGGAAGCTTCTGCTGCCACGTTTTTGGCCAGCTTGGCCAAACGCTGCGTGGCAATAACCCCGGCCAGACCACGTTTACGGCCACGGCACATCAGGTTTGTCATGGCACCGAGAGATGCACGCCGGGCCTCATCCGAAACCTCACCCGCTGCGGCAGGGGCAAAAAGCTGCGCTTCGTCCACCACCACCAGCACCGGATACCAGTATTGGCGCGGCACCTCGAACATACCGCCCAAAAATGCGGCTGCCCAACGCATCTGCTGGTCTGCATCCAAACCTTCCAGATTCAGCACAACAGAAGCACGGTGCATACGCATACGCTCGCCCGCCGCATGCAGCGCCATTTCGGAATGGTCTGCACCATCAATCACCAGATGGCCGAATTTTTCCGCAAGGCTGACAAAATCCCCCTCCGGGTCAATAATCGCCTGCTGCACCATGCGGGCAGATTGCTCCAGCAACCGCCGAAGCAGGTGTGATTTACCAGACCCCGAATTGCCCTGCACCAGCAGGCGCGTAGCCAGAAGTTCGGCCAAATCTAATTGCGCCGGGCCACCCCCCGGCACTTCACCCATTATAATCATGCTGCTCATGGCTGGAGGGGATACCGCTTAGCCCCTGTATCCTGCAACCATGCCTGTAGGCCCTTTGCCGCTGCGCGCCCTGTGGCAAGGCAGGCATGCAGCAGATAGCCGCCGGTTGGGGCCTCCCAATCCAGCATTTCACCGGCCACAAATACACCGGGCACTGCACGCAGCATAAAGCCATCTGTGCAGGAGTCGGAGGTAATACCACCCGCGGTGGAAATAGCGCGGGCAAGCGGTTGCGGAGCGCTCAACACAACGGGCACAGCTTTTAACCGCGCAGCCAAGGCTTGAGGCGAGGAAGGAATATCCTGCCCCCCTTCACGCAACAGTGCTACGGCAACAGGCGGCAGACGTAATGCCTTGCGTAATTTGTTGGAAAGGCTCTCTCGCGGGCGGGTAGCGGCCAAACGGCGGGCTATTTCTTGCTCTGGCATATCCGGGCGCAAATCTACCATCACAATGGCCACACCATCTTCGGCAATGGCAGCCCGAATAGGAGCAGACAGCGCATAAATCGCGCCACCTTCTAGCCCATTAGCAGTTACCATTACTTCGCCCTGCACGCGTTGCCCTGCAAAGCTAAGTGCTACAGGTTTAAGCGGCACGCCTGCAAAACGCTCCCGAAACAGATCAGACCAAGCTGTCTCAAAACCACAATTTGCTGGCTGTAATGGCGCTATGTTTACGCCCTGCTGCGCCAGAACCGGAACCCACCCCCCTGCGCTGCCCAAACGCGGCCAGCTTGCCCCGCCTAGCGCCAGCAATGTGGCATCTGCCTGCATAGGGGCTGGCTCATCCTGCCCTTCGCGCTGAACAAGCAGATGGCCTTGTGCATCCCACCCTTTCCATGCGGTGCGAGCGTGAAACACAACACCAAGTTCTTGCAGCCGCGCCAGCCATGCACGCAGCAACGGAGATGCCTTCATGGCCGAAGGAAACACGCGGCCGGAAGACCCTGTAAAATGGGCTTGCCCCAGCCCTTCCATCCAATGCCGGATGTCCTGCGTTGTCCACGCATCCAATGCTGGGCGCAACCATGATTGCGCCACACCATAACGCCGCATCAAAGCCTCATGCGGTTCGGAATGGGTGATGTTTAACCCACCCCGCCCTGCCATAAGCAGTTTGCGGCCAACACTGGGCATACGCTCCAGCACCTGCACGCCATAACCAGCCTGCGCCAGATACTCCGCCGCAGCCAGCCCCGCAGGGCCAGCCCCGACAATAACGATGTTAGCGGCTGAAGCGTGTGTCATGGGCAAGATATTACTGGAATCGGAAAAGCGGAATCATACCGCCTTTCCGTCAGCACTGCGCACAGCTTTTGCCAGATCTTCAATCTGCGCCAACACGCGCGGAAGCGTTTCTGCCGTGGCGCGGCCTTTGTCATCCAGCGTTTCCGCCAAGGTGGACAGCAGGGCCGAGGCCACAACCGCGCCATCTGCAATGCTGGAAGCATTGGCGGCCTGCTGTGGTGTACGCACCCCAAACCCAATAGCGATCGGCAATTTGGTGACCTTACGCAGGCGTGGAATGGCGGCTTCCAGATCATGCGTAGTGGCAGAACGTGTGCCCGTAATGCCTGTAATGCTAACGTAATATACAAAGCCAGATGCGTGAGAGAGCACGTAAGGCAGGCGCTCATCCGACGTGGTGGGCGCGACAAGCCGGATGATATCTAGCCCATTGGCCTTGGCAAATGGTGCCAGCACATCGGCTTCTTCTGGCGGCAGGTCCACCAAAATTAGTCCGTCCACACCAGCGCTGGCGGCATCACGGCAGAAGCGTTCATACCCATAAGATTCTACCGGGTTCAGATATCCCATAAGGATAACGGGGGTTTCGTTATCCTGCTGACGGAAATCCGTTACCATATCCAACACGCCTGCCAGCGTAGCCCCGGCTTTCAGGCCACGGCGGGCGGCAGCCTGAATAACGGGGCCATCGGCGGAAGGATCTGAAAAAGGCACGCCAATTTCAATCAGGTCTGCGCCAGCAGCGGGCATTTTGCGCAGCAGTTCCAGCGATGTATCCCAATCTGGATCATACGCTTCCAGATATGGGATAAGCGCGCCGCGGCCTTGGGCGGCAAGTGCTTTAAAACGGGCTGCTATACGGCTCACAGCTTGACCCCCAGATGTTCGGCAACAGTGAAGATATCTTTATCACCCCGGCCAGAAAGGTTGACCACCAGCAGGGTATCCTTGGAAAGGGTAGGCGCAATTTTGGCGGCATAAGCCACGGCATGGGCAGATTCTAGCGCGGGAATAATGCCTTCCATACGTGTGCAGAACTGGAAGGCATCTAGTGCCTCATTATCCGTAATGCCTACGTATTCTGCGCGGCCAATATCATGCAGCCATGAATGCTCTGGCCCCACGCCGGGGTAATCCAGCCCGGCACTGATGGAGTGTGCTTCTTCAATCTGCCCGTCTGCGTTCTGGAGCAAATAAGTGCGGTTGCCATGCAATACACCGGGGCGCCCACGCTCAATAGAGGCAGCAGTTTTACCGCTATCCAGCCCGTGGCCAGCGGCTTCCACACCAATCAAGCGAACAGATTTATCATCCAGGAACGGGTAGAAAATACCCATAGCGTTAGAACCGCCACCAATAGCTGCCACCACAACATCTGGCAGACGGCCTTCGGCTGCCTTCATCTGGGCTTTGGTTTCCGTACCAATCACGCTCTGGAAATCACGCACCATAGCCGGATACGGATGAGGGCCTGCTACTGTGCCAATAAGCATGTAGGTATCGGCAATATTGGCCACCCAATCACGCATGGCCTCGTTCATGGCGTCCTTCAGCGTGCCTGCGCCGGAGGTAACGGGCACCACCTCCGCGCCCAGCAGACGCATACGGAACACGTTGGGCTTTTGCCGCTCCACATCGGTAGCACCCATGTAGATCACGCATTTCAGGCCGAACAGAGCACATACGGTTGCCGTGGCCACACCATGCTGGCCAGCACCGGTTTCCGCCACAATACGGGTGCGGCCCATACGCCGTGCCAGCAGAATCTGTCCCATGACGTTATTAAGCTTGTGGGAGCCCGTATGATTGAGTTCTTCACGCTTAAGAAAAATTTTAGCGCCACCCAGTTCTTCCGTCATGCGCTGTGCAAACCAGAGCGGGCTGGGGCGGCCGACATAATCTTTCAGATAATAATCCAGCTCCTTCCGGAAAGCCGGATCAGCCTTGGCAACCTTATAGGCTTCATCCAGTTCCAGAATGAGGGGCATAAGGGTTTCCGCTACAAAACGGCCCCCATGGCGCCCACCAAAATGCCCCCGCTCATCCGGCTGGTGCCGGAGGGAATTGCTATGCACCGCTGACGTGCCGTGTTCCTTCGGATCTGCCATTTCTGGTCTGCCGCTCCCATACCGCGTGAAAAACCGCGCCTGCCAGATATGTAAAAGCCTGACATCGCCTGTCATAACGAAGCCGCAGGCTTACCAGATACCGCAAGGCGTTGCACAGCCCTGCAACCACGTAACCTTGCCAGAAACGTGTAGAAGGCCGCATAATTTGTAACAGTTGAATATTTGCAGCCCATATCGCCACCTGACATTCTGTGTTCAGAAAACAGTGGCCCTGCCTGCCTTCGGTAGCGCGCGCACACAAATGGAGAATCGCATGTTCCTGGCCCACCGGCCTGGTATGCCCGCACGGGCTATTGAGACCGCAGCCGACGCCGCCGATGCCGTATGGCTGGACCTTCTAGACCCCACTCCGCAGGAACAGGCTCTGGCAACCCAATTATGCGGCCAACCTATTCCCACACTGGATGATCTGAACGAAATTGAAAGCTCATCCCGCATTAGTGTGCGCAATGGAGCGGCCTTTCTTTCCTCCCCTTTATTGCAGAAAACCGGCCCGGAATTTCAGACAACACCCGTAGGCTTTATTCTGACGCAAAACCGGCTGTTCACCATCCGCTTTCAGGCCTACCAGTCTTTTGAAACCGTGGCTTTGCTTGTGGCTGACCATGCGCAGGTTATGCCCGCCCCCCATGCCATTCCTACGCCAGAAACAACGGCTCCCACGCCGGCATCCACAGCGGCCCCCTCTGCCCCATTACACACTCAACACGATGCCACATTGCATGCCGGTGAAATTCTGGTGGCGTTGATTGAAACCATTGTGGATCGGCTGGCCGATATTCTGGAAAGCGTGGGAGACCTGCTAGATACTCTCTCGCACGATATTTTCCGTACCCGCCCATCCGGATCAGCAGTGCGCAACATAGCCTCATGGCAACGTGATCTGCTCCAGCGCGTAGGCACTTCGGGCAATCTGTGTTCACGTATGCGCGATACGCTTTTGGGCATGGAGCGCATTGCCCTGTTTTTGAGCGAAAGCCGCAAAACAGCCAGCGCTATCCCCACCCCCGGGTACATGCTGAGCACACGCCACATCACCACGGATTCTGTGCCACAAGAAGGTGAAAGCAATACTGCTGCGGCTTATGCGCTTTCCAACCCGCTGCGGATGCGCGTTACCACGGTAAGCCGAGACCTTTCCTCGTTAGATGCCTATGTTTCCCAAGCGCAGGACAAGGTGGAATTTCTGCTGGATGCCACTTTGGGCTTCATCAACATTGAACAGAACGGGGTGATGAAGGTGCTGACAGTTGTCAGCTTCATTGGTGTTGCCCCTACTTTGATTGCCGGCATTTATGGTATGAACTTTAAGAACATGCCTGAACTGAACTGGTCTTTCGGATACTGGTATTCACTCGGGCTTATGGCCTCCACCATTGTATTGCCCCTACTGTGGTTCTGGAAAAAAGGCTGGCTGGGAGGGATTAAATAAGATGCATCAGTTCTGGAAAACGGCTGTTTTGTGCGCCTCTCTTATGGGTGGTGTTGCTACGGCACATGCGGCATCTACCACACCTGCGCAGACCCCACCCCCAAATGGCTATCAGGCATTTTTTGATCATCTCAGCACCGAACCCCTGCGCTATGCCGCCATTTCTTCACGCAATGGCAAACGGCTTCTTGTTGGGCTTCATCCCTCTACAGAAGGCCACGTGGCTGGGGAGTTGATGCTGCTGGACGCCACCATGCGCCCACTGTTGACCGCGGATATAGAAGGCACAGCGCCCAACCTGCAAAGCGGGCAAACAGGCACATGCCAACTTACAACCACGCTAAAGGAAGACAGCCTACACTTGAATGGCCCGTGCTCGCAGGATCAGATTTCCGGCGGCCTTACGCGCACCATGCACCCCTCCCAACTGTGGTCTCAGGTCAACAGTTTTATTTCCCCCGATATGTCTGTTTCTGCTGTATGGCTAAACCGCGCGGGGTGGAATGCCGCCATTACCCCCTCACCATCGCCATGAAGTGCGCACCACAAGGTTATTGACGATACATCAGGCCGCCGTTATTATCCGGCTCCATAGTGCTGGCTGACTTCACCTGCCCAGTGCATCCTCCCTTTAGTCTGGATTATTCTGCCCCGGCATCACCTTCCAGCAAGGTGTTTATTTGCCATAGCCACGCGCTTTCGGCAGCCGAAGGCATGAGAAATCCTGACATATTCCTTATGAACTTTTGCCAGTCAGGGCATTTCCTAGATGCATCTTGCGGAACTCAAGGCCAAATCCCCAGCGGATCTTTTGGCCTGCGCTGAAGACCTGAATATTGAAAACGCGTCATCTCTGCGTAAGCAGGACATGATGTTTGCCATCCTGAAGGCACTGGCCGATAACGACCAGGCGATCTACGGCGAAGGCACGCTTGAGATCATGCATGACGAGTTTGGTTACCTGCGTTCCCCCGAATCAAACTACCTTCCCGGTCCGGATGATATTTATATCTCCCCCACTCAGGTGCGCCGCTTTGGCCTGCGCACGGGTGATACGGTAGAAGGCCAGATTCGCGCCCCGCGTGATGGTGAACGCTACTTCTCCATGCTCAAGATCAACACGATCAACTTTGAGCCACCGGATGCCGTACGCCACCGGATCAACTTTGATAACCTGACCCCACTTTATCCTGAACGTCGCCTTCAGATGGAAGTGGAAAGCCAGGCTACTGCCCCAGAACCGAAGGCTGAAAAAGGCAAGAAAGGCGCGCAGAAAGACTTCACACCGCGCGTTATTGATCTTGTTTCCCCCATAGGTATGGGCCAGCGCGCCCTTATTGTGGCGCCGCCCCGTTCGGGTAAAACGGTTATGCTGCAAAGCATTGCCTCGTCCATCAGCGCCAACCATCCGGAAGTTTTCCTGATTGTTCTGCTGATTGATGAACGCCCCGAAGAAGTGACCGACATGGCGCGCTCTGTGCGCGGTGAAGTAATTGCTTCCACCTTTGATGAACCCGCACACCGCCACGTGCAAGTTACAGAAATGGTGCTGGAAAAAGCCAAGCGCCTTGTTGAACACAAGCGCGATGTGGTGATTCTGCTGGATTCCATTACCCGCCTGGCCCGCGCTTACAACACTGTTGTGCCCTCATCCGGCAAGGTGCTGACCGGTGGTGTGGATGCCAACGCCCTGCAGCGGCCCAAGCGCTTTTTTGGTGCCGCCCGTAATATTGAGGAAGGTGGCTCCCTTACCATTATCGCCACGGCGCTGATTGATACCGGCAGCCGCATGGACGAAGTGATCTTTGAAGAATTCAAAGGCACGGGTAACTCGGAACTGGTGCTGGATCGTAAGCTGGCAGACAAGCGTACCTTCCCCGCTATCGACATCACCAAGAGCGGCACCCGTAAGGAAGAACTGCTGGTTGACCGGGCTACGCTGTCTAAAATGTGGGTTCTGCGCCGTATTCTGGCCCCTATGGGCACGATGGACGCCATGGACTTCCTGTTGGACAAGCTGAAATACAGCAAAACCAACAACGACTTCTTCGAAGCCATGAACAACTGACCGGGCAGGCTTCTTTCGCCTTCCCTTCTGTCAGTTCTTTTTACAGAGCGCCTGCTTCGGTTTACGAAGCAGGCGTTTCCTGTTTTTTGCGCAGTGTGAGCACCACACTGCCATCGGGCTGCGGCACATCAGACAAAATGGTATGCCCCAGCGCACGGGCAGACCGGCTGATATTTTTCAGCGGTTCCTCCCCTTTCAGGCGCACAGCCAACAAACCACCCAGTGGCAAGCCATCCAGCGCCAAGCGCGTGCGCACAAATGTCATGGGGCATTTTTCCGTTGTAATATCCAAAACGGCAATGCGCGGCTCTTCCTGCACGTTAAAATCGGGCACATAGGCAGCAGAACGAGTCATTCAGAAACTCCACAAAAGGACGAAAAACGTAAGCTCACCTGCAAAAGATAGGGGCCTGCATCGCATAAAAAAACTGCCGGCGAGTGTAAAATTGGACAAACCCTATCACTTTCGGCTACCTGAAACCTGAAACACAAATTGTAACTCAAAGCAGGATTTGTGATCTTGAAGGCACAGTCGGCAGAATCGCGGATCGAGCAGCTGTGTGTTGAACACGGCCTGAAAATGACCGGACAGCGGCGCGTAATTGCGCGTGTTCTGTCTGAAGCAGACGACCACCCTGATGTGGAAGAGCTGTACCGCCGTGCCTTGACACTGGATTCCCGCATTTCAGTGGCCACGGTGTATCGCACCGTAAGGCTTCTGGAAGAAAAAGGTATTCTGGAACGCCGAGATTTCGGCGGTGGGCGCGCACGGTACGAAGCAACGGAAAATGGGCGGCACCATTATCATCTGATAGACGTGGATAATGGGAAGGTTATAGAGTTTGAAGACCCGGAACATGAAGCCTTGATGAAAAAAGTGGCTGATCGGCTGGGCTTTGAATTTGTTTCCATGCGGCTAGAGCTGTTTGGCCGCAAAAAATCTGCTGCAAAGCCGGGCACAAAAACATCTTCTCGTGCCCGTCAGAAAGGAAATGCTGCATGAGTGCAACGCGCAACAACAAAGGGGGGCTTTCTGCGCTGGATCTGGAACGCAAAGGCTTTCCTGAACTGCGTGGTGGCACCCTGAGCGTACGCATTGCAGAAACAGAGGCCGAGCTGGAAGCAGCCCAAGCCCTGCGCTATCGTGTTTTTTATGAAGAAATGGGGGCACGCCCTGATGGCGAAACCCTGCGTCTGAAACGCGATATTGATGAATTTGACAATGTGGCAGACCACCTTTTGGTTATTGACCACGCCATTGCCTCGGACGCGCGCGGCGTGGTGGGTACATACCGGCTGGTGCAAAGTGATGCCGCAGAAAAAATCGGGCGTTTTTACTCTTCCAACGAGTATGACATTACGCCGTTGAAGGAATTCCCCGGTAAATTGCTGGAAGTGGGCCGCTCCTGCGTAGATAAAAACTACCGTGGGCGCACAGCCATGCAGTTGCTGTGGCGGGGCATTGCCTCTTACATTTTCCTGCATCAGATTGATCTGCTGTTTGGCTGCGCCAGCCTGCCGGGAACAGATCCGGATAAAATGGCAGATGAACTGACCTATCTGTACCACAACCACTTGGCCCCTCCGGCCCTGCGTGTGCGTGCATTGCCAGACCGAAAGGTAGAAATGCTGCGCACAGACCCGCACAGCCTAAATCTGCGCCGGTGCTTGGCTGGGCTACCGCCGCTTATTAAAGGCTATCTACGACTGGGTGGCTATGTGGGAGATGGCGCTGTAGTGGACCCACAGTTCAACACTACGGATGTGGCTATTCTGGTTAAAAGTGAGCTGCTGGCAGATAAATATTACAGGCACTACGAACGCCGCCTGCGCGATGCGCTGGACTGATAACGGACAGCTTTTTCAACGTCCGTTTTCTTTTTCTGTCAGTCAGTAAACTAAGGTTCGCGCCGTGGTAAAACTGCCCGCGTTTTTTCAAACGGCGCACAACCGCCTGCGCCGATGCTGGCGGGAAAATTGGCGTTTTATGGGGTTCATGCTGGGAGTTGGCGCTCTTTCTGCGCTAGCTCTGCCCCCTTTGCACTTTTTACCCATATTGCTGCTCACCTTTGGCATATTGGGGCGGATACTCAATACCACAAAAAGTTGGAAACATGCTGCATGGGCTGGTTGCCTGTTTGGCTTCGGTTTTTACACAGCCGGCCTTTACTGGCTGGTCAATGCAGTGCTGATCCGTGCAGATGAATTTTGGTGGTTTGTACCCTTTCCTTCCATGGGATGCGCCCTGATTCTTGCGCCAATGGTTGGCGTGCCAGCAGCACTCAGCACATTCGTGCTCGCTGGGTTGCGGCGTCTGGCATTTTTTGCCGGTGCGTGGACTGTATTTGATATGGGCCGCACATTTTTATTCAGCGGCTTTACGTGGAATGCACTGGGCAGTTGCCTTGCCATACCCGGCCCTGTTGGGGACATGCTCATTCAGCCTGCCGCATGGATGGGGGAAGATGGGCTCACGTTGGCGCTTGTATTGGCAAGCCTACTATGTGGCAGTGCCTTATTGGACAGCTTGCATCTGTACACGCCGTTTACACCACAATCGGCGGCTCCATGTTGCTCACCTACAGCGCGGCGCAGAATTTATATGGGCTATATAGCTGCCTCTGTGCTGTGGCTTGGTGTGGGCGCAGCACGTTTTTATAACATTCACCCTCAGGGCGAATCCGGCCCAATAGCCATTATGGTGCAAGGTAATGTGCCGGAAACTGAAAAAGTAGGCAGATTACGCCCCAGAGATATCTTTTTGCGTTACCTACGCCTAACAGCCCAAGGCGTACAACAAGCCCGGCAGTTACAAATTCAGCAGGCAGCTTCTGGCACACCTTACCGCCCTATTGTGTTTTTGTGGCCAGAAACCTCTTTCCCCGGCTATGATCTATTGCAGGATACGCCCAAAGCCCGCGAAGTTATTATGGATTGGGCGCTGGGGGCGGATGCAGGAATTATTGGGGCGCTCCGCCAAGATGATAATGGGCGTTATCGCAATTCCGTTTTGGCGTTGGCTCCCGATGGTGCCGTAAGTGCTATATATGACAAAGCACGCCTTGTTCCTTTTGGAGAGTACCAACCCTCGTTCATCCCTTTGCAGATTGTACCACAGGGCGGATTGGCTGCTGGCCCTGGCCCACAAACATGGCATTTGGCCAACATTCCACCTGTAGGCCCATTGATCTGTTACGAGGTGATTTTTTCGGGCGATGTCACCAACTCTCATGATCGGCCCCGTTGGCTTGCCAATGTCACGAATGATGGGTGGTTTGGGAACAGCGCAGGCCCGCGCCAACATTTGGAATCCGTGCGCTTACGCGCCGTAGAAGAAGGGCTGCCAATTGTAAGAGCTGCCAATACAGGTATTTCTGCAGCCTTTGATGGCAGAGGCCATCTTCTTGCCAAATTAGGGTGGGACAAAACAGGTGTACTTGTTTCTGCTGTGCCTGCTGCCCTCCCTCGCACGTTTTTCGGGCATTACGGGCAGGCTGTTCCTTTACTACTCTGTGCGTTGCTGATGTTGGGAGCATGTATCCGGCGCAGCAAAGCCTAATTTTTCTTAATTTCCTGTTTACCGTTTTTTCAGTTTTATGGCGCAGTTCCCTTTTAAACAGGTATCTGCGCTGTTTTTCTTTTGGAGGAGACGGCAAACATCTTTCTAAAATGTTAACCTTCTTAAGCATATTCCCTCGTGAAAGCAGGAAAAGTTTCGGGGCGTGAAACATACGGAGCAGGAACCGATCGACACCACCATGATCCAGCCTCTTGCTGCTGCCAGTGCTATTGATGCCCATGTTGGCAAGCGCATAAGACTACGCCGCACATTGTTGGGACTTTCTCAGGAAAAACTGGGGGAAGCTTTAGGGATTACCTTCCAGCAGATCCAGAAATATGAACGTGGAGCAAACCGTGTTGGTGCTTCGCGATTGTATCATATTGCCTGTGCGTTGGATGTGCCGATCAGCTTCTTTTTTGATGATATGCATCCTGCGGAAGCTGCTTCCAACAAACAGGCACATTTTTCGGAAACCCGCAAAAGCTTTGGTACAACATCGGATAAGAGTGTTACCGCTGCACCCGCAGCAGATGCAAAAACCATATTCAAAAAGCAGGAGACGCTGGAACTGGTGCGCGCGTATTACAGTATTCCAGACGCCCAAATGCGCCGAAAAATTCTTGAGCTCATGCAAACAATGAGCGGCTCCAGATAAACAAAGGGCGGCCTTTAAGGCCGCCCTTTTTAATGCGTGGATCAGAAGCTCTGATCGTCTCCGCCACCCCAATCTCCACCAGCGTCTCCGGCATCTCCGCCCCAGTCAGAACTGTTTGCGTCAAAATTCGGATCAGCGCTGGTGCCAGCACCACCAAACGGATCTGCGCCCGGTGCGCCTGCTGCCCCGGCTCCCGCATCACCATAATAATTGTTAATGGTTTCTGTAGGGGCTGCACCGCCGCCCCATCCGGCATCACCGCCAGCCGCACCGGCATCATGATGCCCACTGAAAAGGCTGGTCAGCGCATTGGCTGCCATCATGCCGCCCGCAACACCTGTTGCTGTGGAGAGTGCGCTGCCCAAAAAGCCCGAACCACCCTGAAACATGGAAGGGCGCATACCATAAGGCATAGGCTGTGGCTGATACTGCGGCGGCATAGGTGCTGCAGCAGGGCGGCCACCCCACCCCGGAGGAGCAGAGGTTGGTTGCGGTTGCGGCTGTGACTGCGGATTCTGCCCGCCACCAAATAGGCCACTAAAGAAGCCGCCAGATTTCTGCTGCCCGGCACCTTGCTGCTGTTGTGCCTGTTGCAAAGCCTGTTGGGCCTGCTGCAACTGGAACTGAAGTTGCTGAATACGATTTTGCGCTTCTACCAACGCGACTTCCTGCACAACTGCCATCTGAGTGATGCGGTAACGCGCTTCCGGGTATTTCTGGAATTCCTGCGCAATAAACTGGTCTGCTTCCGGGTCTATCGGGGGCAGGTTGGGCCGCGTAGAGGGTACACTGGCAAAACCGCCCTGTGGTGCGCCGCTTACACGCGCAAAGAATTTTTCGATCAGATCGCGTTCGTCGTTATTCATCCCATACCTTCCCTGCCCTTTAGGGCCTAACACTGGCGGCTATAGCTTTTATTTTACGCCAACACTCTGTCCAAGATGTGGCGCGGATACAAGCGTGATGCAAGAAGCCCTGCGCAGGAAGAATTGCACCATGGCCTGCCTTCTCTTCCGGTTCGGCGCATGGGGCTGTATGGTGTGCCCGCACGCAGTATGTATGAGCTGTATTATAACCTAACCTACCGGAGTAGCACCCTGATCATGGACCCGGCGTCTCCCCGCCCCACTGAGCGGCCTCTTTCCTTTCAGGATCTTATCCTGACCCTTCACCAGTTCTGGTCCAAACAGGGATGCGCCATTCTCCAGCCCTATGATCAGGAAATTGGCGCGGGCACCCTTTCCCCCCACACCACCTTGCGTGCACTTGGCAGCAAGCCGTGGAAAGCGGCCTATGTACAGCCCTGCCGCCGCCCGTCTGATGGCCGGTATGGGGAAAACCCAAACCGCTTGCAGCACTATTATCAGTATCAGGTTCTGCTTAAGCCCTCGCCGGAAGAAAGCCAGAAACTGCTGCTGGACAGCTACCGCGCTATCGGGATTGACCCGGAACTGCACGATATCCGCTTTGTGGAAGATGACTGGGAAAACCCCACCATCGGCGCATGGGGCCTTGGCTGGGAAGTCTGGTGCGATGGCATGGAAGTCACGCAGTTTACGTACTTCCAGCAGGTCGGCGGTATTCCCGTAACCCTGCCTTCTACCGAACTGACATACGGGCTGGAACGTCTGGCCATGTATGTGCAGGGCGTAGAGAACGTGTACGATCTGGATTACAATGGCGCGGGCCTGACCTACGGAGATGTATTCCTGCGGGCCGAGAAAGATTATTCCCGCCATAATTTTGAGCTGGCAAATACAGACCTGCTGTTCCAGCATTTTACAGATGCGGAAAAAGAAAGCGTTGCGCTGGCCGAAGCCGGTGTGGCCCAGCCTGCATATGACCAGTGCCTGAAGGCCAGCCATCTGTTCAATCTGCTGGATGCGCGCGGCGTTATCAGCGTGAGCGAACGTGCCGCCTATATTGCCCGAGTGCGTAATCTGGCCAAGCTATGCTGTGAAACCTGGCTGGCTGGCGAGGACAAGTAAGATAATGCCCGAACTGCTGATAGAACTGTTCTCTGAAGAAATTCCGGCCCGCATGCAAAGTCAGGCAGGGGAAAACCTCCTGCGTTTGCTGACAGAAGCTTTGGCCCCACTGCATCCGCAGAATGCTGTGGCTGCCACTGGCCCGCGCCGTATTGCCGCCAGCCTGAACATTGATGCCACCGTACCCGGTCGCACGGTTTCTGAACGTGGCCCACGTGAAGGAGCGCCAGACAAGGCGCTTGATGGCTTTACCCGCAAGCACGGCGTAACGCGCGATGCGCTCACGCTACAGAACGGGTTCTGGATTCTGGAACGTGAAGAGCCAGCCGTAAGCGCACAGGCCCATATTGCGGCTGTGCTGCCTGATCTGCTGCGGCGCTTCCCTTGGCCTAAATCCATGCGTTGGGGAGCAGGCAGCAGCTTTACATGGGTGCGCCCGCTGCGCCGTATTTTGTGCATTCTGGATGGTGAAACCGTGCCGTTCTCCCTCGCTCAGGGTGAAGATAACGGCCACAATCTGGTGGCTGCCAACCTTACGGAAGGCCATCGCTTCCTCAACCCCGGTGCTGTGGCTGTTTCTAGCGCTGTGGAATGGCGGAAAACCCTACATGATCGCCATGTGATGGTGGATGCCGCAGAACGCCGCAAAACCATTACAGAAGGACTGAACACACTCGCAGCCTCCGAAGGATTGCAGATTGTGCCAGATGCCGGGCTAGTGGATGAAGTAGCTGGTTTGGTGGAATGGCCTGTGCCGTTCCTTGGCCAGATTGATGCGCAGTTTATGGAACTGCCTGCTGAAGTGATGCAGGTTTCCATGCGTGTGAACCAGCGCTACTTTGCCCTGCGCAACAGCGATGGTACGGCCGCGCCGCGCTTTGCTTTTGTGGCCAACATTGTACCGGCAGATGATGGCACGCTTATTGTTACCGGTAATGAACGCGTGCTACGTGCCCGCTTTGCAGATGCCCGCCACTTCTGGGATCTGGACCGCAAGCAAACACTAGCTTCCCGCCTGAAGGCACTGGATTCCATCACCTTCCATGCCAGCCTAGGCTCTCAGGGGGATCGCACGCGCCGCATGGTGCGTCTGGCCGGCATTCTGGCCGACATGGTGGGTGCCCCAAAGGCCGATTGCGAACGCGCAGCCGAGCTGAGTAAAACAGACCTGACAACCGGCATGGTTGGGGAGTTCCCTGAACTTCAGGGCGTGATGGGGGGCTACTACGCCAAGCATGATGGCGAAAGCGCTGCTGTGGCGCAGGCCATTAGCGAGCAATACACCCCACGCGGCCTCGGTGATTCGGTGCCGACTGCGCCGGTTTCCGTTGTGCTGGGGCTGGCTGACCGCATTGATATGCTGGTGGCTTTCTTTGCCGCTGGTGAAAAACCTTCCGGTTCGGGAGATCCGTTCGGTCTGCGCCGCGCAGCCTTGGGTGTTATCCGCCTGATCCGTGAAAACAATCTACGGCTTGATCTGGTGCACCTGTTTGTTCTGGCCGCCGAAGCTCTGCCTGCTGATTTGCAGGATGCGCCTGATCTGGATCTGCTGCCTCAGTTCATTGCCGAACGTCTGCGCGTGCAGGTGCGCTCTGAAGGTGCGCGGCATGATTGTCTGGCCGCCATTTCCGTTGATAATTCCGATACGGACATCGTGCGCCTGCTGGCCCGTGCCCATGCCTTGCAAGACATGCTGGAAACGGAAGACGGCAAAAACCTGCTGGCCGCCACGCGCCGCGCTGCCAACATTCTGCGGATTGAAGACAAGAAAGACGGCCCGCACGAAGATACTCCAGACCCCGCCCTGTTCACGCAGGATGAGGAACGCGCCCTGTTTGATGCGCTGGAACGTGTGGAACCCGCCGTGGAAAAGGACTTTGCCGCCGAACGCTTTACCGATGCCATGCGTGAAGCCGCCAGCCTGCGTGAACCGCTGGATAAGTTCTTTGAAGTGGTAACGGTAAATTCCCCAGAGCCAGAACTACGGCTTAACCGCCTAAAGCTGCTTTCCCGCGTTGTGCGTATGATGCGGCTGATTGCAGATTTCAGCCAGATTGAGGGCTAATCCCTCACATCTCTTTAACGTGGCTTGCTGCATGTAACCGCAACAAGTCACGTTAAATTCTGCCCGCAAAAACCCCACACAATGCGTTGCACGCAGGCGTGTAGCTGATACCTGCAAAAAGCATAGTGTCTGCTCCAATACTCTTTTAGACAGGCATTAACCTTTCTCCGGCAAGATAAAGCCGGAACTGGTTTTTTCCGGTTTTTTGCATGGTAGAATAGAATGACGTCTTCCCGCTCTCTCACACTTGGTGTGCTTAATGGTATGGGAAGCGGTGCATTATGGGGCACTGTATTTATTGTTCCCCTGCTTCTGCATGATTTTACATCACTACAAATGACAGCCGGGCGTTACATTGTTTACGGCCTGATCTCTCTGGCCTTGCTGTTGCCCCGCTGGAACATTCTTAAAAACATTCTGGGAAAAGCCGAGTGGATTGCGCTCATCCGCTTATCCGTTCTGGGCAATGTTCTGTATTACATTCTGCTTTCCACCGCCATTACAACCGTAGGCGGCCCCGTAACCACGCTTATTATTGGATTTCTACCCATTGCTGTGCTGGTTATGGGTATCCGGGCAGGCAGCAGTATCCATATTAAACAGATTGCCGCCCCGATGAGCTTAAGCGTTATTGGCATTCTGCTTATTGTTTCACGCAGTTTTACGGCTCATGCAGCAGCTACTCCGGCGCATTCGGTTGCTTTTTCCACTCAGGTTATTGGATTGTTGTGTGCTGTAGGGGCTTTGGCATCATGGACATTGTATGCTGTTGAAAACACACGCTGGCTGTTAAAAACCTCTACCGTGAGCGACCATGACTGGTCTCTGCTTACAGGCGTTGTTACTGGCGCACTGGCCCTTGTGCTGGTTATTCCCGCTTTTGTTTTTCAGGCTGCGCCCCATGCTTGGCTAGATTGGGCACGTTTTTGGGGAGTATGCAGCACTACGGCTCTTTTGGCTTCTGTGGTGGCCAACGGGTTATGGAACCGAGCCTCCCGCCTGCTGCCGCTAACGCTTTCTGGGCAAATGATTATTTTTGAAACGCTGTTTGCCCTGCTTTACAGCTTTGTATGGGCGCACCGTTGGCCCAGCCTTGTAGAATTTTGTGCTATTATCTGCCTGATAACAGGTGTGCTGTGGTGCACGGCAGCCCACCGCAACACCACACAACACATCTGAATAAAGGCTAAAATCAGGTTCGGGGCGTGCGGCCAAAAAAGAGGCTGATCACCAGCAGCACTACAAACACAAACAGCAGAATTTTAGCTATTTCTGTAAAGTTACCTGCCGCGCCAGAAAACCCGAATATGGATGCCAGAAGGGCAAAAATTAGAAAAATCAGAACCCAGCGTAAAATAGCCATCTACTTTCTCCCTTCCGCCACACGTCAACACGTATGACTGTTAGTGCCCTGTAGTAGAAAGGCTAACGCACAAAAGCGGCAACAGTTTGCTATTACCGCTTTGAGCTTAAGCTATACGCCTATAGGGCGGCTTTAGTGTTCTTCTGCTCCGGGAATAATATCGTAAGCAGGGCTACCGGCAGGCGGCCCGGGTGGCGGGGCATCACCCACAGCAATGCCCACCATTTTTTCGGTTGAAGCACCAATTTCTCGCGCATCAATAGCTGTGCCCAGTTCACCACTGCTGCCTGTGCCAACAGCATAGAGCATTTGCCCCGGTGTAAGCAGGTTAGCCACACGCGCTGCTTCACGCGGGGCAATGCAGACAACGGAGTGATCCTTAAGAATCACGCCCGAAAGCTCCCCGTTGGCATTGTAAAGCTGCTGCCAGATTTCGCCATGCAGCACCAAATCTGGACCAGCAATCATTTCTGTAGAATGCACGGGCATGGCAATAAAGTTATCCTGCATGCCACGGCCACGCGGACTGGTAATTCCAAATGCCCGGATAATAGGCAGTGTACGGCCTTTTAACCCGCGGATGGAAATAGCATCCCCCGGTTTAACCAGCCCAGCCAATGCGTGCGTTTGTTCAGGAGAAACAAAAACCTGCGTGCCATCTTCCAGCACCAGCCCAAACACACCACCATGCGGAGAAGGCAGAAACTGCGCGACCTTGCCGCTAAAGGAAGGCAAGCCAGAAAGATCATACACACCATCTGCCTGCTTTTCTGTGTGTGTCTGCCTAGCAGAAAAGGACTCTGCCTTGGTGGCAGGCGTTTTATGTGCTGGCGCGGCTACAGCCACGGAAGACACGAATAATGCAGCAGACAAAGAAAGCAGATAGCGCATAGCCCAACCGATTATGAAACGCTGCCCCCGCCCATATGTGCACGGGGGACAGCATTGCGTGAGATTCGTGGCCCTATTCTTTGCCACGAACTGTCATTCCCGCAAGAGCGGGAAAAGCGTGTCAGTGGCGGAAATGGCGCATACCAGTAAACACCATGGCAATACCGGCGGCATCTGCAGCGGCAATCACCTCATTATCACGGATGGAACCACCGGGCTGGATAACTGCTGTGGCCCCAGCGGCAACAATGGTTTCCAGACCATCTGCAAACGGGAAGAACGCATCAGATGCTGCAACAGAACCCTGCGTAAGCGGTGTGTCCTGCCCGGCTGCCTTTGCGGCCTCACCACTTTTGGAAGCGGCAATACGAGCAGAATCCACGCGGCTCATCTGGCCAGCGCCAATGCCCACCGTAGCGCCGCCCTTGGCATACACAATGGCGTTAGACTTAACGTGTTTGGCCACGCGGAATGCAAAAATCAGATCCTGCATTTCCTGTTCTGTCGGGGCGCGCTTTGTCACCACCTTCAGGCCTTCACGGCTGATCTGTCCGTTATCACGCGTTTGGGCCAGAAAACCACCGGCTACGGAACGCACCACAATGCCTTCTGCCGCAGGGTTAGGCAGACCACCGGTCAGCAGCAGGCGCAGGTTCTTTTTGCGGGACAGAAGCGCCTTGGCATCTTCTTCCGCATCCGGAGCCACAATTACTTCCGTAAAGATGGTGGAAATCTTTTCTGCCGTAGCTGCATCCAGCGTGCGGTTAAGGGCCACAATGCCCCCAAAAGCAGAAACCGGATCGCACCGCAGGGCCTGATCCCACGCTGCTGTCAGTGAAGGTGCAACAGCCACGCCGCAGGGGTTGGCATGCTTTACAATCACAACGGCCGGGCTATCAAATTCGGCAACAGCCTCAAACGCAGCATCGGTATCATTGATGTTGTTGTAGGAGAGAGACTTGCCCTGCACCTGCTCAGCCGTCGCCACACCGGGGCGCACTGTGCCATCACGATAGAAAGCGGCCTTCTGGTGCGGGTTTTCACCGTAGCGCAGAATTTCTGCACGCTGGCCAGCCATAATAAAGCGTTCAGGGAAAGGCTGCTGAGCCTGCTTGGCAAACCATGCGGCAATAGCGGCATCGTAAGCTGCAGTACGGGCATACGCAGCACCAGCATAGGCACGGCGTGTTTCCAGCGTGGTGCCACCATCGCCCAACGCATTAATCAGCCCTTCATACTGGGCTGGGTCTGTCAGCACCACCACATGAGCGTGATTTTTGGCTGCAGCGCGAATAAGTGCCGTGCCGCCGATATCAATGTTTTCAATGCAGGTGTCTGCATCTGCGCCAGAGGCAACCGTTTTTTCAAACGGGTACAAATTTACAGCCACCAGATCGATCGGGCTAATGCCGTGCTCTTCCATCTGGGCTACATGGGCAGGCAGATCACGCCGGCCCAGAATGCCACCATGAATTTTGGGCACCAGTGTTTTCACCCGGCCATCCAGAATTTCGGGAAAGCCTGTGTAATCCGAAACTTCCGTAACAGGGATACCCGCATCGCGCAGCGCCTTGGCAGACCCCCCGGTAGAAAGAATTTCTGCCCCCTGCGCTGCAAGAGCACGGGCAAGATCAAGCAGACCCGTTTTATCGGAAACAGAAACAAGGGCACGACGGATAGGCAGCGTCGTCTGGCTCATAGCGGACCTTTCGCATGGCAAAAACGTAATGCGAGCTGATGAACCCACATGCCACATGCGGACCATCAACCGAGGGGTGAAAAACGACAAAACCCGCCTTAACGGCGGGTAAATGTCCAGTACATAGGCTGGCGGCCAGCAGCAATGGCCTTGGCCTCATACCGAGTGGGGAACCAGCCTTCTGGCCGGGTTAAAACGGGTTCGGGCGCTTCAAAGTAATCCTGTGCCGCCATCACTTCCTGCACCCACGCTTGATAGGTGGGATCATCACTGGCAACGCGCCACACGGCACCGGGCTTAAGCACGCGGGCAGCCAGCGCCACATTTTGTGGATGCACAAAGCGCCGCTTAGCATGGCGTGCCTTGGGCCACGGATCTGGAAACATCAGGAACAACCTGTCCAGACACGCATCAGGCAGCACATTTAGCACCTGCCGGGCATCATCATCCCACAGCCGCAGCATTTCTGGCACGGGAGCAGTTGCTTCTTCCCCTACCGGCACAAGGCGGCTTAACAGGGAGCACAAACCGTTATGGAAAACTTCGGAGGCAATATACCCCACTTCGGGGTGTGCATTGGTTTGGGCAAGTACGTGCTCCCCCCCACCAAAGCCAACCTCAAACCAGATCTGTTCTGGCTTGTGGCCAAAAACAGAAGCCGGATCTGCCGCACGTTCTAGCGGAAAACGCATACGCGGCAGGGTTTCATCCAGCAGCCGTTCCTGACGGGGACGCAACGGATGCCCACGCTGGCGGCCATACAGCCGCTCTGGCGGGGGTTTAACATCTGTTACCACAGGCTGAGCATTTTCAGCCGAACCTTTTGCCTCCGCCATGAACAGAACGCCCTAAACTTAGCGGTTCAGCGCGCTACGCAGGGCATCAACCAGATCGGTCTGTTCCCACGTAAAGGTGTCCAGCTTTGCATCTGGCTTGCGGCCAAAGTGACCATAAGCAGATGTAACAGCATAAATCGGGCGGTTCAGACGCAGGTGCTTACGGATACCACGCGGGGTAAGATCCATAACTTCACGCAGCACATCACCCAGACGGTTTTCATCTACGTCCTTGCCGGTTTCATCCAGATCCACATAGACGGACAGCGGATGAGACACGCCAATGGCGTAGGAAAGCTGAATGGTGCAACGGTCTGCCAACCCAGCGGCCACAACGTTTTTGGCCAGATAACGGCAGGCATAAGCTGCAGAACGGTCAACCTTCGTGGGGTCCTTACCAGAGAATGCACCGCCACCATGCGGGGCTGCACCACCATAGGTATCCACAATAATCTTACGGCCTGTTAGCCCGCAGTCACCATCCGGGCCGCCAATTACGAACACACCCGTGGGGTTAACGTAGAATTCTTTTTCCGGCGGCACCCAGCCTTCGGGCAGCACATTCTTAACCACCTGACCCAGACGGCCACGCAGTTCTTCCTGATTGATGCCTTCATCATGCTGGGTGGAGATCACCACCGAGGTAGCACCAACCGGACGGCCATTTACATAACGCAGGGTAACCTGGCTTTTGGCATCCGGCTGCAGGCCAGCCACAATCGGGTCACCCGCACGGCGCAGATCACGCATTTCATGCAGAATGCGGTGCGCATAGTAGATGGGGGCTGGCATAAGGGTATCGGTTTCGTTCGAGGCGTACCCGAACATGATCCCCTGATCGCCTGCGCCTTCATCTTTCTCGGCTGCGCTATCAACGCCTACCGCAATATCGGCAGACTGCGCATGCAGATAATTGGCTGCTTCCGCACGGCGCCAGGAAAAACCTTCCTGATCGTAACCGATATCTTTGACAGCTTCGCGCGCCAGTTCAATCAGCTTGTCCGATGTAACGGAAGATGGGCCACGCACTTCACCCGCAAGAATGATGCGGTTGGTGGTTACCAGCGTTTCACAGGCAACGCGGGCTTCCGGATCTGCCGCAAGATAAGCGTCCAGAACGGTATCGCTGATCCGGTCAGCAACTTTATCGGGATGGCCTTCGGAAACAGACTCCGAAGTAAACAGAAAATCGCCGTCTTTACGCATGATGGTGCCGTTTGCCCCACGCACTGTGAAAAAGGAAACAGAAGCCCGCCCTAAAAAAGGGGGACGAGGTCGTATGAAGGGATAGAAAGCAGCGGTCAAGAGTATTGGCCAAACAGGCCACCCAGAAACGCCGTTTTCAGCCTTGCGCCCAACGCGGGGCGGACACTGCCCGCCCCTTTAAGTTGGC
Source organism: Acetobacter ascendens (assembly GCF_001766235.1). Taxonomy (NCBI): domain Bacteria; kingdom Pseudomonadati; phylum Pseudomonadota; class Alphaproteobacteria; order Acetobacterales; family Acetobacteraceae; genus Acetobacter; species Acetobacter ascendens. Next base: position 2,270,018 of record NZ_CP015164.1, read on the forward strand.
ATTATAGCGGGGGCAGGCCCAGCACATCTTCCATGCTGTAAAGGCCGGGTTTGTGCCCTTTTACCCACTTGGCAGCACGTACCGCACCTGTGGCAAAAATGCGCCGATCAAACGCACGATGGCCCAGAACAATCTGCTCATCGGCTGATGTGAACAATACTTCATGTTCGCCCACAATCTGCCCACCGCGCAGGGCTGCAAAGCCAATGGCCCCTTCCTTACGGGGGCCAGTATGGCCATCACGCCCACTTTCGCGCACGTCTGCCAGCTTTACACCACGCCCTTGCGCCACGGCCTCACCAATAGCCAAGGCTGTACCTGATGGCGCATCCACTTTCTGCCTATGGTGCATTTCCACAATTTCAGCATCGTAGGAGTCTGCCGGCAGCACGCGTGCCATCATCTGCGCCAAACGCTGTACCAATGTGACACCGGGAGAGTAATTGGCAGCATGCACCACAGCAATTTTTTCTGCTGCTTTGTTTACGGCTGCCTGTTGCTCTGCTGAAAGGCCAGTTGTGCCTAGCACCCATGCCGTACCTGCTGCTGCTAATGCCTGTGCGTTCGGGATAACCGTATCAGCGTGGGTGAAATCGATCACCACATCGCTGTTGGCTGCAAGCTCAGCCATATCCTTAAACAGCGCCACCCCTTGGGGCAGGCCACTGGCAGCTTCTGGCTTACGTGTTGTGCCACCAGAAAGAATTGCCCCTGCAGCTTGCACTTCTTCTACTAAAAGACGGCCCACGCGCCCCGTTATGCCTGCAATACCGATACGCATGAGCGCTTATTCCTTCCCTTCAAAAAAGTCCCGCACGCGGCGGAAGAAGCCAGTATGTTCGGGGCTTTGCTTCACATCCTCACCGGCTTCTTTTTCAAATTCTTCCAGCAGTTCACGCTGACGCTTGCTGAGGTTTTGTGGTGTTTCCACCGCAACCTGAATGTACATATCGCCACGGGCGGTGGAACGCAGAACCGAGAACCCTTTACCACGCAGGCGGAAATGCGCGCCTGTTTGCGTGCCAGCCGGAATTTTCACCTTGGTGCGAGAGCCATCAATAACAGGCACTTCAATTTCTGTACCCAAAGCAGCTTGCGCCATGCGCAACGGCACACGGCAATAGATATTGGCACCATCGCGCTGGAAGATACCGTGTTCATCTATGGAAATCTGAATATACAGATCACCCGGCGGAACACCGTTACCCCCAGCCTCTCCTTCGCCAGAAAGGCGGATGCGGGTGCCCTCTTCCACCCCGGCAGGAATCTGCACTTCAACCGTGCGTTCTTTTTCTATGGTGCCTTCACCGTGGCAAACCTTGCAGGGGTTTTTCACCACCTTGCCAGCGCCATGACAGGTTGGGCATGGGCGTTCCACCACAAAGAAACCCTGCTGCGCCCGCACTTTGCCTGCGCCGTGGCAGCTTGGGCAAACTTCAACACCCGATGCACCATCGTTAGAGCCTGTGCCGTGGCAGGATTCGCACGCTACACGGGTAATTACCCGCACATCTTTCTTTACGCCGGCAAAAGCTTCTTCCAGCGTGATTTCAACATGAGTCTGGATATCATTACCGGTGCGGGCACGGCCACCACGGCGACCGCCCATCATGTCACCAAACATCTGTTCGAAAATATCGCCCAGACCACCGCCACCAAAGCCACCGCTAAAGTCAAACCCGCCGGGGCCAGGGCCACCACCTTCAAACGCCGCATGGCCGTACTGGTCATACGCAGCGCGCTTTTGTTCGTCCTTCAGGATATCGTAGGCTTGGTTGATTTCCTTAAATTTAGCTTCTGCTGCATCATCCCCCGGGTTCCGGTCGGGATGATACTTCATGGCCAGCCTGCGATAAGATTTCTTGAGTTCATCAGCCGTGGCTGTCCGGGAAACTTCAAGAATTGCGTAATAATCGAGCTGAGTGGCCATGGAAGTCCTCTTGTCGGGGGCTGCCTCTAAAGCATGAGCACAGCATTTGTCCGAAACAACAAAAAGCGCCCGCCTTACAATGAAGCGCGGACGCCAGTAATAAAGTAAAGGGTGACTATGTTTGTCACATAGTCACCCTTGTGCATAGCGTCCGATCAGGACTTCTTGCTGTCGTTCACGTCTTCAAAGTCAGCGTCAACGATCTCTTTTTCGTCCGGCTTTGCAGCTTCTGCTTCCGGAGCTGCTTCACCAGCCTGACCAGCCTTGTAAGCGGCTTCACCCACCTTCATAGCTGCCTGTGTCAGGCGTTCGGTTGCGCTTTTCAGAGCTTCTGCATCGGCGCCTTCCATCGCGGCCTTAACAGCAGCAATGGCGCTTTCTGCTTCGCTCTTTTCTGCGGCCGGAACCTTGTCACCAGCTTCAGTCAGAGACTTTTCAGTCTGGTGCACCAAAGCTTCAGCATTGTTGCGCAGTTCTACCTGCTCACGCTTGGCTTTATCGGCTTCAGCGTTGGCTTCAGCGTCTTTCACCATTTTGTCGATATCGGTATCGGACAGACCACCAGAAGCCTGGATCTTGATCTGCTGTTCCTTACCGGTTGCCTTATCCTTAGCGGACACGGACACAATGCCGTTGGCATCAATATCGAAGGTCACTTCAATCTGTGGCACGCCACGCGGAGCTGCGGGAATACCCGTAAGGTCAAAGTTACCAAGCAGCTTGTTATCGGCTGCCATTTCGCGCTCGCCCTGATAGACCTTAATGGTCACGGCGTTCTGGTTATCTTCCGCCGTGGAGAACACCTGGCTCTTTTTGGTCGGAATAGTTGTGTTGCGGTCGATCAGACGGGTGAACACACCACCCAGCGTTTCAATACCCAGAGAAAGCGGGGTTACGTCCAGCAGCAGAACGTCTTTCACATCACCCTTCAGAACGGCACCCTGAATAGCGGCACCAATAGCCACAACTTCATCGGGGTTCACGTTACGAGCAGGGTCTTTGCCAAAGAAGCCTTTAACCGTTTCGATAACCTTGGGCATACGGGTCATACCGCCAATCAGAATGACTTCGTCAATCTGAGAAGCAGACAGGCCAGCATCCTTCAGCGCTGCCTTACAGGGTTCCAGCGTACGCTGCACCAGATCGTCCACAAGGCTTTCCAGCTTAGCGCGGGTCAGCTTCAGAACAAGGTGTTTCGGGCCAGACGCATCGGCCGTGATGAACGGCAGGTTGATTTCTGTTTCCTTGGAGGAAGACAGTTCGATCTTGGCTTTTTCTGCCGCTTCTTTCAGACGCTGCAGAGCCAGCTTGTCAGACCGCAGATCAATACCCTGTTCGCGTTTGAACTCGTCTGCCAGATAACCGATGATGCGGTTATCAAAGTCTTCACCACCCAGGAACGTATCGCCATTGGTGGATTTGACTTCAATCACACCATCAGAAATTTCCAGAACGGAAACGTCAAACGTGCCACCACCAAGGTCATACACAGCCACGGTGCCGCCGCTTTTCTTTTCCAGCCCGTAAGCCAGAGCAGCTGCTGTGGGTTCGTTGATAATACGCAGCACTTCAAGGCCTGCAATCTTACCTGCATCCTTGGTTGCCTGACGCTGGGCATCGTTAAAGTAAGCCGGAACGGTAATAACGGCCTGAGAAACTTTTTCGCCCAGATAGGATTCAGCCGTTTCCTTCATTTTGCCCAGAACGAAGGCGGAAATCTGTGAGGGGGCATATTTTTTGCCGCGCGCCTCAACCCATGCATCGCCATTTTCACCCTGGACGATGGCATAGGGCACCATTTCCTTGTCTTTCTGGACAGTCGGATCATCAAAACGACGACCGATCAGACGCTTAACAGCGTAGAAAGTGTTAGCTGGGTTGGTAACTGCCTGACGCTTTGCAGCCTGCCCCACCAGCATTTCACCACCTTCGGTGAAAGCCACCATTGACGGGGTGGTGCGTGCGCCTTCGCTGTTTTCGATAACCTTAGTTTCGTTACCTTCACGCACTGCAACGCAGGAGTTGGTAGTACCAAGGTCGATACCAATAACTTTACTCATTATATATTCCCTTTCAGCGACCTTATTTGGCCCGAAGCACCACAAAAGGCCCTTGCTTTCATTTACTTACCTATTCCTGCCCTTAATTGGGTTCAAGAAACAGGCTTGAATGATAAACCTGATGTATGGTGGCGCTTTCTCTTTTTCAAGAAGGGAAAACACCTTGGCAGGCAGGATTTTTCACCTGCCGCCATGCCGTAACCTCCTGATCAGGAAGCCTTGGCAACCACCACCATGGCTGGCTTAAGCAGGCGCCCGTGCAGCGTCCATGTTGGCGTCCAAGCCTGCATGACCGTACCGGGTTCGTGCTCAGCGCTCGGCTGTTCTGCCATAGCCTGATGCAGGTTGGCATCAAACGGCTTACCTGCTGGGTCATCACACTTGATACCGTGACGCTCCAGAATGGAAATAAAGGAGCGTTCCGTGCTTTCAATGCCTTCACGCATTTTGGTCAGCACAGAATCTTCGCCTTCCTGCGCAGGTGGCAGGCTAGCCAGCGCACGACGCAGGTTTTCTGCGGCTTCCACCACATCACGCGCAAATTTTTGCACGGCGTACTGGCGGGCATCATCCAGATCACGCTTGGCGCGGGCGCGCAGGTTCTGGTTTTCAGCCTCTGAACGCAGCCACTTTTCCTTAAATTCGGCAGCGCTCTGCTCAAGTTCATGAATACGCGCTTCCGGGTCTTCTGGCTGACCGTTCTGCGCAGCTTCAGCAGCAGCTTCGTGTTCTGGAGCCGTCTGCTCGGCCGGGGCCGGCTGTGCTGCCGGCGTTTCGACCTGTGTGGGATCTGTATCTTGGGTCATGCCTTTTGAAGTAAGCAACACAATCGCCGCCGACAAGACCCGCCACCCCTGCCATGTGCATGATTTTATGCCCTAACTACACAATGCTGAAAAAAGCTGGCCGAATTCTGGACAGGGGCACTTGGCAGGATAGGATGGCAGGGCCTAGTCTATAGGGCTTGCTCGCATGGCAGCAGGGAAGGACAACGCAGACAATGACAGAGCGCACCAAGCAGACAATTGCGCTGGTGGATGATGACCGCAATATCCTGACATCGGTGCAGATGACGCTGGAGGCAGAAGGCTTCAATGTTCGCACATATACAGATGGCGAATCGGCCTTACAGGGTTTAACGGCTTATCCGGTTGATCTGGCTGTTCTGGATATCAAAATGCCCCGCATGGATGGCATGGAACTTCTGCAACGGTTACGCACCCGCTCCAACCTGCCTGTCATTTTCCTGTCCTCCAAGAACGAGGAAGTTGACCAGCTTATGGGGCTGCGCCTTGGGGCGGATGATTACATCACCAAACCGTTCTCCCAACGCCTGCTGCTAGAGCGTATTCGTGCCCTTCTGCGCCGGAATGAAGTGAGCCGTGCAGAAGCCAATGGTGAACCTACAGGCGGCGCACTGGTGCGTGGCAACCTTTCCTTGGATGAGCTGCGCCACAAATGCACATGGAAAGGGGAAGATGTGCCCCTGACCGTAACGGAATTTCTGTTGGTAAAAACACTCGCCCAGCGCCCCGGACTGGTGAAATCCCGCGATCAACTGATTGATGCTGCGTATGGAGACACCGTCTATGTGGATGACCGCACCATTGATAGCCATATCAAACGTGTGCGCAAAAAATTCCGCCAAGTGGATGACGAGTTCAACCAGATCGAAACCCTATACGGTATCGGTTACCGATATCGGGAAGACTGATCGCGGTTCATGACCAGCCAGCCCGCCTCTTCTTTTTTCAAGGCGCTGGCAGGCCGCATTAGTGGCCTGCATTATCTGTCCATGCCGGGCAACAAGCCCCGCAAAGGTAGCATAGAAGCCACAGCGGCTTATCAGGCATCCCGCACGCGGCTGATTTCTCCGCTGATGCGGCGGGTCTTGCTGGTTAACATTTTGCCGATTGCCCTGCTGGGCGTGACCATTCTGTTTCTGAACCAGTTTCGGAACGGCTTGCTGGCAACAGAAGTAACGGCGCTGCGTGAACAAGCCCGAATTTATGCGGGGGCATTGGGGCAAAGTGCCGTACGCGCATCGCACCCACACGCCACTAACCCGCAAGACCGTGCCTATGTGCTAGAAGAAACTCTGGCCCGCCCACTGCTGCTGCGGCTTACGGAACCAAGCCCCAACGCCCATGCCCGCCTGTTTGGGCCAGATGGCCGCCTTGTGGCTGACAATCTGGCAGATTGGCCTGAAACGGCAGAGCCCACCCCAGCTACACCGCGCAATGAACAGCGTGTCAAAACCATTCCTTTTCCACCAGTCACGCAGCCCGGCATTTATGAACGGTTTCTGACATGGCTATGGGGGAGCCATAATTCGGGCATTGTCACGCTGAATACGGATGAGGAAGACATTCCTGCCCGGCCCTCCGGCACAGCCATCGGCACAAAAGGCGCCCCGCCGCCGCCTCCACTGGAAGCGCCGCCCTATATCCGGCGCACCGCGCGGGGGCGCCTGATTATTACGGTGGCTGAACCCGTAATGCACGATGGCAGCACTATTGGCATTATTCAGCTTACCCGCGTGGCCTCACAGGTTGATCGTTCCCTATTTGCCATTCGGTCTTCCATTCTGTCTGTCTTTCTGATGGCACTTGTGCTGACGGTACTGCTTTCGTGGTACCTCTCACTCACCATTGCGCGGCCACTGTTGCGGCTGGCGGCATCGGCACAGGTTATGCGAGATGCAACTGGCCGCACGGGCACCGTGCCTGCCCGCTTGCTGGCCCGACGTGATGAAATTGGCGATGTGGCTCGCGCCCTGCAAGCCAGTGCACAAGCGCTCTGGAAGCGGATGGACGCCATTGAACGCTTTGCCGCAGATGTCAGTCACGAAATCAAAAATCCGCTGTCTTCCATCCGCTCGGCGATTGAAACACTGTTGCGTATTGAAGACCTGAACCAGCAGCGCCGCTTGCTGACCATTATCAACGATGATGTGCGCAGGCTGGACAGGCTAATTACCGATATTTCAGACGCCAGCCGTCTGGATGCAGAAATGTCTCGTGCAAAGGCCGAACCTGTTGCCATTGCACCACTGCTTTCTGTTCTGGCGGAAATTCAGCAGGCCACCCGGCAAGATGGGCAACCCATTGTGCAAACAAATGTGCAAGGGGATACGCCAGAAAGCCCGCTAGAAGTTCTGGCGGTAGAAGACCGGCTTGTGCAGGTTTTGCGCAACCTGATTGGTAATGCCATTTCCTTTTCTCCACCCAATGGTCACATCACCCTTTCGGCTATGCCAACAGGTAAGATGGTGATCATTTCTGTGGCAGATGAAGGCCCAGGCATTCCACAGGCTAAGCTGGATTCGATTTTTGACCGCTTTTATTCCGAGCGCCCGAAGAATGAAAACTTCGGCCAACACTCGGGCTTAGGGCTTTCTATCAGTCGGCAGATTATAGAAGCCCTGCACGGCACGATTTCTGTTGATAATCTGCACAACCAGAATGGGCAGGTTATTGGGGCCTGTTTTACCATTCAGCTTCCCCGGGTCATTGTAACCCGTTAGCCCGACACAACCGGGCACATTCAGAAAGCGTAATTTTCTTCCTCCGCTTCAGCCATTTCTTCCTGCACAACCAGCTCAAAAATAATTTTGGGCTGGGAAGAAGGTGCATCCTTCAACCACATCAGTGTCATGATTGGGGAAATGGAAGGGAAAAACTGCCGAAAAACGGGAAAACAGGAAGGGAAATTTTCGGCATCAGCAACTGTGCAGAGAATATGAGTGACATCATGCAAGGCATGCCCCTGCTTGGCCAGAAGCTCTACGCCTTGCTCCAGTGCTGCACGGCACTGCTCAGCCATCTCCAGCCCTTTGATATGCGGAGCCGTTATGCCTGAAAGAACAAATCCACCCGTTATATGTTTAAGATGCGGTGTATACTGTTTCACCAAAGCCCGATCTGCCTGTTGTTTTTGCGTCATGACAATGTCAGGACGTAAGGCAAGAACGAACGAACCGCAATTTTCTCTTTCGTAACAAACGCCTTGTTTTACGTCACAAAACGCAACGATGTGTTACGAAGTGATGCCTGCCTTGAGGATAATGCCTTCTCACAACCAGCCAAACTGCAGTAAAGTGGCTAAGCAAAGCACTTAACAGGTTTACTGGCTGATTCCGGGTTCTGGCACCTTTGTGCATTATCAATCAGCACCTACCAGCCTCAAGATGGAGAGGAAAAGCCGTTCATGGTTACGGCAGATGATACGCCTGCACCACGCCGCATTCTGCTGGTGTCCGGCCTATCTGGGGCGGGCAAATCCTCCATCCTGCGGATTCTGGAAGATCTGGAACACGAAGTTATCGACAACCCGCCACTTGGGATGTTGGATGATATTGTAGCCCGTGCAGAACGCCCGGTTGCCATTGGGGTAGATTCTCGCACCCGTGGGTTTGATGCTTCTGCCGTGTTGGAAGCCATGGCCCGCCTCCGCATGAACCCACACCTGCGTGTTGAACTGATTTATGCCACAGCAGATGAAAGCGTGCTGCTACGCCGCTATACGGCAACACGCCGCCGCCATCCGCTGGCACCACATGGCAGTATCAAAGAAGGCATTGAAGAAGAAATAGCCCTTACGGCTCCCCTACGGACTGCGGCTGATCTGGTTATTGATACAACAGATATGCCCCCGCCAGAGCTGCGACAATTTGTAGAAAGCCGCTTTAGCCCGTGGACAGGTGGCGCGCAGGAAGGCCTAACCGTAGCTTTGATGTCCTTCGCTTATCCAGCGGGCCTGCCGCGTGAAGCTGATATTGTTTTTGATGCCCGCTTCCTGCGCAACCCGCATTATGTGCCCGAACTGGCCCCAAAAACCGGGTTGGATGCTGATGTTGCGGAATATGTGGCAGAAGATCAGGATTACCTCCCCTTCCTCAACCAAATTCACGCCATGCTGCAACTGGTTCTACCCCGTTTTGTGCAGGAAGGTAAGAAATACGCCACCATTGCTATCGGATGTTCAGGCGGGCGACATCGCTCCGTAACCATTGTAGAAGCCTTGGCCAAAAAACTTTCCGCCCCGGATGGGATGGGAAGCTATGAAGGTGCAGGACAATGGCCCATTATGGTCATGCACCGTGAACTGGCCCGGCAGGGCATTACATCTTGGCGTTGGGCCAGAAAGCCTGTGGAGCCTGCCTTATCTGACCAATCACGGTCTCTCTAAAACCTAAAGCGTCAGCACACTGCCATCAGGCATGGCCCACCTGCCCGCTTAAGCGCAACGGATCAATATTGATAGAAGCCAATGCACGCCGCCACTTGGCTGCATGGTCACTTCCAAAAACAATATCCCGCGTGGCGGGCGCTACCAGCCATGCATCCTGCTGAAGAATTTCCTCTTCAAGTTGTCCGGCTGTCCAACTGGCGTGGCCCATCGCCAACAAGGCTTCTTGTGGGCCTTTGCCTGCGGCAATCTCCTTCAGCACATCCACACTGCCGGTTAACGCAACATTCGGACTGACAGATAGACTACTCTCCCCTTCCCATTCCGCAGAATGCAGCACAAGACCACGTCCCGCATCTACCGGGCCACCTGCGCATAAACCAATCCGCCGGACCGGGGGCATGGGCTGAATATCAAGTTGGGCTAACAACTCATCAAAGCTGGCCACAGCCAGACGCTTGTTCACCACAATTCCCATTGTGCCGGTATCTGGCGCATGTGCGCATATATAAATCACATTCTGAGCAAAAGGGGTTTGCGCCAACATGGGGGAAGCCACCAGCAACATACCTGCAAGAGAGTGTGCCTCTTCTGGCTCGGATGGCGCAGAAATAGAAGAATTTACGGATATCATACTAAGAATATGAGAAGTGCCCCTTTTTTTGACAAGATTGAACCTGCCTTTATGACTGACATATGCCCCACCACACTCCGTGAAGGGCAAATATTTTTGTAAGGCAATTATAGCATGAATACTCTTTCGCGCTTTCTGGATGCGCTAGACAGCTATCATGTTACGGATGGCAGCAAGTTTAAACTGAGCGCACATAATCCGAACGATGACGGCAATCTGGGCCTGACAAAAGCAGATGGAAAACTTCTGCTACGCAAAGTTAAAAGCCTTTTGCAAACATTGCAGGAACTTCTTTACGCCAACCAGACACACTCTCTACTGATTATTTTGCAAGGTATGGATGCCGCAGGCAAAGATGGCACCATCAAGCATGTAATGTCTGGCGTGAACCCTCAGGGGGTTTCCGTAACCTCTTTCAAACAACCCGGCCCGACTGAACTGCAACACGGTTTTTTATGGCGTATCCATACCGCCGCACCGCAGGCAGGGCGTATCGTTATTTTCAATCGCAGCCAGTATGAAGATGTGCTGGTTACCCGCGTGCACCCGGAATTGCTTCAGAACGCCCATCTGACAGGGGAAGTGAACACCCCTGAATTCTGGCAAGGCCGCTTTAGTGATATCCGCCATCTGGAACACTATTTCAGCCGCCAAGGCACTGTGGTGCTCAAATTTTTCCTGAACATCTCGCCCGAAGAACAGCGTAAACGCTTGCTGGCCCGGCTGGATATTCCAGAAAAGCGCTGGAAATTCTCACCTTCCGATTTGAAGGAACGTGAATTCTGGAAAGAATATGCCACCGCTTATCAAGATGCCATTTCTGAGACAGCACGCCCTTATGCGCCGTGGATTATCGTGCCTTCCAACCACAAATGGTATGCGCGCCTTGTAGTGATTAGCACCATTATTCGTGCCCTTAGAAACCTGCATCAGGTTACACCCAAGCCTGTGCCAGAAGTTGAACACTTTCTGGATGAATACCGCGCTCATCTTCTGGCTGAAAAAGGCCAGATCCCCACACCACAGAACTGAATTTTCATGACATCTTCACGTTTTCCCGCACTTATGCTGGCAGGCCTTACGGGTTTGGCAGCCTCTTTCCTCCCCTCTCCGGCACAAGCCCGATGGGGCTGGAAGCAGGAAGCTCCTGCGGCATCCTCTATGCCCGCAACCTGCAATAATCAGGATTTTCTGAGTAAACAGCAGGATTATGAAAACGGTGGCGCCAAAGGGGATACACCCGTCCATATCTGCGGCACCGTGCGTACTGTCAGCGCCAAGGCGCGCCATACCCGCAGCGGGTGGCATGGATATTTTTACGTAACCGTCGCTCCCAACATTTCCATCCGTATTGTGACCAATCTGGATGAAATGCACACGCCCTCATGGCCGTGGGTTAATAAGGGAGACCAAGTGGAAGTGGTAGGCCGTTATTACTACGATTCCTACCGCAAGCAGGGCATTGACTGGACCCACCGCGGCACTGGCAAATCCTGGCCAATTCCGGGCTCCGTTACAGTTAACGGTACAAAATACGACTGATCTTTTTACATTCCATGCAGCACATACAAACAGGGCCGCCAGATATTTTTTTCTGGCGGCCCTGCTGTTATTTACGCACGTGGCAGACATTCATCAGCCCGTTGCTTCTTCCTCATGCTCGCTGCCGTGGGTATCTTCCCCATTGCTGGAAGAGCTATTGCTGCTTTCAACAATATCAAACGCCAGTTCACCATTCTTCAGGCCGATTTTAACGGCTCCACCTTTTGCCAGCTTGCCAAACAACAGTTCTTCGGCCAGCGGCTTCTTGATGGATTCCTGAATAACACGCCCCAGAGGCCGTGCACCATACAGCCTGTCATACCCGCGCTCTGCCAGCCATTCCTTGGCAGCGGAAGATAGTTCGATGGTCACGTTGCGGTCTGCAAGCTGTGCTTCCAACTGCAGCACAAATTTTTCGACCACCTGCCCCACAATTTCAGGCGAGAGATGTGCAAACGGGATAATGGCATCCAAGCGATTGCGGAATTCTGGCGTGAACAGACGTTTGATGGCCTCTTCATCCTCACCTTCACGCACCTGACGGCCAAAGCCTACGGCTTCCTTGCTCATATCCGACGCACCAGCATTGGTGGTCATGATCAGGATGACATTACGGAAATCGACCGTCTTGCCGTTATGGTCCGTCAGCTTTCCATTATCCATCACCTGCAACAACACGTTGTACAGATCTGGATGTGCCTTTTCGATTTCATCCAGAAGCAGCACTGCATGTGGATGCTGATCAATGGCATCTGTCAGCAAACCACCCTGATCGAACCCAACATACCCCGGAGGTGCCCCCAACAAACGAGAGATGGAATGCCGCTCCATGTATTCGGACATATCGAAGCGAACCAGCTCAATCCCCAGCGCCGTTGCCAGTTGGCGCGCCACTTCTGTTTTACCAACCCCGGTAGGGCCAGAAAACAGATAGTTGCCAATCGGCTTTTCTGCATCACGCAGGCCAGCACGTGCCAGCTTAATAGCCGCTGACAAGGCATCAATGGCCTGATCCTGCCCGAACACCATGCCCTTCAGATCGCGTTCCAGAGAGCGCAGCACTTCCTTGTCATCCGCAGAAATGCTTTTGGGCGGAATGCGGGCAATACGCGCGATAATGTCTTCCACATCCTTCAGGTTCACCGTCTTGCGGCGGCGGCCTTCTGGCTGAAGCATGCGAGAAGCGCCTACCTCATCAATCACGTCAATCGCCTTATCGGGCAGCTTGCGGTCATGAATATACTTGGCAGACAGTTCCACTGCCGCGCGAATGGCTTCTTCTGTGTAACGCACCTTGTGGTGTTTTTCGTAGCTGCCTTTCAGGCCGCGCAGAATCTTCACCGCATCATCAATGGTGGGTTCAGGCACATCAATCTTCTGGAAGCGCCGCACAAGCGCACGGTCTTTTTCGAAGTGCTGCCGGAATTCCTTGTACGTTGTGGACCCAATGCAGCGCAGAGTGCCCGCTGCCAAAGCGGGTTTAAGCAGGTTGGAAGCATCCATCGCGCCGCCTGATGTTGCCCCGGCACCAATAACGGTGTGGATTTCATCAATAAACAGGATGGCGTGCGGGTCCTGATCCAGCTCTGTCACCACAGCTTTCAGGCGTTCTTCAAAATCACCGCGGTAACGTGTGCCCGCCAGCAATGCGCCCATATCCAACGAATAGATGGTGGATTTTAGAAGCACTTCTGGCACGTTACCTTCCACAATACGGCGAGCAAGCCCTTCCGCAATGGCGGTTTTACCTACACCCGGATCCCCCACATAAAGCGGGTTGTTCTTGGTGCGACGGCACAGAATCTGAATGGTACGCTCAATTTCCGTATCGCGCCCGATAAGCGGATCCACCTTACCGGCAATCGCCTTATCGTTCAGATTGACGCAATAGGTAGAAAGCGCATCCTGGTTGCCTTTCTGGCTCTTGCTTTCAGCCCGTTCGGGTTCTTCACCCTTTTCTGCATTGGATTCCGTACCCGCAACCGGGCGGCGCGTGGAACGATCCGGTGCTTTGGCAATACCGTGAGACAGAAAATTAACGGCATCCAGCCGTGTCATATCCTGCAACTGCAGGAAATACACTGCATGGCTTTCCCGTTCTGCAAACAGGGCCACAAGCACGTTTGCGCCTGTTACCTCATCCCGTCCGGTAGATTGCACATGAATAGCCGCCCGCTGAATAACACGCTGGAACGCGGCGGTGGGTTTTGGTTCTGTTGGCCGATCAGATGCCAGCCCGGCCAAATCCTTATCCAGAAAACCTGTCAGATCCGTGCGCAGGCGATCTAGATCCACCCCGCACGCCCGGAACACCGTAACGGCGTCCGCATCATCAACCAGGGCAAGAAGCAGATGCTCAAGCGTGGCGTATTCATGATGCCGTTCACCGGCCAGAATGAGCGCCCGATGTAGAGTCTGTTCGAGATTGCGTGACAACATGACGAGACGCTCCTTTCCCCAGACATTGCAGGCACGGTAGCAACGCTACCCACCATACCCGCAGCCCTTGTTATCATATTTGGCTGCTTCTTCAGGAAATGCGAGTCTTATTCCGCGTAAAAAACGCGTACCATGCCGTTTTTTGGCAATAACGTTGCAGAAGTGATCAGTCTTTTTCGATCGTGCACTGTAGTGGGTGCTGGTTTTGCCGTGCCAGATCCATAACTTGCGCCACCTTGGTTTCTGCTACTTCATAAGTGAACACACCACACACACCAACACCACGCCGATGCACATTGAGCATGATGTCTGTGGCCTCTTCCCGATTCTTCTGAAAAAAGCGTTCGAGCACGTACACCACAAATTCCATTGGGGTGTAATCATCATTCAGCATCAGCACTTTGTACATGGCAGGTTTGCGGGTTTTAGGCTTAGCCCGCACCACCACGCCAATATCAGCGCCATCATCTGAAGAATCCGTGCCTCCGCCACGGCGCAAAGGCCCATTACCCGTATGCAAAACAGGATCGCGATGCAGAACCATTATGGGCAAACTCCGGCAGCAGGTCAGACAAAATTATAAAGCTGTATCTTCCACCATATTGGTTACGGCAACCCCATATGGAAGAGGACATACCACGCCATACCTTTATAACGTGCCTCTGCCCTGCACGCTGCCATATTTGTGCCACATAGGCAGAACACACGAAAATATACACACTACCACGCCGCTAAAACTGAAACCCTGATTCGGATTTTTTCAGATTTATGCAGACGTGGGCTTGCGATCTTAAGCGGCAGACGGAATAGTAACCCTGCAGAAAGCAGGTGGGGGTGGCAGTGGCAAACAGGACAGTAATGCGGCACGCAAGAACGGCAGAAAATAATAAACTGCCCAAGCTGAAACGTAAAAAAACGCCCTCTTTGCGCAAATGGGTTGGCCTGCTGGCAGGATTAGCCATTGGCACCACAGCCACTTACGGTAAAGCACATGCACAGTATGCGGGGCAGTTAAGCTCTATTGTGGTGGATGCACGTACTGGCGCTGTTCTTTCGCAAGATGATCCAGACCTCCGCCGCTACCCGGCCAGCCTGACAAAGCTGATGACCCTGTACATGACATTCAACGCCCTGCGCGCTGGTGCCATCTCACTGGATCAGGCTGTGCCTGTTTCCATCCATGCCTCTACTATGGAACCCTCCAAACTCGGATTGGTTCCCGGCTCCCACCTTACGGTTGAGCAGGCCATTCTGGCTCTTGTTACCAAATCCGCCAACGATGCTGCCTGCGCATTGGGCGAACTGATTGGTGGCGGCAGCGAACCCCAGTTTGCCGCAATGATGACACAGCAGGCCCACTACTTGGGCATGAGCAACACCACCTTCCGCAATGCCTCTGGCCTGCCAGACCCGGACCAGATGACAACAGCGCGCGACTTGTCCACCCTAGGGCGCCGTCTGATTTCTGATTTCCCGGAATATTATCACTATTTTTCAACACCTTACTTCAGCTTCCATCGTCGCGTTATTCCCAACCATAACCCCATGCTGAAAGTGTATGCAGGGGCGGATGGCATGAAAACCGGTTACACGCAGGAAGCCGGGCGTAATCTGGTTACCTCCGCCATTCGCGATAACGTGCGGCTTGTGGGTGTCGTCATGGGGGCTTCCAGCAATACCCAGCGCTCATTAGTCATGGCTGATCAGCTAGACCGTGGGTTTGATGCAGAAGGTGTGGCTCCTGTTACTCGCCCCCTTATGTTGGCCCGTGCCCAAATTGGCACACGCACAACCCGCGGCCATCATGCACTTGTTATGGCAGCATCTGCCCACCGCCGCGTGGTAGAAGTGGCCTCAGCCCCTGCGGCACGGCGTGGCAGGCATGTTCTGGCCATGCCTGTTTCCGGTGGCCACCATGTACGGCTGATTGGTGCCAAGGTGCGGCCTGCAACGGCCACATCCTCCAAAAGTGCAGCCAAACACCATACAGCGCATAACCACACCTAAGTTTTTCTGCAGATTCTTCAGGCTTAGGCAATCCGCAACAGCATAAGCGGGTTGCCTTTGCTGCCTGCTAGCTCCATCTTGCGGCTGACGCGTTTAACGCCTGCAAAATTTAGGGAGCACCATTATGGCCGGCAGAGGCGGAATTATTCTGCATACTGAAGAAGATTTTAAAATGTTGCGTGCTGCCGGCCGTCTGGCAGCTTCTACGCTGGATATGATTACCCCTTACGTCAAACCCGGCGTAACCACAGGGGAGCTCGATCGTATTATTCATGAATACACGCTTGCGCATGACGCCGTGCCCGGCCCGCTGAATTATCGCGGGTACCCCAAAGCCTGCTGTATTTCCGTTAACCATGTTGTGTGCCACGGCATTCCCGGTGATCGCGTTCTGCAGGAAGGGGATATCGTTAACATTGATGTCACCCCAAAACTGAACGGCTGGTTCGGCGATAGCAGCCGCATGTACACGGTAGGCAAAGTATCCATCAAAGCTGCCAAGCTGATTACCGCAACCTATGAAAGCATGATGCGCGGGATTGAAGCCGTACGCCCTGGCGCCACGCTGGGTGATATTGGGTACGCCATTCAGAGCTATGCAGAAAAACACCGCTATTCCATTGTAGAAGACTTCTGCGGCCACGGCATTGGTCAGACCTTTCATACCGAGCCCAACATTCTGCACTACGGCCGCCCCGGCGAAGGTATGAAGCTGAAGGCAGGCATGGTCTTTACCATTGAACCCATGCTGAATATTGGCAAAGCGGATGTGAAAATTCTGGAAGATGGGTGGACGGCTGTCACGCGTGACCGCTCCCTTTCCGCCCAGTTTGAACACATGCTGGCCGTAACCGAAAAAGGTTATGAAATTTTCACACTTTCACCCGCTGGCTATACCTGCCCACCCTACCCTGTAAAAGGATAAGCCCCTATGCCTGCTCCCATACAGCGTTTCTCCCTCCCGTCCCGTTTGGTGGCGATGGCAGTGCTTTGTATGGGAGTGGGGGCTACCACCATACAGCCGCTATGGGCAGCGGCCCCCGTGGCATCGGCACCAGACCCTCTGGCATTCAGCACCACACAGCCTGATCAACTCCCACCTTTAGCCCCCGTACGTGGGGCGCATGGTATGGCCGTTTCTGCCCAACGCCTTGCATCCGAGGCCGGAGCGCACATTCTGGCCCAAGGCGGCAACGCAGCAGATGCGGCCGTGGCCATGGGGTACGCATTGGCTGTTGTTTACCCTGCCGCAGGCAATTTAGGCGGTGGTGGCTTTATGCTGCTGCGCCCTCCGGGCAAACAGCAGAGTGTTTTTCTGGATTTTCGGGAAAAGGCCCCCGCTGCTGCTGCTCCCACAATGTTTTTGGATGAGCACGGCAATGTGCTGCCTGATCAATCCGTAACGGGTTGGAAAGCTGTTGCTATTCCCGGCACCGTTGCGGGGCTGGAGGAAGTTCATAAACGCTGGGGCAAATTGCCGCGTCAAGCTGTGCTGGCTCCCGCCATTCGGCTAGCGCGTGAAGGCTTTGTGCTGGAAGCCGGAGATGTGGCATTACTGAACACCTCAACAGAGGCTTTTCGTAAAGACCCTTACGCGCGGGTTATTTTCCTGCGCCCAGATGGCTTTCCCCTACAGGTGGGAGACAAACTGGTGCAAAAAGACCTTGCCCGCTCACTTGAACAAATTGCCCGCCACGGTGCGGATGCCTTTTACAAAGGCCCCATTGCCCACACTATTGTAGAAACATCGCGCAAGAATGGTGGCATTCTTACCCTTGCAGATTTTGCGCATTACGCACCACGCGAACTCCCTCCGCTCACCTGCGCCTATCGCGGGTTGGAAGTGGAAACAGCGCCGCCCCCAAGTGCAGGTGGCGTTGCCTTATGTGAAATGCTGAACATTCTTGGCGGCTACAACATGCAAACCCTTGGTTTGCACACAGCGCCAGCTTTGCAGCGTGAAATAGAAGCCATGCGCCACGCTTATTCTGATAGGCGTGATCTGGGTGATCCGGCTTTTGTGCCCAACCCCAGCCAGCATTTGCTAGACCCAACCTACGCAGCCGAAATACGGGCGCATATTCCCACAGATCATGCAGTGCCTTCTACATCCTTGAAAGCTGGAGATGCTTCTGCCGAAAAACCCGAAACCACGCAGTTTTCTGTAATGGACAAAAATGGCTTTGCCATTTCCACTACGTACACACTAAACGGATGGTTTGGGGCCAAGGTAATTGGCGGCAATACCGGCATTTTCATGAATGATGAGATGGATGATTTTTCCATCAAACCCGGCGCACCCAATATGTTTGGTATTCCCGGTAGCACGGCCAATGCCATTGCTCCGGGCAAAACGCCTCTTTCTTCCATGACACCCACCATTCTCTCCCGCAATGGAAAGCCCATTATGGTGATAGGCAGCCCAGGGGGCTCTCGCATTCCCACCATTGTGCTGTCTGTTATTCTGGGTGTTGTGGATTACGGATTGGATATCCAGCAGGCCATTGATCTTCCGCGCCTGCATGAACAGTGGATGCCCGATGCAGTGGAAATAGAAGCCGGCGCGGTTTCCTCATCTGTAGAACGCACGCTGGAGCATGAGGGCTACCATTTTGCCCCGCATGCACCGTGGGGTATACCGGAGGGCATTCTGGCAGGTAGCCCGCGTTTAACAAACCAAACCACAGGTGCTCCGCCTTACTTTGGCGGGTATGACAGACGCCACCCCGGAGGTGCCGCTATAGGCGAGTAAACCTATAGTCTATCTAGCTTATGGGTTTCTCCCTTAGGGTCTTTCACCTGCCGGGGGCCTTGCACATATTCAGGCCCCAACGGCACCTTGCCGTAACCACCGGGAATATCCAGCACATAGAGCGGCCACGCCAAACCGGTTACGCGCCCGCGCAACCCTGCAAGCAGGCGCTGCCCTTCCTCTACCGGCACATGAAAATGCGCCGTGCCGGGGGCTGGGTCCAACTGGTGCAGGTAATACGGGCGCATGCGGGTTTCCACCATAGCGCGGAACAGGTCTTCCAGCGCCTGCTCGCTATCATTCACACCACGCAGCAGAACAGACTGCCCCAGTAGCGGAATACCCCTGCGCACAATGCGTTTAAGGCACGCCCGTGCAGGTTCCGACATTTCCCACGCGTGGTTGATGTGCACGGCCATCCACATGGCCTTGTCTGTTTCTAGCGCATCCAACAGAGCATCTGTTACCCGCTCCGGGTCCGCCACAGGCACGCGGCTATGCACACGAATAGTCGTCACATGCGGCATGGCTGAAAGCGCTGCCACAATATGCCCAAGCCGCCGAGGAGAAAGCATCAGCGGATCTCCCCCTGTTAGAATCACTTCGCGAATCTGCTCATGCGTGCGCAGCCACTCCAACGCCTGTTCCAACGCGGCATCATCTAATACGCCACCATCTGGCCCCACATGCTCGCGCCTAAAGCAGAATCGGCAATAAAGCGGGCAAATCAACAAGGGCTTCAATAACGCCCGATCTGCATAGCGATGCACAATGCCAGGAACGGGTGAAAGCGCGTTATCTCCAATAGGGTCAGAGCGTTCCTCCGGCGCAATTTCCAGTTCCTGCGCAGAGGGCACAACCTGCACGCCTATCGGATCATCCGGCGTGGTGATTAAATCCAGAAAAGCTGGCGGAATGGCCGTGGCATAATGCTGAGCCACATCAGCCAGCATCTCATGCTGTTTGGGAGGCACCAAACCGGCTGCTATCAGATCATCCGGGGTGCGCAGTGTTTTGCGCCGCGAAAAAGAGGGCTTGACCGGGAAAGACATGTCACGCCTCTACTCCCCTCATGTCAGACTCTGCAACTGTTCAGCCTGATCCGGGTATGAAAGACCCCGATCATATTCTTGACCGGCTCCCCTTTCTGCTGCGCCGCAATCTTGTCTTGCGCGGGGCACGTGCTTTTTTGGAAGCGCGCGGCTGTGTGGAAGTGGAAACCCCTTACGCCGTACCCACACCGGGGGAAGAAGTGCATCTCCAGCCCTTCCATACCGTGCGAGAAGCCCCTGATGGCGTGCAACAAAACCTGTTCCTGCACACCAGCCCGGAATTTGCCATGAAGCGTATTGTGGCCGCCACCGGGTTGCCTGTTTTTCAGTTTGCGCGTGTCTGGCGGAATGGTGAGGGTAGTAACCTCCATGCCCCCGAGTTTACCATGCTGGAATGGTACCAACCCAATATGACACTGGAAGGGATGATGGATGAAACCGAAGCCCTTTTACAAGCCGTGTTGCCACCGATTCTCCACCATTCGGGCCACAACCTGAACATATCTGGCCCATTTGAACGGTTGACCATGCAAGAAGCCTTCCATCGCCATGCCGGTGTCGACCTTCTGCCCACAGAAGGAAACGCACAGGCATTGGCAAACGCGGCAGGCTGTACATTGCGTGAGGGTGAAACGTGGGAGGACCTGTTCTTCCGCCTGCTGATGGAGCGCATAGAACCAGCCATTGGGCGCACGCGCCCCACGTTTCTCACCCATTGGCCCGCCAGCCAAGCCGCATTGGCGCGCAAAAGCCCACAAGACCCGCGCGTAGCCCTACGGTTTGAGCTTTATGCTGCGGGCATGGAGTTAGCGAACGCTTTTGAAGAGCTGACAGACGCCACAGAACAACGCTCCCGCTTTGAGGCCGACCGCCACCAGCGCAAAACTCTTTACCCCAATCGGGCAGATTGGCCGATGGATGAAAAATTGCTCAGCGCCCTGCCCCATATGCCTATCTGCGCGGGCATTGCGTTGGGGTTTGATAGATTGGTTATGCTGGCTTGTGGCACAACACGCATACAGAACGTCTTGTGGATAAACGGTTAGTCTGCAACATTTGGCGCAACCATAATATGTTGTTCAACATTTATCCGTATGATGCCCGGTTACAATACTACCGGCGGGAGCCAGAGCTGCCATGATGCATAAAAGATTTATCCTGCTGCTGGGCGCTCTGGCCCTAACAGGTTGCCAAGTGCCTAGCAAAAAGGAACGGCGCCAGCTTGATTCCATGATTGGCAAACAAACAACCGATGTCGTGCGTACATTTGGCGTGCCTACGCGGCAGTTTGTTTCTGGCAACCATACCTTTTTGGCCTATATCAACCAGCAAACAGATTACACCATGCCCATGAGCGGTTGGGGATGGGATGGCGGTTGGGGTGGCTGGGGCGGATACGGCCCCGGCTGGGGTATGGGCGGCTGGGATGGTGGCTGGGGCGGCATGGGTGGTGGTATGGGCACAGCTTATACTTATACCTGCCAGACCACGTTTGAGCTGGTAAACGGTATTGTAACAGCCTGGACAATGCGAGGAGACGGGTGCTGAGTATGCCCGGTGCAGTCTTCTACTTCATGAAGCCAGTCTTTCTTTTAGCGGCATGATCTTTTGGGAGACATCCATGCACCCTAAGCGTGTTCTGCACAGAACAGCCTTTAACTCTCGTATGCTGGCCCCGGCAGCCATCGGCATTGCCGCGTTGGTGCTTGGTGGCTGCACGCAAAGCCGTGCTCGGCAGGATACGTATAAAGTTGCCAATTCAACCTGTTCGTACATGATGCCAACAGTTTCGGGCACACGCACTTACGCACCTGCCAAACCGAGCACAAGCTCAGAGGCAGAGCCAAAAAGCGCCCCAGATAGCCAGATAGCCTACCCTAACCCAGAAACACCGGCTTTTTGTGACCGCCCCCTGTCAGACACGCTCCCAAGTTCTCTGGAAATGGCAGATTATACCCACCTGCTTAATGCAACGGGGTTACTTGCTATCCTCCAACAGGATGGACCATTTACCGTTTTTGGCATTCCGAATTCCGCGCTAGAAACTTATGATGCCCAGACAGGCAACAAGCTGACAAGCCCAGATAATAAGGCAGTTATCAAGGAAATGCTGTCTTACACCATTGTAAAAGGGCGCTGGCCGCTTGCCAAAATAAAACAGGCTGCTCTGGCTTCTCCCACCCAGTCTGTCGGGCTTCCAACCCTGAATGGCCAGTTGCTTTCAGCGTGGGTGGATGGTCAGTCTGGTCAGGTTGTTATTGGTAATGGACAGGGCATGGTATCTCACCTGTGGGTTACGGGTATTCCGCAATCCAATGGTGTGCTGTACTTCATACAGGATCTGGTGCTCCCACCTATTGCGCAACAAAACGCGGGAACCAGCACGCCTGTTTCTGCCGCACCTTCTGTAAGTCCTGTTCCCCCGGTGTCCAAGGCACAGGCACAGGCCAGCACGGTTGCCGCTCGTACGCAACCTGCCACAGCCACCTACACATCCCGCAAGGGAAACCTTACAACACCGCCTGTTTTACAACTGCCTTAAAAACAGTTTGAAACATGCAAAAAGCCCCTGCCAGTGCGGAACTGGCAGGGGCTTTT
Organism: Acetobacter ascendens; assembly: GCF_001766235.1. Taxonomy (NCBI): domain Bacteria; kingdom Pseudomonadati; phylum Pseudomonadota; class Alphaproteobacteria; order Acetobacterales; family Acetobacteraceae; genus Acetobacter; species Acetobacter ascendens. Next base: position 2,292,222 of record NZ_CP015164.1, read on the forward strand.
TTATGGATAAAGCAGGCGAAAAGCCTGCTCACATCACTGCAAAATTAGAGTGCAGACTGCGCTTTATCCAGCACCATGCTGCACAGTTTGGTTTTGAGTTCGCCCTTCAGGTTAGCCAAGGAGAACATCTGGTTATTGCCAGTCTGAAGCAGCCCCTGCTGGCCAGCTTCGTATGCGCTAGAAGATGTAACACCCGGTTTCTGTGTGAGGCTCCCCAGCACTGACTGGGCCGTGGAAGAACCCTGCTGAAGCACGTTGTTCTGCACACAATACCCAAGGATACCAGCCAGATTGCCCGTGCTGGCAGAAGAAAGGCTTGGCAGCATGCTGGATGCCATGCTTGTGCCCTGACTTGCCACGCCGCTTTCAGCACCAGACAGGGCACTTTTACCAATAGAGCCCAGTCCACCACCAAACCCCTGTGCGTGCACAGCCGGAGCAGCAACAACACCAGGAGCCATAGCCAGCATCAGGAATGTTTTTTTATTCAGCATGGAAAATATCCAGTTCTCGATAATCGTGCCGCTTCCTTCATCTGCAGGTCAGCATGACCTGTTTGATCAGAAAGCGCGTTCTGATACTTAGCATCACCTTCAAACATGGCAAAAACCCGTATCAAACCCGACAAAAATCAGCCTTGCCACGCATCCGGCTGCAGCCACCACTGTTCGGAGGGCATAACAAAATCTGCCCCACTGGCATTTAATACCGCCAGATCAGACGGTGTTTGCGCCTGCGCCACCACGGGCAGTTCCATCATCAAAGACCACCAGCGCGTGAGAGCAGAAACAGTTTCAAGCGCTGCGTCATCTTCTGCCCCAAAGCAGATATAATCTGCGCCATCTTCACCGGCACACATGGCGGCATCACGGCTTTCTCCAACCGCAACACCAAGCTGGAGATCCGGCCCGATAATACGCCGCACATCCTTTACAGAATCCGCTGTATATGAAGGAGAAAGGTGCACGCCATCACACCCCGTTTGCTGCGCAAGAGTGGGGGCGTTCTCCAGAATCAGGGCAATATCTCGCGCCTGAATAACCGGTTTAAGAAGCAACACGGCCTGCCGTGCCGCAGAAGCAGGCATATCCGCCAGCCGCAGCAACAAGGCTGCGGGCTGGTGGTGAGCTAAACCTGCCTCAAGGACAGGTAAAAAAGCCTGCGCATCAGACACAGCAGGCGTGACAAGATAAAGATCAGACATAGCGTTCCTTATCTCATGCCCGCTGCGCAGATACTACGGCTGTTTTAGCCTTTGAAAATGGTGGTGATTTTGTCCAGCAGAGCCAGAGCTTCTGCCTTCGGACGCTGGAACACGTTACGGCCGATAATGGAACCAAAGCCGCCACCATCCTGAATACCCTGAATGGTCTGCAGCAGTTCATCCGTGCTGGTATGTGCACCACCGGAGAAGATCACGATACGGCGGCCAGCAAAGCAGGACTGCACAACGTGCTGCACGCGGGCAGCCAGAGTGGTAACGTCAATCTTGTTCTGCTCATACGCTGGCTTGTTGGCATCCAGCGCAACAACTTCCGTTGGCGGCTTCACTTTAATGATGTGCGCACCGGTCAGTGCAGCCATATGTGCGGCATAGGCGCAAACATCCACTGCGGTTTCAGCTTTTTTGTCCAGCACGGGGCCACGTGGGTAGCTCCATACAATAACGGCCAAGCCAGCAGCTTTAGCTTCTGCTGCCAGTTCGCGCAGTTCTTCCATCTGCTCGAAGCAGTATTCGGAACCCGGATAAATGGTGAAACCAATACCGGAGCAACCCAGACGCAGCGCATCAGCCACTGTACCCGTTACAGCCTGATCTTTTTCTGTCGCAAGGCTGTTGGAGCTGTTGCACTTTAGAATCAGCGGAATTTCGCCAGCATATGTTGCTGCGCCGCATTCCAGCATGCCCAGCGGGGCTGCATAACCACTCAGACCAGCTTCAATCGCCAGTTCAAAGTGATAATGCGGATCATACGCTGCCGGATTAGCTGCAAAGGAACGGGCTGGGCCATGCTCAAACCCCTGATCAACCGGCAGAATCACCAGCTTGCCCGTGCCACCCAGCTTACCTGCGTTAAGCAGCCGTGCCAGATTCATCTTGGTGCCGGGATTATCGCTCTCGTACTGGTCGAGAATAGCCTTAACCTTGGGGGTAAGTGTCATGGGTAACAATCCTTTTTTTGCCTTGTGTCCGGCAGTTTATTTTCCGGATCTGAGGATTGGCAATAACCGTCGGTGAAATACCCGACAAGAGAAGACGTGTGACATAATGATGGTATAAGGTGAAATGATGGCGGACGAGCACTCAACAGCGCGCCAAATTCCTGCATATAAACCGCTTTTACCGCCTTAAACTGGGCTGTAGGCGCCTGCAACACAGCATATTTTTGGCCCATGCGCACGGCACCCAATGCATAAGCTGCGCTGCCACCGCAATCCAGCGCATGCCAAAATGCACAGCCTACCGAATCCTCCAGCGCCGCAATAAGTGCCAACCACCAACCTGCTCCCATAAACCCTGCCGCACCCGGAGCAGAAAGAAAACCAAAACGCGCACTTGTGCCGTCTATCATGCCCTCTACTTCACGCGCAGCACGACAGACAGCCATACCAGATTCGTATCCATCAATCGTAAACAGCCTGCCTGGCTGCAATTTTGGCAAGAAAAATGAAGCGTTTTTGGTTAGCATGCTTGACGCCATCGCGTTTGCGGGTGATTCCTGAGCGTAGTTGACAAAAACAAGAATGCAGGATCAAGCCGTGGAGCCGTCTTTGCCCCAGACTGACGAACACGCTGGTAAACAGCACCCGGCCACACAGCCACCGGCTGGGCAAGACCCTATAGCCCGGCTGGATCGTGCCTTGCAACGCATTTCCTTTGCTGTTGAAAAAGGGCTGCAACAGCAAACCCGCACGGGCACGGAAAAGCAGGAACTGGTGGCTAATGTAGATGCCCTTCTCTCCCGCGTGCGTGATGCGTTGGAACGGGCAGACAAGCCATCTTCCCTTACTTTTTACAACCCGGCAGAACACGAACAGGGAAACTGATAGAGCATGGCACTTGTTTCGGTTCGGATTAACGGCCACAGCTATACGGTAGGGTGCGATAACGGGCAGGAACGCCACGTTCAGGCCATGGCCCAACAGGTAGAACGCCGCGTGCAGCGTGTGCGCGACATGGGCTTTAGCGGAGATGCCCGGGTGCTGGTGCTGGCCGCCCTTTTAATGGCGGATGAGATACAGGATCTATCTGGCAGCCGCGTTCCAGATGCCACCATTCAAGCTGCAAAAGATGCCGAACGCCTGCGGGCAGAGCAGGCTCTTACAGCCAGCCGTTTGGCAGATTTGGCCGAACGTGCAGAATCTCTTGCAGCGGAGCTTGAGCGCGCCTACATAGATGAGGCGGGGCTGCCCAACGCGTGAGGCAAGTCATCCCCTGGGCCGATAAGCACTTCCTAGGGAGCTGGCTCTGTTGTGGCCCTGGTCACATTACCCGGCGCCCACCTGCACTCGCAGGTCCTGGAGGTTGAAAGACCCACGGTTCATGGTGGCTCCGCACATTTCTTCCCCACAAGGTGATCCGTCTGCTGTTGCCGCGCGCAAAAAAGAATTGCGCCAGCACTGCATGGCTACGCTAAAGGCGCGTGATGAGGCGCTGGACAGCGGTATCCTCACCCATTTGCATACACTTCTGCGCCCCCTGTTGCCTGCTGTTGTTGCTGGCGTGTGGCCATTGCCGCATGAAGTAAATTTATGCCCGCTATGCCACGCATTGGTGGATGCAGGCGCGACCATTGTGCTGCCTGAAACACCGCCACGCGGGGAACCCCTTATTTTTCGGCGCTGGACGCCTCACGCCCCCATGATGCAAGGCCGTTTTGGCACAGAATTTCCCGATGGCCCAATTGTGCAACCTGCTATCATATTGGTGCCTTTGCTGGGGTTTGACCGCACAGGCAACCGGCTGGGATATGGCGGCGGATATTATGATCGCACTCTGGCTGCCCTGCCCAATGCATGCAGTGTTGGATATGCGCCATCTTGCCAAGAATTAGACAGTCTTCCTGCTGGCCCGTATGACAAGCCACTTTCCTGTATTGTGACTGAAAAGGAGATCCTTCGTTTTGACTAACTGCAAACACAGGAAACCTTTGGCGTGAGACTCCTTTTTCTGGGTGACATTGTAGGCCGTACGGGCCGCGAAGCTGTTTTAAGCCGTCTGCCCGCCCTGCGTGAAAAATTGGCGCTGGATCTGGTTGTGGTAAATGCTGAAAATGCCAGCCACGGCTTTGGCCTTTCCCCCGCTATTGCCACATCCCTACTGCAAGGCGGCGTAGATGTGCTCACCCTAGGCAACCATGCGTGGGACAGACGTGATCTGATCGGGCATATTACTTCCGAACCCCGCATTGTGCGCCCACTCAACTACCCTCCCGGCACGCCCGGCCAAGGGAGTGTGGTGGTAGAACTGGCAGATGGCCGCAAAGCTCTGGTGGTCAACGTCATGGGCCGTTTGTTTATGGACCCGCTGGATGACCCCTTCCGGTGCATGAATGAACTGCTGAACAAGCACCGCCTTGGCACCACCATACAAGCTGCCATTGTGGATGTGCATGCAGAAGCCACGAGTGAGAAGTGGGCTATGGGCCACATGCTGGATGGCCGCGTTTCTTTGGTAGTGGGCACTCATACACATACCCCCACAGCAGACCATCGGATTCTGGCAGCAGGCACTGCGTTCCAGACAGATGCAGGCATGTGTGGAGATTACGACAGCGTTATTGGCATGACGAAGGAACCGGCCGTTACCCGCTTTGTGCGCAAAATGCCGGGCGAACGCCTGCAACCTGCTGAAGGCGAAGCCACAATATGCGGGATTATGGTGGAAACAGAAGATGCCACCGGCCTTGCCCGCCGTGTGGCTCCTCTACGCCAAGGCGGCTTGTTGGCCCAGACGCTGCCTGATTTTTAAATCAGGCTTCGCATTTGTGGCGCTGTTTTAGGCTGCCTAATCTTTCAAGGCAGCCACAGCTTGCTGTGTTGCAATGGTAAGTGGCTGGGGTAGCGCATCCAGTGCAAACCATTCCAGCCCATCATGTTTATGTGGCTCGCAAATATGGGGCTGTCCGGTGTAGTGCTGCACCCTGTAAACTGGAGCAACCCAGTGCGCGCCAGCTACCGGATCAATCTGATCCACCACGCAAAGCAGCGCCCCTAATTGCACGGTTAAGCCGGTTTCTTCCTGCACTTCACGGATAACGGCTGCGGGTACGGTTTCAAACGGATCAACCTTACCACCCGGCAACCCCTATGTGGACGGCTCCCCCTTGCAAGGGGCTAGGCAAGAAAATGATCGGATCTTTGCTTCCATATGTCCGGCCTGTTGATGCGGCCATAGGGTCGCTGGCCAAGATGGCTTCCGCAGCGTGAGCCCCAAACACAGAAGCGGTCTTTGATGACCACTGGTTGCCACGGGTTTTCTCACGCCATGGATCGATCGATCACACCATCTGCTCTATTACTTGCAAGCCACGACCTCAGCTCGGCACGAGAGCGTCAAATGTCAGCGCATCGTGCCAGGCTAAGCTCAAACAGCAGCTGCGCCGGGTTGCTGCAGAAGGCGCTTATAGTGTTCGCCGCTGACCATCAGTTTCCAGGCAATCCGCGCAATCTTATTGGCAAGGGCCACCGCTGCGAGTTTCGGTTTTTTGCGCTCCAGCAATTCACGTAACCAAGATGAGGCATTCTTCCCATTGGTCCGCCGGGCATGCGACACGACTGCGGTCGCGCCAACCACCAGCGTGCTTCGCAAGACCTCATCGCCAGCGCGTGTGATTCTGCCAAGCCTTGTTTTTCCACCGGTTGAGTGATCCCTGGGCGTCAATCCGATCCAGGCCGCAAAGGCTCGACCCGATTTGAACAGATGCGGATCAGGCGTTTTCATCATCAGCAGCGCTGCGCCGATCGGGCCAACGCCCGGAATTTTCGCAAGACGCTGACTGCATTCGTTGGCGCGGTGCCATGCCATCACCTTGCCCTCAAGCTGTTCGATTTCACCTTGCAATTCAGCATATTCCTTTGCGTGAAGGGCAAACAACTCGCGCGTCAATGTGGGCAGGCTTTCGTCCGCAGCGATCCGATCAAGGAGTGCCTCAATCCGGCACATGCCTTTGGGCGCCGTGATCCCAAACTCGGCAGCATATCCCCGGATCGTATTGGCGAGCTGTGTGCGGTTCCGGATAAGTCGTGCCCGCATTCCAATCAGCATCAACGCTGCCTGCTCTTCCTCGCTCTTGAGCGGGACGAACCGCATTGTAGGCCGACTCATCGCTTCACAGAGGGCTTCCGCGTCGGCGGCATCGTTTTTCCCGCGCTTGACATAAGGCTTCACGAGCTGCGGCGCGATCAGCTTCACTGTGTGTCCCAGACACGAGAGCACCCGCCCCCAGTAATGGGAGGCGCCACAGGCCTCAATCGCGATTTCAATCGGGGGCAGTTTCTCAAAAAACTTTACCATCTCCCGGCGGGATAGCTTCCTGCGCAAAACAGGCTGCTCCTTCGCGTTTACACCGTGCAATTGGAAAACACTTTTTGACGTGTCCATGCCAATACGGATAATTTGTTCCATGGGTGGCCTCCTCTGTGAATTCTGCAACGACTTCACCTTGGCACATCGCGATGCCGTTGGGAGCCGTCCACCCCATCACAGAAGCCTGCCTCTGGCTGCTTGAGGCGACGTAGCAGTAGAATCTGGCCAGCATCATTCAAAATAGCTGCGCCACATCCTACTGCTGGTAGCGTTGGGTGGGCGCTCACCACACCAATCTTTTAATAGCGGCAACCGGAGCCAAACCTACGGCCTTGGCTTCTTCTTTTGCCAACTGGATGTCATCCCCGATCATTTCCTGATGGATGCCGCCCAGAATCCATAGCCCTGCCACATCTACAGCAGTTGCACCGCGCATATCGGTAGCCAATGCATCGCCAATAGCCAAAATACGCTGGCGGGGCACATTCAGCATCTCAAAAACAGGCTCGTACACACGGGGGTATGGCTTGCCAATCCAGCTCACCTTGCCGCCCTGTTCTGCATAAAAGGCCGCAAGCGCACCGGCGCAAATCTGCCGTTTGCCACCTTTTACCACCACCATATCCGGGTTGGCGCATACCATTGGCAGGCCACGCTCCAAACAAGCACGTAGTTCTGGCAGATATGGATCTAATGACCCCACGCCACGCTCGGCATCTGGCCCGGTGTTCATAATAAAATCGGCATCAGCAGGCTGCGCTACACGCTGCACGTCCAGCCCATCATACAAGCCAAGATCATGCGTGCCGCCAATATGCAGCACTTTGGACCCCAGATTGGCAAACCATGGATCTGTCCGGGCTTTTAACAAACGGCGGGTTTCTTCACCGCTTGTCATCACCCCATCATGCAATTCACGCGAAATGCCAAAAACTTCAAGCTGCGCACACACCACATCTGCCGGACGCGGCGCATTGGAAAGCATGACAATTTTTTTGCCTGATGCACGCAGGGCCTGCAAACATTCCACAGCCCCGGGGTATGGCTGCACACCATCATGCACCGTACCCCATAGATCTATGATGTAGCCATCGTACTGATCTGCCAGCGCGGCAAGGCCTGTAATCTGCTGCATATCTTCTACAGTTTGCTGCGCTGTCATAGATCTTTGCCCCGAATATCATCCAACGTTTCAATACCCTGTGCGCGCATGATGTGCTGCATTTCACGTTTTAGCCGCCCAACCAATGCGGGGCCTTCATAGGCAAACGCTGTGTAAACCTGCACCAGATCAGCCCCAAGGCGGATTCGGGTAAGAATGTCTTCCCCACTTTCAATGCCACCACAAGCCACCAATGCCAGACGGCCAGCCGCAGCCTGCGCAACCAGACGCAGCATTTCCGTAGCGCGTGGTTTCAGCGGACGGCCAGAAAGCCCTCCGGCTTCTGTGCGATACGGGCTTTGCAGGGAATCGGGGCGTGCCAGCGTGGTATTGGTGACAATCAGCCCCTGTGCACCACCGGCTACGGCAGCTTCTACAATCGGGCCAACGGCATCATCTTCCAGATCTGGCGCCAGCTTAATCAGCAACGGTGGCCGTTCTGTATGACGAGCCGAAATAGCATCCAAAATCCCTCGCAGGCGGGCCGCATCCTGCAAACCACGCAGGCCCGGCGTGTTAGGGGAAGAGACATTCAGCACAATGTAATTAACGTACGGCTTAACGCGGGCCACCAGTTCTGGATAATCGCGCTCCGGGTCTGCGCCGTTTTTGTTAATGCCGATATTGGCACCTACTGGTACCCCGGCCCCACCACCCCGGCCGGATGGCAACGGGCGGGACAGACGCGCCAGACGCACCGCAAACTTGTCGATACCCTGGTTATTAAAGCCCATACGGTTAATAACCGCCCGATCTTCCGTAAGGCGGAAAAGGCGGGGCTTGGGGTTACCAGCCTGCGGGCGTGGTGTAACGGTTCCGGCTTCTACAAACCCGAATCCCAATTGCGCCAAGGGGCGCAGAACACGGGCGTTCTTATCAAACCCGGCGGCAATGCCGATAGGGTTGGAAAACCGCATACCGAGCGCGCGCGTGGCAAGGGCAGGATCATCCTTGGGCCGTTTTATGGGCACAGATACGCCCAGTGTCAGGGCATCCAAAGCCAGTTCATGGGCCTGTTCCGGATCTAACCGGCGCAGGAATGGGAGAGAGTGTGAGGCAAGCACAGACATGCCTTGTGTACTGCCTCAAGCCCAGCCTCAAGAAAAGCAGAAAAAACAGTGCCGCCACACAAGCGTGAGAAAAGTTGATGCATTTTTATCTTGATAATGAGAATTATTCTCATCTAAATAGAGTTATCGCACACATGCCACACAAAGGATGAAGGCATCTGCCTTCAGGAATGCGCCATGACACGTTCACCTGTTTACCTGACGGATCTTGCCTGCAGCGAACGGCTGACACTTTGGACCATTCGTCGCCTTGCAGGAATACAAACAACCCCGCGTACGCCCACAACTGGGCCATCAGGCGGCTTGTTTTTGCCCTGCTTCAGGCAGGAATTTCTGGCTGTTGCACAAACCTTTCATGATGCCCTAACAGATATGGCCGCGCTGGAAATGCCTGCGCTGGACATTCGGGTCGGCTGCGCTCTTTCTGTTACCACCACAGAATACAGCCTTCTACTGGCCACAGAAGCCGCACAGAACGAACGCAATGCAGATATGGAAGCCTTACTTAAGCCGCTGGTGCCGTTTGCTGGCCTACGCGCACGCCTCGCTTCCGCCATTACAACGCTAGGGGCCTGTCTTGCTGGAGCGGGATATTGGCTCTCTCACAGTTCCAGCCGTGTTGTGCCCACCAAGGCCTCGGAACGTACATCTGCTTATGGGGCCTATCCGGCCACGGCAGCACTTTCCCTTGCGCGCTGGCATGATCTGGACATGCAACCTAAGCAACTTGTGGCGCATTGGCAGGAGCGTGCCACCTCAAAATACCAGCATTCACAAGGGTTTCCGGTATCTTGAGCAACATCAATAATTTTTCTACGGGAAAACGTGACTTCAAATATCAAAAAGCGTTTTCCCCTTTAACTTAGGATAGAGACCCTCTGCTTTTGCTCAAAATACTCAGCACAACATTTCCCTCTAGAACCAACTTCAGGGCACAATAAAAGGTACCTGATTTTCTGATTTACAACCTCGGCAAGCAGAATTTTCAGCCGGATATGTTTTCTGTTTGTTCCCTTTTATAGTGCTCTCTGCTACCATACGCTGGTGATGACAGCAGTTGTACGCCGCATTATCCATATTGATATGGATGCTTTTTATGCATCTGTTGAGCAACGGGACAATCCAGCGCTTAAAGGCCAGCCTGTAGCAGTGGGCCGATGCCAGGAACGCGGTGTGGTTGCCGCCGCCAGTTATGAAGCCCGAAAATTTGGTGTGCGTTCGGCCATGCCATCAGTACAGGCGCAGCGCAAATGCCCACACCTTATTTTTATGCCACCACGTTTTGATGTTTATCGTGCTGTTTCTGCCCAGATTCACGCCATTTTTGCGCGTTATACGCCCCTTATTCAGCCTCTTTCGTTAGATGAAGCCTATCTGGATGTTACGCATCCGTTGCTCCCCCGCCCCTCTGCCACAGCAATTGCAGAAGAAATACGCGCCGCCATTTTGCGTGAAACAGGGCTGACGGCTTCAGCAGGTGTGTCTTACAACAAGTTTCTGGCCAAGCTGGCCTCAGATTACCGCAAACCCAATGGGCAATTTGTGATTCCACCCAACCGTGGAGAAGAATTTGTAGCTAGCCTGCCCGTAAATGCTTTTCATGGTGTAGGACCTGCCACGGCCCGGCGTATGCACACACTGGGCATTCATACAGGCGCAGATTTACGCCGTTTTTCATTGGATATTTTGCGCCAGCATTTTGGCAAAGCGTCTGCTTTTTACTATGGCATTGCCCGCGGCAAAGATGACCGGCCAGTAGAGCCGAATAGGCCACGCAAATCACTCGGCAAGGAAGTAACGTTTGAGCAGGATTTGCGCACTCCAGCCGAATTACATACGGCGTTGCGTGAACTGGCGAGTAAAGTGTGGACCGGGTGCCAGAAACGAAACCTGACAGGTCGCACGATAACTCTGAAATTACGCTATACAGATTTCAACCAATGCACGCGCAGCCTCTCTCTGGCCGATCCGGTGCAAGATCAAGAAATTCTGGCCGAGATGGCGTGCCGGTTACTTGCGCCATTGCTGCCTGTACGCGCCCCAGTAAGACTTCTAAGTGTTACACTTTCAACTCTTTTAAGTCCGCAAGATCAAGAAGCCACCACACAACTCTCTTTACTTTCATAGATAATAAATGAATAACATTTTTATCCTTGATCACAGTACTTATATTCAAATTATTTCTATATCAAAACAAAATGTTTGTGTTTCTCTTTTCTGATATTAATATGGATTCTGCATATTCCTTATACGATTCAACTTCATTCTTGCTCACTATTCGTATTTAATTGCGATTATTTAACGGTTTCATCTTTACAACCTGCAAAATCCAATGCACCCGATACCAATCGGTTTTGACATAATTTTGTAATCAAGGTTGACGAGATGACTGCTTCCCCCACCTCAGACGGGCATGCACCTGCCAATGCAGGCGCACGTACTGAAGATGGTTACCACCGCGGTTTGGGTAAGCGTCAGATCCAAATGATCTCTCTGGGAGGGGCTATTGGCACCGGGCTATTTCTGGGGGCTGGATCTCGCCTTCAGGCAGTTGGCCCGTCTCTCGCCTTGGTTTATCTGGTGTGTGGTGTTTTTGCTTTTCTGATGCTGCGTGCATTGGGAGAACTGGTGATGTACCGCCCCACCAGTGGCAGCTTTGTTTCCTACACGCGGGAATTTTTAGGCCCCAAAGCCTCTTATGTTGCAGGCACCATGGCCTTTTTTAACTGGGCCGTAACGGGCATTGTGGATATTACAGCCGTGGCGCTTTACATGCGTTTTTGGCCCGTTTTTTCCAGCGTACCACAATGGCTTTTTGCCCTGCTGGCCCTTGTGCTGATAACCGGCATGAACCTGACCGGCGTAAAATGGTTTGGTGAGCTGGAGTTCTGGCTTTCTTTGGTCAAAGTGTTGGCCTTGGGCGGTTTTCTGGTCATCGCGCTGGTTATTCTGGCCTTACGCTATCCCGTAGATGGACATACAACCGGGCTGCATCTGATTACCGAAAATGGCGGCATGTTTCCCCACGGCTTTTTGCCGGCACTGGTATTGGTACAAGGCGTTGTATTTGCCTATGCCAGTATTGAGCTGATTGGCACCGCAGCGGGAGAATGTGAGGATGTTAAATCCGTTCTGCCACAGGCCATTAACAACGTTATCTGGCGCATTGCCATTTTTTACGTAGGCACCATTACGCTGCTTGTGCTGCTGCTGCCGTGGAACACGTATCAAGCTGGTGTTAGCCCCTTTGTCACCTTTCTCTCCAAATTAGGGGTGCCAGGCATAGACAGTGTGATGAACGTTGTGGTGCTTACCGCAGCTCTCTCCAGCTTAAACTCTGGCCTCTATTCTACTGGCCGCGTGTTGCGTGCACTGGCGCTAGATGGCGCGGCCCCACGTTATCTGGCCCGCATGAACAAACAGGCTGTGCCTTCTGCGGCCATTCTTTCCACCGTGGCCATTTATCTGGTGGGCGTGGTGCTGAATTACTTCATCCCCAGCCAGATTTTTGAAATTATGCTGAGTTTGGCTTCCCTAGGCATCCTCAGCACGTGGTGTTTTATTGTGCTGTGCCAGATTCAACTGCGCAAAAAAATTCGCTGTGGAGAAATTGCTCCTACCTCTTTTCCGATGCCGGGCGCGCCATTTACCTCTTGGCTGGCTCTCGCCTTCTTTATTGGCATCGTTGGACTGATGGCGTTTGATTACCCAACCGGAACGGCAACGATATGCGCCATTCCCCTGCTGGCTTTGGCGCTGGCATGGGGTTGGCGCCGTATTCGTTCTGCTCCGGAACATGACGCCGTGCCACAAACCGTTCCTTCTGTTGTGTTAACGGAAGATTTTTTGGTTCCCCATGAAGGGTCAGACAGATCATGATTCAGGCAGCCAGTGTGTTTTCCTCCCTCCAGCCGCGTACAGGCGTTAAGTGTTGTCCTGTTGTTTGTCGCTCTCTGGTAGGCACATTGTTGCTTTCTGTCAGCCTTTCTACAGCGCATGCAGCAGATACAGGCAATAGTGCCGCTGCGGGGTCTCAAGCTCCGGGGGAAGCCCGGCCGCAATGGTATACCGGGTCTCTCGTTTCACCTTCTGGCGCGCTTTCCAAGGCAGGTGTGTTCGCGTGGGAACCTTACGTCAGCTACAATCTGCCTGTGGGATATCTGGATGCAAATGGCAATAGTCATCCGCTTCACCCACGCCAGCAATCTGTTTCCAATTTTACGCTGTATAAATACTCCATCACTGATTCCATCAGTATTCAGGTTACTCCTACAATCAGTTACTTGTGGAAGAAGAAAGCAGGCACCAGCAGCGGGCTTAAATTTGGAGATCTGCCGGTTGATTTAATGTGGCGTTATCTGGATGCAGACCCTGCACGCTATATTCCAGCACTTAGTGTATTTGCCGGGGTTGGTTTTCCCACAGGCAATTATCAGAGACTGGGGCGAGCCGAAGATGGTGTTGGCTCTGGCGTTTATACGTTCCGCTTAGCCTTTACGGAACAATCCACTTACACACTGCCAGGCCAGCATGAACTGCGCTTGCGTATGTGGGGCACCTTCCGCCGCGCGCTTACAACCGCGCATCTGCATAATGTCAGCAGTTACGGCACTGAAGTTGGGTTCCGTGGCACAGCGCAACCTGGAATGTACGGAGAAAGTGGGTTTTCTTTGGAATTTGGCATAAACCAGAAATGGGTTTTAGCCATGGATTTGGCGCGAGACTGGGCTGATGGATCTCATATTAAAGGTCGCACGCCCACAAGTGGCAAAATTGAACGGATAGACCGTATCAACAGCTCTTCGGGGGACTGGTTGATAGCCCCTGCGGTTGAATACAACTGGTCCCCTCGTTTTGGGGTTATTGCGGGTGTTTCAACCTATTTTGCAGGCCACAATACCGGGTTTTCAGTTTCACCGCAGGTTGCGTTTAACAGCGTATTTTAGCCGTTGCGTGTTGAAAACAAAAAAGAGCGGAATTTCATCCGCTCTTTTTTATAACACCGTATCTGAAAGCTCTGGTTATTCAGCCAGTTCTGGGTGACGGAACTCCATCACCAATTCCAGATCATAATGTGCGGCCAATGCTTCTGTTGCTGTGCGCGAAGAATTATGGACGCGATAGCGGCACAGAATTTCTGGCAGGTATCCGGGCTCTAGCCCTGCATCAATAAATTTCAGCCAGAAATCATAATCTTCCCAGCCTTCTTCAATGTGAGAGAAGCCGCCAACCTTTTCCCATGCACTTTTACGAATAAGCGCCATCACATCCACATAGTTATTCTTGCGCATGCGTGCAGCGTCCCAGATATCGGCATGGCCAATACCTTTGCGGTCTCCAAACTCTTCAATCTGGGTATAAACTGCCGGGAATTTACCCTGCAAAAGAGCCGCGTAGATTTTTTCCAGCGCGGTTGGGTAAATGGTATTATCAGCATCGATAATAAACACGTACTCAGACTGCGCATGCTCAAACGCCATATTGCGCGAAAATGATGGCCCCTGATTACGCGGGTTAGTCAAACACTGCAGGCTATAAAAACGCTGCTTGTTTTCTTCCATCCATTCCGCAATCACCTCAAGGGAATCATCGCGCTGGGAGCAATCATCAACAACCACAATTTCCAGATCAGTATGCGTTTGATCTGCAATGCTATCCAGACATTCTTCAATAACAGAAGCATAATTGAAGTTGGTAACGCAGACCGTGATCAGGTTTTTGGGCTTCCGGGATTTTTTCTTATAGGAAAAAACAACTTCCGGGCTGGGGTCCCATGGCTTGATAACGCTCATTTCACAGTGCTCCACACAGCAGAAATATAGTTTTTAAGATCGATATTCTTGGAATTGAATATTTTCTCATCTTGCAGAAGGTCAAAAATATTCTGCTGAATTCTGGCAGCCTCTTTTTGCCCGTCTTCAGTCTGGATCAACCATTCTATCAGGTTAGGCATATGCCGCGGCGTTTCAGCCAAGAAATGCTCACCTTCCTTGTATAGCGGATGAGGGAAGCATTCTTCTGTTACAACAATGGTACCGGAAGCCATGCCCTGCTTGACGATACGGTGCCATTCAAAAAAGCAGTTATCATCACGGTGAATATTCAACGCCACCTTGGAATTTTCCGCAACATAGCGCGGCAGGCGTGAAAGGATATCGTAAACACCGGAGGATGGAATAGGCCCATCTGCCTTACGGTAATAGAAGAAGCTCTGATAGTTGGAGAAGAAGGCCGCTGAACGTGAGAAGAACTTTTCACGCTTGCGGGAAGCGTTCCCAAAAAAGCTTACATCAATATCGCGTTCGGCAATCGGCCGGAATGGAGTGGAACCTGTTTTGGCCCCTTCTGGCAAAATCCGGAACAGCGGATGCTTTCTGTCTGCATCAGCAAGCTTGCAAGCTTCTATTTTTACCGGCGGATCAAAGTGGAATACCGGCAACCCAACATCGGAAAAGGATTTGAGGTTCTGATAACACAGATCCATCACCCCGGCTGACATGAGAATGTACAGAATCCCACGTGTAAACCACAGTGTTTGAGGCTGCTCTGTATTAAACATGATGGATTTTCTAATAATCTCATCACGTTTCCAGATTTCGTTTCCATCCAAGAAGAAGAACTCATGCGGCGCACAGAAAATGCAAAGTTCAGGCGTTTCTTCTTCTGGTGTTTTTTCAGTAAGTACCTTGGCATTCAGGCCAGCATCACACAGATATTCGCTGAGGCACTCTGCCAGTTCCTGAATAAAGGAATTACCTTCGGAATGGTAGAATACCCCAATTGTTTTAGGGAAATTCTTGCCGTAAACCTTATCGGTAATCTTATAATTAACGTCGTGCTTACACTCATTACCTAAAAAGCGAACAATTGAGCGCTTGGAAAAAATTTCGCGCCCTTCGCCAATACCATAAAGTAATGCATGACGTGCTGTTGGCATACTTGCGGATGAAACATCGCTGTTCATACGCACGTAATCATCTTCATTAAAGAACGGATATTTCTTTAATCTGTTTAGAGCATTCGTAATAGAAACATACGAATATTCCTGCAAAAGACCTTTTTTAAAGAAAAACAGATGGTCATTATTTCTTATATAATGTGCAAAGGAGTTTTCGTTTTTCCCGATAACATTTTTATAAAGATTATAATATATTTCTGTATTGAAATTATCATTAGGATTACGGTTTTCATGTACACCGTAAAGAACATAATGTATAACAGGATCAAGGCCAGATTTTTTTACATCGGGGTTTTCTTCAAGATAAAATTCAGTATCGAATTTTCCCGAATCAATTATTGATTTTATATCTTTTTTATTCCAGGCGGTCAAACTTACCATTGCATTTTCCGTTTGAATGCTATCACTATTTACAGGTACTTATAGCAAATATAAAATTTATGCTGAAAAACACAACAGTTAACTATTCCTCTACATAAAATTATTATGCCTATCTACGCTTTTCGCAAACCTTCCCCCTTGATTAATTGCTTGAAAATACTTTCTTTCAATGCGCCGGGGGATTATAAAGATGTTAATCGTGTTTCCTGAATTAAATTTTTTCAAACTCTTAGCAAGGCCCCATTCTCTTACCCATTCCTTATTGCTGAATAAGCAATCCCTCCATCGTGAACCCAAACAGAATAAGAGCTATCTTGGCGGAGTTCTTTATGTCCACAACAACAAAAAATAATACTTCTCTTACATCTCCGCATTTTCTATTCCCGACAGATCTCGAAAGAACAGAACGCAAGATCAATCGCATTCTTCTTGTTGGTTCATGCCTAACTTCTTTATATCTGGAAGCCTTTAAAGGATATTATCCAGATATAGATTTTGATTATATCCCTTACAATTTTGTAAGCATCTTACCAAAAACGCCACCAGCACCAGTAGATCAGTACGATCTACAATATGTGCAAATTCCATTGCGCACCGTTTTAAGTGATCGTGTGGTAGAAGGCTTCCAACTGAATGATCCGGCTTTTGCAGAAAGCATCCTGCACGATGCTTTGAACACGCTGGATGTCATGCTGGATGCCGCCCTGCTTTACAACCGCGAACATGGATTGCTGACATTTGTCTCCAATTTCATCGTTCCGCAGATGGCCACAGCTTCCAGCCTGCTTTCACAAGGCACAGAAACAGATATTACCTATATGGTAAGATGCCTGAACATGCATCTGGCCCGAAAAATTTCCAGTTATAAAAACGCTTATGTACTAGATGTTGATTCTGTTGTGTCATCCTTGGGCAAACGTTATGTGCTGGATGATGTTATTTACTTCCATACCCATGGCGGCCTGTCTTTTCAGGATTGGGACGATTTTGGTGCGATTGAGCGCAATGAACCCATCCCTGAGTTGGAAACCATTTATCCGATTCATCGGGAAGAATTTGTTAAAACCATCTTTCGCCAAATTGTTGCAGCTTACCGCACCGTGCATCAGGTAGATCAGGTCAAAGCCGTTATTTTTGATCTGGATAACACCCTATGGCGCGGCCAAATAGCTGAACACTATCGGCCAGAAGTACAGCCTTGGCCCCGCACAGATGGCTGGCCCGTAGGGTTGTGGGAAACTGTTCATACCTTGCGTGCACGTGGCATTTTGGTGGCCATCTGCTCCAAGAATGATGAAGCCTACGTGCGCGAACGGTGGGATGACATTATCAACCCCCAGTTTATCAAATTGGAAGATTTTGCCTCTGTTAAAATCAATTGGGCCCCCAAGCCGGAAAACATTGCCGCTATCTGTCAGGAATTCAATATCAAGCCTAAAAGCGTTGTGTTTGTAGATGACAATCCTGTAGAACGCGCCTCTGTTAACACGGCTTTTCCTGAAATTCGCACAATTGGCGGCAATCCGTATCTCACACGCCGGATCCTTTTGTGGTCACCCGAAACACAGGTTGCACGTCTGACGCAGGAATCTGCCCAGCGGGAAACCATGATTCGAGGACAAATTGCCCGTGAGGAAACACGCGCCAGCCTGAACCGTGAAGAATTTTTGGCATCCTTGGAATGTACGGTTTCCCTCACCTATATTACAGATGCAGAACAACCGGAACTGGCACGTGCACTAGAACTGACCAACAAGACCAACCAATTCAATACTTCTGGCACGCGTTGGACATTTCAGGAACTCACACGCTTTTTGAGTGAAGGCGGAGAGATCATTGTTGCAACTGTTCAGGACAAATTCACCAGTTACGGATTGGTAAGCGTGCTTTACCTGCGCAATAATGAAATTGTGCAGTTTGTTATGAGCTGCCGCGTTTTGGGCATGGAGGTAGAAAAAAGTATTGTTGCTGATGTTGTCAGCCATGTTCGGGAAAAACAAGGAGATGTTCGCGTAACAGCTTCTATTCATGATCTTCCGGATAATACACCGTGCCGTAACATTTATAAGGATTGCGGCTTCCGGGAAGACTGGGTTTCTGAAAAGATTCACTATTACATTCTGGATGAGACTAAAGAAGTAGAATTCCCATCTCATATAGAGGTCATAGAAGAAGTCTGACACTTTTATTAAAACAGCATAAATAAAAAAAGGGGCGCATGGTTTTTAAAGCCATACGCCCCTTTTTTAAAATTTAGAGCCTATTAGCGCAGTGGGCGCCCTTCCTGAAAACCATAACAAACATAATGGATAAAAGGCCCTGGGCCAAATCCAGCCACATCAGGGTTTACGCGCAGATAGGAAAGACTATCAAACAGCGCGTTAGGGTTTCTGCCTTCCTTAGCGCCATAATCCAGAAAATGCTCAAGCGGATCTACACCCGCATCACGGATATCTGGGTAAGCATTAAGGTACCACTGGCTATCAAAGAAGATAGCGGCCCGACGTTCTTTTTCAGCTTCTTGTTCCACAATACCCGCCTGAGACTGAAGTGCCAATGCAATCTGTTCTGCTGCCGGAGCCTTTACAGGCTCTGCCACAGGAGCTGCTGCTTCTACTTGTTCTGTAACCTGAGGCTCCGCATCTGGTCCATGTGTTTCTGACACTACGGGAGCCGCAACCTTTTTGCGTGCCACTTTTACACGAGAAGAACGAACCTTACCTACAGGCTTTTTTTCACCAGACACCGCAACACTCCCTCGTGGCCTTTTGCATATCAAGAACTTCGGCAGGTAAATGATTTTCTGACAGACCTAATACAAGCATAATTATTTTTCTGTCCAGAAAATACTGATACCAAATTCCCTCGTAATATTCTTAGTTTCTAAACACGAGAAAAACAAACATGATTTACAATGTATCCGTAAAATGCATATGAAGCACCCTTCATAAAACATTTACGAATACATGTAATCCATCACCACGTTGGCGTTGGCCCTTTTACAATAACAGCAAGATCATCCGGCCTGATCCACTTACGGAATGCGGCCTGTACTTCTGCACCAGTTGCCTTGTAGTAAGCTTTTGCCCCACGGTCTGCATTATCAAGCGGCAAATCTAAATCTGCCAAATACAGGTACTGCGCAGCAATCCGGCCCAAGCTGGCTCTGGCAAGAGGCAAGCTCCGCAATAGTGAGGCTTTAGCCAAAGAAAGTTCTTCTGCTGTAGGCGGTGCAGACTGCATGGCCTTTAGGTCTTTCATGACAACACTTTGCGCTTTGCCAACTTTATCTGGATCTGCACCATAGTTGACAGTATAGGCCCCGCGGGTACGCCCCCAATCAAAGGAACTACTTACAGAATAAACATAACCTGTCTTCACCCGCATATCTCTATACAGACGTGAGGAAAACAGGCCGCCCCCAAGCACTTCATTACCCAACTGCAGCAAAAAATGATCAGGGTTTTGTGCTGTCAGCCCCAATGTTTCTGCCAACACAACATCATTCTGCACGCTGCTTTTATCAGGCACCGTTGCACGGGATGTTTTGCTAAGTGGTACGGTAGGCAGATTAACATTTGGGGCTGCCCCTTCTGCTTTCCAGCTACCAAAAGCTTTTTCTAATACAGCCTGTGCTTTTTCTGGCGAGATATCGCCTGTTACAACAATAGTTGTCAGATCCGGGCGCCATGCGCTTTGGTAATAATGCAGTACATCATCACGAGTTATGCTCATAATAGATTCAGGCGTTGCATCACGCTGTGTCGGATCTGTTTCCGGCAAAATGGCAGCCTTGATAGCTTTATCAAACAGATGCCCGGGAGATACCAGTTCCCCAGCCTGGGCCTGCGCCAACTGCGTGCGCACAACCGTAAAATCTTTTTCCGGAAATGCTGGATGCAATTCATTTTCTGCAAGCAAATCCACGCCCTTTTCAAAATCAGGCGTAAGAACCTGCAAGGAGAAATTGCCCCCCGCATCTTCCCATGCAGGCACATCATCTAGCGCTTTCTGGAAAGCAAGACGATCATGCTGCGTTGTGCCATAGGAGAACAGAGCTTCCGTCAGGCTATGCACGCCCTCCTTGCCCTTGGGTTCCTGCAATTCGGGCGTCTGGCGGATTTGGCCAGAAAGCTGAATGGTATGGCTTACATGAGACGGCCAGACAATCAGCTTGATACCGTTAGACAAAGTGCTAACCGCGGGCTGCGGTGTAGGTTTGGGTTCTTCCAATTTGGCCAGAGCTTTTTCGGCCCATTGCGGCAGTTTTACTGGCTTATCCGGGGTTGTTGCAAAAGATTCTGCCCCTCCAAAGCCTTTGCCAGAAACTGCCTTGCCAGATGCTTCCGGGGTCAAAATGGCCGACACTGCATGTGCTGGGTCAAGCAGCTTTGCAGCTAGATCATTCACGGCCTGTGGCGTAACAGCCTGATACGCAGCCACCAGATCACCCGGGCTATCTAGGTTTTGAAATGCCAAGGCGTTGGACCAGATAGATGCCAAACCACTTACAGAATTGGCAGAAAACTGAAGCTGGGCAATTTCTTTTTGCTTGGCGGCTTCAACCAGTTCTGCTGGCACGCCTTCCTTACGGATTTTTTCCAACACAGCTTTCATGGCGTTCATGGGGCCAGAAGCATCTGCACCTTTGGGGAAAGCCGCAAGCGCCAAGCCAAAACCAGCTTCTTTTTTAGGGGCGTATTCAAACCCTGCGTACAATGCCTTGCCCTGCGGCACCAGATCATACAGAGCACCACGCTGGCTGGAAAGCACATCTGATAGAATGTCAGCCGTTGCAAAATCTGCTGAAGAACTACCCGCCATAGGGAACGCAAGCGTTGCAAACCCAACCGGATAATCTGTGGAAAGCGTTAGCGTTTTGGCTGGTGGAGCAACGGGAGTTACCTTGTGGCGCTGTGGCAGATCCTTACGCGGGATATCGGCAAACGTATCCTGCACCAACTGCAAAGTAGAAACCGGGTTAATGTCACCCACAATAACCAGCACGGCATTGTTGGGGCCATACCACTTCTGGTAAAAATCTCTCAGATCAGCGGCCGTGGTTTTATCAAAAGAAGGCCGCGTGCCCAGTGCATCGTGTTCGTAAGGCGTGCCGGCAAACAGAATACCTTGCAACTGTTCCAGATACCGATAGGCCGGGCTGGAAAGATCACGCGCAACTTCCTGCTCAATTGCGCCACGCTCTTTTTCCCAATCCGCTTCAGACAGGGTTAAGCCGTTCATGCGCAGGGCTTCAATTTTCAGCAAAACAGGCAAATCCTGCGCCTGCGCTGTATAGAAATACTGCGTTACATCTTCTGTTGTATCTGCATTATAACTACCGCCCAAACGCGTGCCTATAGCAGCAAGCTGATCCTTATCTAACCCCTTGCTGCCACGGAACATCATATGTTCTAGCGCATGTGCCGTGCCGGGAAAGCCATCTGGCACTTCTGCCGAGCCAACAAGATAGTTGATTTCCGTGGTAACAACCGGAGCCAGCCGGTTAGGTACAATAACAACCTTGAGACCGTTAGGAAGCGTTGCACGCACAACTTGCGCACTGCTCAGGCTGGGGGGCACAAGAGCAGACGGCATACCCGGCGCGGCATCCTGAGCATGAGCCAATGTTGGAGAAAGAGCCGTTCCCCCCAACAGAGCCAGCGTTATGGCCAGTAGTGAAAAGCGTGTACGGGCAGCAGACGGCTTACGGAAAATCATTCAGGCTTCCTGTTCAATGCTGAAACAGATCAAAAAAGAAAAGTTACTGCCCCAACTGAGGCAAAGGCAACTTTTTAACCAATGCAGAAAGTTTATGCCGCCGGAGTTCAGACCGGGCGCGTGCATCTTCTGTCATGTAATTTAATTGGATGGTATAGCGCTGCCCCACAAACTGCTTATGCCCATGCCATGTGGTTGGGCCGTTGGGAAAAATCAGCAAAGTGCCATCTACCGGCGGCACTTCCTTGGCGTAATCCTCTATATCATGCGGACCGCGTAAAAGGCGCAAACAGCCTTCCTGCCGTTCCCATGCTTCACCTGCCCCTGATGGATTAAGGTACAGCAAAATGGTTACGCGCTTGGCCAAGGAATCTGTGTGGATACGACCATCTTTTTCTCGCGTGCGCCCACGAATGGTGAGCATAGAAGGTGCATGATCAAGATTGAGGTGAAATTTTTCCGCCACGATTGCCTTTAGCCGTGTGCCTTCCAGTTCTTCTACCAGATGTTCCATAAGGGGAGAAAGCTGCAAGGAATCTGGGGGAAAAGATCCTCCAGACACAATATGCGGCCGATGCGCAAACAAACGCTCCAGATCTTCTGAACGGATAAAATGCGGCACCACCACATGCGGGAAAGGATCTGGCGCAACAGCGGCCTGTTCCAGTGCTGTATAATCCGGCTGGATAAAGGTATCTGACGTTGTCATGCCGTAATGTCCGCACAAATGAGGGTTTGCTATGCGGACGGTAGAAGGGATAAGCGGCAGAAACAAGGCCTGCCGTAATACTTACGGTGTTTCGCTATATTTTTGTGGGTAGCACAAGGTGTGCATTCAAATTCTAAAACATGCACTTACAATAAAACCGGAAAAGCTTTTCCTTTCCGGTTTTATCCAAGCCAATACTTGCCGCCTTTTTTCTAGTTACCGCTTTTTCCGTCTGGCTGCCGGATCATATCCGCCCCCGCCCGGCCCCAGTGGCCGCGGTACTTTATCTTTTTTGGGTTTGCGGCCACTTGTCTGGGCTTTTCCCGCAGTTGAAACTGCTACCGGAGGCGGCTCCAACCCAAGCTGTAAGGCTTCCAACCGCTGAATTTCATCTCGCAGGCGGGCAGCCGTTTCAAACTCCAGCTCGGCTGCGGCAGAACGCATGCGTTTTTCCAACCCGGCAATGGCTGCTCCCAAATCCTGCCCAACAAATTCTGCAACGCCCGTATCTTCATCCGGCGCAATAGTGACGTAATCCTGCTCGAACACAGAAGAAACAATATCACTAATATGCTTGCGCACGCTTTGTGGCGTAATACCGTGCTCTGTGTTCCACGCTATCTGTTTTTCACGCCTGCGGGCTGTTTCTTCTACGGCATATGTAAGGGAATCCGTCATTTTATCTGCGTAAAGCAGAACCCGGCCCTCTACATTTCGGGCCGCGCGGCCAATGGTCTGGATAAGAGATGTGCGCGAACGCAGGAAGCCTTCTTTATCCGCATCCAAAATGGCTACCAGCGAACATTCTGGAATATCCAAACCTTCTCGCAGCAAGTTAATACCGATGAGCACATCAAATGCGCCCATGCGCAGGTCTCGGATAATTTCTATGCGTTCCAGTGTATCTACATCGGAATGCAGATATCTTACCCGAATACCGGCTTCGTTCATGTAATCGGTTAAGTCTTCCGCCATGCGTTTGGTAAGCGTTGTCACCAACACGCGGCCACCCTTGCCAATGGTGGTACGACATTCTGCCAGCAGATCATCCACCTGATGCTCAACAGGCCGGATAATTGTAATGGGGTCCACCAACCCAGTGGGGCGAATAACCTGTTCAGCAAACACGCCGCCTGTGCGTTCCATTTCCCACGGGCCGGGCGTGGCACTTACAAAAATGCTTTGAGGGCGAAACTTATCCCACTCCGCAAAATTCAAAGGTCGGTTATCCAGACAGGAAGGAAGCCGAAAACCAAACTCTGCAAGAACGGATTTGCGCGCATGGTCCCCTCGTTCCATGCCGCCAATCTGCGGCACAGTTACGTGGCTTTCATCTACAATCAACAGCGCATCTTCTGGCAGATATTCAAACAAGGTTGGCGGTGGATCCCCCGGTTTGCGGCCTGAAAGATAGCGGGAATAGTTTTCGATCCCCTTACACACACCTGTTGTTTCCAGCATTTCCAGATCAAAGGTGGTGCGTTGGTCCAGCCGTTCTGCTTCCAGCAGCTTGCCAGCCTTTGTAAACACATCAAGCTGTTCGCGCAGTTCCTGCTTGATGCCTTTAATAGCCTGATTCAACGTAGGACGTGGTGTTACGTAGTGGCTATTTGCGTAAATGGTAACTTCCTGCAGATCAGCCGTTTTTTCACCCGTTAGCGGGTCAAACTCTATCAGTCCGTCAACCTCATCGCCAAACAGGGAAACACGCCAGGCTCTGTCCTCATTCTGCACAGGAAAAATATCTATTGTTTCACCCCGCACCCGGAACGTACCACGCGCAAACGCAGCATCATTCCGACGGTACTGCAACTCAACAAGACTTTTTATCAGCTTGTCGCGGTCTATCTCTCCGCCTAGCTCCAGCTTCACCACCATGCGGGAATAGGTTTCCACAGACCCGATGCCGTAAATGCAGGAGACAGAGGCTACGATAATCACATCGTTCCGTTCCAGCAGTGCCTGTGTGGCGGCATGGCGCATACGGTCGATCTGTTCGTTTATCTGGCTGTCTTTTTCAATATACGTATCAGAACGTGGCACATAGGCTTCTGGCTGGTAGTAATCGTAATAACTCACAAAGTATTCTACAGCGTTATTAGGGAAAAACTGCTTCATTTCTCCATAAAGCTGGGCTGCCAATGTTTTGTTGGGTGCCAAAATAAGTGTTGGCTTTTGCGTAGCCTCAATAATTTTCGCCATAGAAAAGGTTTTACCAGAGCCCGTAACCCCCAGCAGAACCTGATCGCGTTCTCCACCATCCACCCCTGCCACCAGTTCACTGATAGCTTGCGGCTGATCACCTGCCGGTTCGTATTCCGACACCACTTCCATACGCTTGAGGCGAGGACGAGGAGCCTGCTTTTCCGGCTCGAACAGAACGGGGGGAAGACTGGCGGCTCGCTCGCTTAATGAAGGGCGCTTTTTGCCACGTGCCGCAGAGGAAGAAGTTTTGGAAGCCATTGCCCAAACATGGGCTGCCACAGCCCCTTACGCAAGATATGAAAGGTACAGACCGCGACAAAACAGCCCTAACGCACCACATGAAACAGAATGCGGGAAAGCGGTGTATGAGAAAGAACAATCACAACCAGCCCCAGCCCAATACCAACACGCCCACCAATATAGGTGCATGCCTGAGAAAGCTCATCCCGGCTGGCCATATCCATAAACGGATCAAGCCCTTTATAATCAGCCAGCGCCCGCATACTCCGATAGCGGGAAAGTGCATCCGCTCCTAATCCGGCACGGCTAAACTGCTCGGCGCTATAAATGTCCAGATCTTCCTTACGAAACTGGATAGCCCCTGCGCGGTGGGAAACAGCTTTGGGCCCACAGCCCAACATTTCAAGGAATCTGAGCCTTCGGGCAGGAATACCCAAATATTCCGCAGCCTCTGCACGCCCCAACACCTGCTGAAGCGGAAACATACAGACTGTCGCCTGCTCAGGCTCAGTCTGATAAGGGGGATGCGGCTCTTTCATAACTTAACAGAGTGCGAAAAAAGCCGCATCTGAGTCAATGCGTATGGGCCACCGCCAGCCTTGCGGGAAGAACAGGGCTGGATAAGCCAGCCCTGTGCCTGTTACGCCAGATTACGCCCGCAATGGCGGAGCCATAAACTCTGGCCCTACCGGATCTTTGATATCCTTGGCCAAAATGGCATCAATGGCTTTCATGTCTTCTGCATCCAGCTTCCAGCCAAAGGCATCATCCACGCCTGCAATCTGCTCTGGCTTGCGTGCGCCCCACAGCGCAATAGTTGGGCCACGATCCAGCACCCAGCGAATAGCCAGTGCCAACATGCTTTTACCGTACTTATTGGCAATGGCTTTAAGATCTTCCACCGCCTGCAGATACTGGCCAAAACGCGGCTGCTGGAATTTGGGATCTGTTTTACGCAGATCATCCCCTTCAAACTTCCGGTCTGCCGTCATGCGGCCAGAAAGCAAACCACGGCACAACGGGCCATAAGCCAACACCACCAGATTATTTTTTTCTGCATATGGCAGCACATCGCGCTCAATTTCGCGCTCAAACAGGTTGTATGGCGGCTGCACGGCAGAAACAGGAGCAAACTTACGGAATTCATCCATCTGCGCAGGCGAGAAGTTGCTCAACCCCAAGGCTTTTACCTTGCCGCTTTTTACCAGATTTTCTAAAGCGCGAGCTGTTTCTTCAAACGGTGTGCGTGTATCGGGCCAATGAACCTGATACAGATCAATATAATCTGTACGTAGGCGGCTTAGAGATTTTTCAACTTCTTCTTCAATCCGTGCAGGTCGGCTATCCCTAAAAACCTTGCCGTCCTGCCAGTTCAGCCCAACCTTGGTGGCCAGAATAACACGGCCACGCCGGCCTTCCAGAGCCTTGCCAATAACTTCTTCAGAATGCCCAAATCCATAGACTGGTGCTGTATCAATCATGTTGATACCAAGCTCCAGAGCTTCATCTATCGTCTTGCTGGCGTTTGCATCATCTGCACCCCCCCACATGGAACCACCAATGGCCCATGTACCTAGCGCAATGCGGGACGCAGGCTTGGCTATACCCGGAATGGCAATTGTATCTGCCGACATAAGATGCGCTCCTTGATAGCTGATTTGTATTTTCCGTACGCAACATCCGCACGGTTATAGCTGTATTTAACACGCATTTTCTACATTTGGGCAAAGAGAAAAATGGCCAAACCCCTTTTGCGCAGATAAGGGTTGACCAGCATTCATGACCTTCTACACTTCTCGATCATGAAAACATCATGCCATTCCTGCCTTCCTCGTTCCGGTGTTCTTGCTATTGTGCGAAGACAAAATAATTTTCTGCTTGTCCGCCGTGCCAATGCACCAGATGCCGGACTATGGGGTTTTCCGGGAGGACGGATTGAACCGGGGGAAACCATTTTTCATGCTGCAGCGCGCGAACTTTTAGAAGAAACATCCTTACCAGCAAAAGGAATTTCTGTAATAGATGCATTTGACAGCTTGCATTATGATAGCAATGGAAAGCTGGAATTCCATTACATCATTCTTGCCGTAAGGTGTGAGGAACAAGAACACACCCAAAACCCCGTGCAAGCTGGTGATGATGCCTTGGAAGCTCGCTGGTTTTCCTACCAAGAAATCTGTGCATTAGGTGCGCGTGCCAGCGCACGGCTGCATAGTCTGGCACGTCAGACTCTGAAAATGGAAGACCCCACGTACCTTGTCTGACGTGCTGGTATTATTTTAGAGAATTTCTAAAATATCCTTTATTGTTTTCACATAATTCTCTTGCGTGTTTTCTGTAGAAATCCGCTTGAGTTCATGTGCATGCACTTTTTCCCATAGCTGCTTGTCTTCATACAGCCGGACAATGGCATCTGCAAAACCCTGTGCGTCTGAGATACTGGCGCACAGCATATCTTCACCCGGTTCCCATCCAACCTGCTCACACAAGATATCCGTGGCCACAACAGGGATTCCGTGCGCTGCGGCTTCATGGAGCTTATAGGGGATACCACCCGCATACCGGGTTGGTGCCACAAACACCCGGTGGCTGTTGTAAACAGGCGTTACGTCCTCTACCCGCCCTGTCACCACAACACGTGGGTTGTTGATAAGCGGTGTCAGATCAACACGCGGGTTTATATAGCCACACACTGTAAACTTAACGTCTTCTGGCAAACGACCATCCAGTAATGGCAGCACTTCTCCACTAAACCATGCAAGAGAATCCACATTTGGTGAATCCTGATCGTGCATGGCCCCCAGAAAGAGAAGATTTCGACGATCTTCCCACCCGGGAGACCACGTTGAAGCATTTTGCAAATGGCCAAGAACATGAACATTCGAAAAGCCATGTGAATTAAGTATTTTCGAATCCTTACTGTTTACTGCAATAATTTTTTCAGCCATGAACAGATGTCTGAATTCGTGCTTCAGAAGATCATCCACCGTTTTTTCTGGCGTTTGCCCGCGCAATTCCATTTTACTATGTTCGCGCGGTGCAGATACAGCTTCGGTATCTATAATCACCATCGTACCTGTTAGAGCATCAGCACAATCCATCAGCACAGGGGCCAGACGGTCTGCATTATGCGTGCGTGCAATCCAGATAGCATCATAATAGCCAGCGCGAGATTTAATAAAATCTTCCAGTTCTGGCAGTTCTCGATCCCACATCACCTCTGCCCGATCCGGAAAAGCCATGCAGATATCTTCCTGAGATTCCGTTGGCCTAAATACCGGGTACACCGTTACCTGACATCCGGCAGCAATCATGCTGCGCACAATATCGTTTGAACGGGTAAAGCCAGACCCCAAAAACCGATAGGGCAACCTGTCTTCAATAAATAAAACGCGCTTCTGATCCTGCTTGCTAAAACGGGCCTTTGTCAGCATTCTTGGGTTGTTCAGGCTTTTCTGGCGCAAATATGCCGTATGCTTACGGCGGAACACATCCTGATTGCGCGCTATCATGGATGCGCCACTCATGAAACTGGATGTACCATACTCATAATGCACCACAACCACAGAGGGATCGTACACCACATCAAACCCAGCTTCATGAATGCGCAGGCACAGATCTGTTTCTTCAAAATACGCAGGGGCATAATCTGTATCAAAGCCCCCCAATGTGCGTAGCAGAGGCGTGCGCACCATCAGGAATGCACCAGCGCAATAATCTACAGATCTTACAAAATTGGCTTCTGGCACATCAGGGCGCTGGTCACGCAGATAACCGCACACTGATCCATCGCGCCAGACAATACTGCCCGCTTCCTGCAACAAGCCATTCGTGCGTATAAGTTTGGCGCCAACAGCCCCAATTTTTATTTCATGCCGTAAACGTGCCACAGCATTGCCAATGGCTTCTGGCATCAGCTCTGTATCGTTGTTCAGATAAAGCGTGAATGGACCACGCACTTTTTCCAATGCAGCATTACATCCCAACAGGAAACCAACATTACCGGGAAAACGCACAACATCCAGTCCGCGCACATAACGTTCAATATGGCGCACACCATCGGTAGAACCGGAATCCACCACAATAACCTGCATTTGCCCATTATAGTTGGCACGTAACGAAGCCAATGCGCTCATGGTCATGGCAAACAGATTATGTGCTACAATAATAACGCTTAAATCTGGCACATCGTATGTAAAATCTAGCGTCTGATTTAAAAGAACAGGCAATCGGATCTGGCACATTTCATGATAGAGCTTTTTGGAAAGAGCTTCACTTTCCTTCAGCCCTTCCACATCATCTTCTAACCTACCATTATGGGCAATATAATGTGCAAACGCATCTGGGAAATCACCACGGGTAACTTCCTTTTGCACAACGGCATTACGGTAGTAGGATTCAAGATCAACATTAGCGCTTGGTTTGCGCAGTTCATGCACACCATAGCGCAGAAAATGTTCATAAAAATTACGGAAGTTTCCGCTTTCAACTGCACCACTTACATCATGATTAACGCTGCCATAAAACTCTTCAGAGAAATAGGCATTCGGGTTGTAATCTGTTGGTGTGGAATTAGACAGATAATGGTGCAAAGCCGAGAGCCAACGCCCTGAATCCAGTTCCTTTCTGACATGCGGATAGGTTTCCAGATACCATTCAGGATCAAAATACCAAGACAGACGCTGACCATACCCCTGCTCAGGCTTTAAGTTTCGTACGCATTGGGCAAATGCGCCCAAACCTTCAATACGCGCAAGGCCGCTTTTAAGGTACGCTGTTGCGTTAAAAAACCATGATCCCGTCAAAAACTGTTCATCACCTACATTCAGATAGTGATCATAGAGATTTCGGAACCCCGCCTCTTCTAACGCTGCGGGCTGAAGTGTTGCATGCTGCTTGAAATAAAATTCACGATCAAAAAGCCAATGAGGATTGTGGGAAGAAAATCCTGCTCGGCAATAATGGTCGAACCCAGATTGCCATTCGCCTTTCCCCACAGCGTCGGCAACCGCCGGATAACGCCGCAGATACCAATCTTCATCAAAATACGGGTTGGGTGAATGGCGTAACGCTGGCCCTTTTTCCCGATAAAATTCTTCTAATGCTTCTGCGCCTTCAATACCCAGAAATTTCAGAACATCTCCATATTTTTCTGCGTACCATGTTGCGTCAAATACGCTCCAATCGATTTTTTTAATATCGCCACTTAAAGACATAGAGAGATCCTGACATTTCATTCAGGCACACAGTATAAGATTTATACGCGGTGCTTCAACCGCTACAATACGGCAATGAAGTTAGCGCGCCTTCAACAATAAAAACCTAACACTCAAAATATGACAGTTAATGGAAAATACGGCGCGTCACACGTTCCAGCTTTTTGCGCCAAACCATAAACACCCACAACACGGCAACGGCATACAGGCCGCCCATTGCCGCCATAGAAACCGGAACACCCGGCACCAGATAAGTGGCTGCATCACAGGGTTTGGAAGGCAGCAAAGGCATAGAAGCAAGGCGTTCCGCCATTGTGTGGCCAGATATATGGGGTGCATGGCATGCCGGCAGCGGGCTTGGCCACCATTGCCACTCTACCCCTACATGGCAAATAGAAAGCCCAATATCTGCCACCATAAAAGGCACCGCTAACCACAAAAGCTGCCGTGCCACCTTATCTGGCAACACAGCGGCCACAATGGCTGTGCCAAGCAGCAAGCGCCACGGCCAGCGTTCCCACAGGCACAATTCACATGGCATAATTTGCAAGACATGTTGGGTGTACCACACCACCCCCAGCGCCAATAGCGCCGCCCCTGCCAAAAATATTGCCAAGGGGCGAGATGCGTGGCTCCCCCTCATTCAGACCGCACCTCTGCCAACGCCATAATAAAGGAACGTGCCCAACTGCCAGCCGTAACACGCCAGACATCTGGCTTCAGCCGCTTCCACCGTGCCTGTCTTTCAGAGAGAGACATGCTGAGTGATTTATGCAAGGCATCCGCCACTTCATCTGCATCATGCGGGTTCACCAAAAGCGCATCTTCCATTTCTGGCGCAGCACCAGCAAAGCGGGAAAGAATAAGTACGCCGGGATCTTCCTCATCCTGAGCTGCTACGTATTCCTTGGCAACCAGATTCATGCCATCCCGCAAGGGTGTTACCAACGCTGCGCGGGAAAGGCGGAAAAATGGTGCCAATAGTTCACGCGGTACGGGGTGCGTAAGGTAACGGATAGGAACCCAGTCAAAATCTCCATATGTGCCGTTAATATGGCCAACCACACCGTCCAGT
This sequence comes from Acetobacter ascendens, assembly GCF_001766235.1. Lineage (NCBI taxonomy): Bacteria > Pseudomonadati > Pseudomonadota > Alphaproteobacteria > Acetobacterales > Acetobacteraceae > Acetobacter > Acetobacter ascendens. The sequence continues at coordinate 2,323,488 of NZ_CP015164.1, forward strand.
TCTTCCCGCAGCACTTTGTATTCTGGCACACTGCCACGAGAAACCGGGGTAATCTGCAGATAAATAACCTTACCGCGATATTCTGGATATTTACGCAAGAACACTTCATAGGCCCGAAAGCGCTCCGGCAAGCCTTTGGAGTAATCCATACGGTCCACACCGATAATCAACGGTAGGCCCCTCAGGCTTTTTTCAAGCTTCTGCACCTCTAGGTTATCTAATCCGGAAGTGGCCTGCTGCTGAAAACTTTCTGGGTCTATTCCGATCGGGAACACGCGGGCTTGTGCTGGCACACCAACAACGGAAAAGCCTTCGTTGACATTTCGCGCATCATCTTCCGTCTGCACACCCATCACATCATAGGCACGCAAAGCTCGCATCAGCTTTTCCGCGTCCGGCAAAGCCCGCATCAGGCTCCATGGTGGGAACGGAATATGCAGGAAAAACCCAATACGGCACTTTATACCCAGTTCACGCAGCGCCAACCCAAGCGGGAACAGGTGATAATCATGCACCCATATTAGATCATCAGGTTTCAGCAGCGGGGCAAGCTTCTGCGCAAACATGAGGTTTACGGCATGATATGTATGCCTGTCCTGCCGACTATAATTCATTAACCCGGCGCGATAATGGCAGAGAGGCCAGAGGATTCCGTTGGAATATCCTTCGTAAAATCCATTATATTCTGATTTTGTCAGATCTACGGTGGCGTAGGTTACGTTATCCACCGTGTCTATGCTTACGCGCCGATCTTCCCCTTCATCATCTGGAATTTGTTGGCCAGACCACCCAAACCAGAGGCATTCTTGCCCTTGCACGGCATCTCGCAGGGCAACAGCCAGCCCTCCGGCGGGTTGAGCACGATCGCGCACAGCCGGAACGCGATTGGAAACAATAACAAGGCGCCCCATCCCTTACCGGCTCCCGCCTGTAAGGGATCCCAACCAAGCCCGAAAAATAGAAGGGGTTGGGAAATCAGATGGAATACGTAGCCCCACGCCCCCCATTCTGCGCACGGCAGCTATGGCATCTTCATCCGTTACGTCATCCCCTACAAATACGGGCTTTCTGCCGGTAAAGGGAGGACTTTCCATTAACAAGGAGACCGCATAGCCTTTATCAATTCCGGCGGGGCGTATTTCCCAGGCCATTTTGGCGGGCAGAAGCAAAAATGTCCCTTTAGATTGCTGAACCCATTCGCTAGCTGCCTGACGCAACGTTTCTGCGGCTTCTGGTGCGGCACGGTAATGCAGGACAAACCCACCTTCTTTGTGCTCCAACCGTGTACCCGGCAATGTTGCCAACAAATCCCGCGCCTGAGCCAGCCATTCAAGCGGCAAAGAGGGCAATGCCGCGCGTTCAATCGGGCCACCGGGACGATGCCGAATAGCTACCCCGTGCTCACCAGCAACGGCAAAAGGCACGTCACCCAAAAAATGATCTATCTGATCAATGGGGCGGCCAGAAACAACAGCCAAGGCATCTCCACATGCTTCACGCAAGTGGCGCAGGCTATCAAGAAGCCCATTTGGTACCACAACAGATTCTGGCGTGGGAGCAATATCAACCAGAGTACCGTCAAAATCGAGCAGAAAGGCAGTTTCGTTCAACGGGGGTAGATGAAAACGGAAATCCTGCGCACCGAGAGAACCTAGCACGTTTGCACCTCAATTCTTGTTGTGATGGCCGGCCCTGATAACCTGATAACAAGACTGCTAGGCACTTGCAGCCAGACCACTGTATTTTAACACGTTGCCGAACACCCCCTGCTTCGACAACCACCGATCTTACAGACCTGCCGCGCGGAACCGGCACAAAACTGAAACGGTTCCTTACCCAACGCTAATAAACGCCACCGGTTTCTTGCTTGTCTGGTATGGCATCGGGAATATCCGGGCTGCCCGCATGGCTAGAAGATGACGTATCCCCTGTAGGTGCTGGTGCCGTGTCTGAACCAGATGCGGGCGGTGCAGCAGGTGCCACAGGTTTAGGTAATGGGGGAAGCATAGGGTCTGTATCTGTGCCCTCGCACCGCACCATCCGCACATCGTAAACCGGGCTTTCAAACACGCCCAATGCAGGCTCCGCCGCTAACATCCAGCCCTGAAAAGTGGCTCCGTTAGGATGTTTATCCTGTAAGGCTAACCATGCAGCAGCATCGGGCGAAAGTGTGGGCGGGCGTTGCAAACAACGTGAGGGGGTAATATCCAGACTTTTATAATGTGCTGTTGTGCCTATCGGAACTGAGAGCACCTCTACATGGGCATCTAATCTGTCCAGCACCCGCACAACGGCCGTATTTTTACCTTGCCACGTATCTGGCGCATACACTGCCGGGGGCGCCAAAGCAGTACCTGCGGCCTGCGCAAGCACAGGCACTCCGGCCAAAATAGCCCCACAAGCCACGGCTTGATACAGTGCGCGCTTCATGCTGCTTGCCCTCCGTTTTTAGGAGAGGCGAGACTATCAACCATATCTTTCAAACGCGCCCGCATAAACTGTTCACTCACCCCCATCAGCATGGCATCCTCAAACGCATCGCGCATAATATCCTGCACTTCCTGCCAGTTTTCTTCCAAAACACGCAGTTTTTCATGGCAGGTTATGGGGTTTCCATCATCCTGCGGCCAGAAGCGTGGCTTTTCCATGCTGTTGTTTCCCGGCTTCAATCTTAAATTAACGGATTTTTATGTCTGTTTCAGGGCAGATCATTCCCGCCTGTGCCACCACCATTTGTAGGTGCTGCCTTGTTGGCACGTGTGAGGGTATCCGTAACCGAGAAAATGAATTTGCTGAGCAACTGTTCCAAACTGATGGAACCCTGTGTCTGCCCAACTGTTCCACCGGGTTTAAGGGTTTTGTCATCCCCACCCGGAGAGAGGGCAATATACTTGCCGCCCAGCAAACTATCACTGGTGATAATGGCTGCTGTATCATCTGAAAGATGAATATCAGGCCGCACAGTAAAGGTCACATGCGCCTTAAAGGTGTGTGGATCTACGGTCTCACGCACCACCTGCCCAACTGTCACGCCTGCCAGCCGCACATCAGAGCCAATATCCAGCCCATCTATGTGCGTGAAATCTGCATTAAGCTGGTAACCGGTTGTGTCTGTTTTGCGGCCTTCGCCCACTACAGCAGCCACCAGCATGCCGCTAATAGCCACCAACACAAAAGTGCCAGTAAGCAGTTCTGTAAGACTACGCCGAGATTTTTCTGCCATTGCTGAAGCCATAAGCCGCATCGCACTCCCTGTATTGCCTGTTCGGTTTAGCAGGAAATGCGCGGCAGATCACGCATCAGGTGTCCATGCCTCGTAATCTCCCGTCGCAGGTGGGTGCTGGCCCGTGGAATACAGACTTCCCGGCGGCCTGTAAGCTTGTACCGTGCCTGTCATATTGGGCTGATGCGGAAGCTGCCAAGGCTTGCGTTCTTCTGCCGGAATAGGGGCATCCAGCGTGTGGTGCAGCCATCCCCACCATTCTGGTGGTACGGCAGAAGGATCTTCCCCTTTCAGGTAAATCACCCAGCGTTCGGGGCGTTCCACCCCACCACCCTGACGGGCCGGACCTGTTGATTCGTAATAGCAGCGGCCATCGGCATCCTTGCCAACCAGCCGCCCCTTCCGGCGCGTATGCAGCCATGTTCCAAAGTTTGCCATGTTGTGGATGATAGGACTCCGCACCACGCCCGGTCTATGAAATATGCACGCACTGCCGATCAACTGCGCTCGAGCACGCGGTATTCGGGCAGGAAACGCAACTTCACAAAAAGTTATCCCCCATATCCTCATTATGCAGAGTGTTAACAGCCTTTTGGCGGCACGATTCCGGGTTCCGACGCGATAGGCGGAAACGATAAACTGCCCGCATGAACGCAACAGCCAGACGCCACTGGAATGGCGTGCTGATGAGCACGCTAGAGGCCGCAGCAGACCCGGACGCTCCCCTTCGCTCCGTTACGCTGCCCGCAGAATGGGATACAGATGCCGCAACGGCATTGGCCCAGCTTGTACCAGGAGATGAAGCGCTGGATCTGCCCAGCCTTGCCTCCCGCTGGATTGATGCGCTGGCACCAGATGATGCCACGGCCCGATCTTTGGTGTGGATGCTGCTTACGCGGCAGGCTGCCCCAACAGAGGCCGTATGGCATTGCCGTTTTGACCGCCCGCCGGGCTTTATAGTTAATCTGGCGGCTTTTGTTTCCCCCGGTGAAGGGCTTGCTGCGCGCACATTTGTTGCGGCTCTGCGGCTGATCTGTTCCGTATTGCGCCATGCCGCCAGCACACTGGCCAGCCAGCGCAATGGGGAACTGCCGCTGCCAGATTTATTTGCACCAGAACAAACAGAAGCAGCCCCCGCTGCGCCAGCCGATACACTTGCCCCTACCCCATTGGCTGGTGATATTCTGCTCACCAATCTGGATGCCTGCCTTGCTGGCGTTGGGCTGGATTACGATAGCGAAGATGGCCGCGCCGCCGCGTGCGCCATAGCTGCCTTGGCCACACTAACCGCACATGCTGGCCGGGGGCCGGAATCTCTCCCGCTGCCACCTGTGCGCACCGTTCTGCCCGGATTGGGGGAAACCCTGCGTGCTGTCTGGAACGAAGCGGCAGTGGAGACAGAAACGCCGTTAGCTCCGATTGAAACCGGCTTTTCTTCCTCCAACCCGATAGACGGGCTTTTGGGTGTGGAAGCTTGTGGGCTGGCCCCGGCTTTTTCCATGCTGCGGTCGGATGGCAAACTTTCCAGAAGCGCCTTGCTGCGGTTGGAAGCACGTGGCTTTACGGTTGAAACTGCTTTAGCTGCCGCGCTGGCAGGTGAAACTGTTCTACCTCAGCCCGGCCCTAATGCACATTTAGCCATGTATCGTGCCCTGACTGGTTTTGTGGACCGCATGCCCGCACGGCCAGAAGTGCAGAACCAGCCAATTCGCAATAAGCTGGAACGTGGCATACGCCGCACTTTGCCCCCACGGCATGGTGGCTTTACGCAAAAAACCACCATTGGTGGCCATCGCCTATTCCTGCGCACGGGGGAATATGAAGATGGCACGCTGGGTGAACTAGCCCTTACCCCCACGCGGGAAAGCGGCATGGTACGCGGGCTGATGGAAAGCTTGGGTGAAGCTGTTAGCATTGGCTTGCAATACGGTGCCCCACTGGAAGCCTTTGTAGAAAACTTTGCCTATACTTGCTTTGGCCCGGCTGGCACGGTGGAGGGAGACCCGGTTGCATCCTACGCCACATCCATGTTGGACTACGCCTTCCGCGCCTTATCAGACACGTATCTGGGTGAGCGACTGCCAGATGGCCCGCACCAAGATACACAATCTGACCCAGACCCACTTCTGCCGCTGGATCTGCCAGAAGCAGATGATACGCCGCCCACTGGGCGCAAGCGCCGTAATCTGCGGCTTGTCTGCTAAAGGCATACGGTCCATTCTGCTGGGCAAGAGGCAAGTTTCTGCTTCTTGCCCAGCTTTTTAACACAAGGAATACAGCGTGATGAGCACTCCTGAATCCCGTCTGGCTGAACTTGGTATCGAACTTCCTACACCTGCCGCACCTGTTGCTAACTACGTAGCCTGCGTTCAAACTGGCTCTCTTTTGGTGGTTTCCGGCCAGTTGCCCCTTAAAGATGGCAAACTGTTTGCGACCGGCAAGCTGGGAGATGCCGTTTCTGTTGAAACAGCGGTTGAGGCTGCGCGTTACAGCATGATCAATGTGATCGCACAGGTACGCGCCGCGGTGGGCGACCTTTCCCGCGTGAAGCGCGTGGTGCGGTTGGGTGGCTTTATTGCCTGCACACCAGAATTCACTTCGCACGCAGCTGCCATGAATGGTGCATCTGATCTGGCCGTGGCTGTATTTGGTGATGCCGGACGCCATGCGCGCTCCACCGTTGGCGTACCTTCCCTGCCGCTGGATGCACCGGTAGAAGTAGAAGGGTTGTTCGAAATCGGCTGAGTTTGCAGGAAAGACAGACATGCCTGACTGGTCCGTATCTCTGCACGACAGTATCCATGCCATTCCGGCAACGGAGTGGGATGCCTGTGCAGGGGTGGACAACCCATTTGTCAGTCATGCCTTTCTTTCTGCATTAGAAGACAGCGATTCCGTACGCCGAGAAACAGGCTGGCTGCCACAGCATGTCAGCCTGCACGCACCTGATGGGCAACTGGCCGCTACGTGCCCTGCCTATATTAAAGGCCATTCATGGGGCGAGTATGTGTTCGACCAAGGGTGGGCACGTGCGTTTGAGGCCGCTGGTGGGCGCTATTACCCCAAACTGCAAATTGCCGTCCCCTTTACCCCAGCACCTGGCCCGCGCCTTTTAACGCGCCCCGATGCACCAGCGGAAACCCAAGCAGTTATGGCCGATGCCCTGCGCCAGATCTGCCATGATACAGGGCTTTCCTCCGCCCATGTGACATTCTGCACCGAGCGGGAAAGTAATGTTCTGGCGGAGCGAGGATGGCTCCCGCGCCTTGGCTTACAGTATCACTGGCACAATCAGAATTACGCCTGTTTTGATGATTTTCTGGAAACACTTTCATCACGCAAGCGCAAAGCCATCCGACGTGAGCGGCGTGATGCCAATGCCGCTGGCCTGAGCTTTCATACCCTGCGCGGATCAGACATTACGCCGGAAGACTGGCAAGCCTCTTATACGTTTTACCAGAACACAATTGATAAAAAGTGGGGCAATGCCTACCTGACGCCCGATTTTTTCCCGCTGCTTTCTGAACGTTTGCAAGACCGTGTTGTGCTGATGACAGCACGACATGAGGGCACACCCGTTGCCGCAGCCCTAAACCTTTTGGGAGGCGATACATTGTATGGTCGTAACTGGGGTTGTGTTGGCAACTGGCCGTTCCTGCATTTTGAGCTGTGCTATTACCGTGCCATAGATTTTGCCATTGCCCACGGCCTCAAACGGGTAGAAGCCGGAGCGCAGGGTGAACATAAAATCCAGCGTGGCTATTTGCCTGCCCTCACACATTCTGCCCATTGGCTAGAAAACCCCTCACTCCGCAACGGTGTCGGGGCTTTCCTTCAGGCAGAACGCCCCGCCATATTGGCGGAAGCCGAAGCCCTTAACGTGCTTTCTCCCTATCGGCAGGGTGAAACATGACCTGAAATTTCTTATACATACCGGGCATATATGGGTGAAAACGTTGTCGTTTGGCGTTTTTTTGCGTATGCCCCAGCTTGAAACTCCACACGCTTCTGCATGATCAACTGGCAGCTCCATGACCAACGCACCTTCATCATCCCTTCCCTCCGATCATCAGGCTTCTCTGATTGATGGCAAAGGCTTTGCCGCCAAAATGCGCCAGCATATCCGTGAGGATGTCCTGGCGTTTCACGAGAAACATGGCGTAACGCCCGGTCTGGCCGTTATTCTGGTTGGGAATGACCCTGCCAGCGAAGTGTATGTACGCAACAAGGCTGTGCAGACCCATCATGCCGGCATGCGCTCCTTCATGCACATGCTGCCCGAAAACACATCGGAAGCTGAACTTCTGGCGCTGATAGACCGCCTGAACAAAGACCCCGAAATTCACGGCATTCTCGTGCAGCTTCCCTTGCCCAACGGGCTGGATGGACGCCGCGTAACCAACGCCATTCTGCCTGAAAAGGATGTGGATGGTCTGGGTGAAATTAACGCTGGCCGTCTGGCTGTGGGCCTGCCCTCGCTCATCCCCTGCACGCCACTGGGTTGCCTGCTACTGCTGCGTGACCAGTTGGGGGATATGAAAGGCCAGCACGCCGTGATTATTGGGGCCTCCAACCTTGTGGGCAAACCCATGGCCCTGTTGCTGCTGGCAGAAGGCTGCACGGTTTCTATCGCGCATATCCATACGCGCGATACGGCGGCACTTGCGCGCCAAGCCGATATTCTGGTGGTGGCCACCGGTTGCCGTGAACTGGTGCGTGGGGACTGGATTAAACTCGGCGCCACCGTGATTGACGTTGGCATTACCCGTATCAAAACCGATGATGGTAAAACCCGTCTTGTGGGTGACGTTGCGTTTGATGAAGCTGTTAAAGTAGCGGGCCGCATTACGCCGGTGCCCGGTGGCGTTGGCCCGGTGACCATTGCCTGCCTGCTGAAAAACACACTAACCGCAGCTAAATTACAGCTTGAGGGGAATGCGGAATGAGCCTTTCCCGCCTTTCGGTTGAGCTAATTCCGCGTTCTGCTGAAGCTCTGGCTGCAGATGTGGCTACGGTTAAAGCCCATTTTCCCGCAGCAGATACGCTGAACATTCCTGACCTAATGCGCTTTCCCCTCCGCAGTTGGGATGCTGCGGCACTTGTGCGTCCTCAGTTCGGAAACGTTATTCCGCACATCCGGGCCATAGATATTGCGCCGGATGCGCCTCTCCCCGGAGCAGATCAACCGGGATTGGAAGAAATTCTGGTTGTGCATGGTGATCCTCCGGCAGATCTCAGCCACCGCACCTACCCCAACAGCACGGAAAGTATTATCCGCCGCTACCGGCGTGAAGCGCCGCATCTCAAAGTCTATGCGGCGTTTGACCCTTACCGCCGCGCCCCGTGGAAAGAACTGGAAGACGTGGCCCGCAAGAAAGAAGCTGGAGCTATTGGTTTTTTCACGCAGCCTGTATTTGACCTGAAGCTGTTTGACCTGTGCCGGGAATGGATGCAGGGCGAATGCGTGTTCTGGGGGCTTTCCCCCGTTATTGGCCCCAAATCACGCTCTTATTGGGAAACAACAAATCACATTGTTTTCCCCCGTGATTTTTCTCCTACGCTGGAAGCCAATATCCAGTTTGCACAAACGGTGCTTAAAGAACTGGCGCAGGAAAAAGGCAAAGCCTACCTCATGCCGGTGCGCATCAAGCTAGAGCAGTATCTTCCCGCTCTGTTGGATGCCGTGGCATAACAAGCCGTGCAATTTGCCTGTATAATTCCCACCTATCCGATCGTTTTATAGGATCAGCCCATGCCGTTCTATCTTCTCTCCTGGCATGGTGCACTGGCGGGGTATACAGGCTTACGCCTGCATCCGGCATCCTTTGCGCAATCCCTTATGCGTGGTACAACCCCCGCCACGTTGGATGAGCAGTCTGGGGCATTAAATCCCGGTGGAATGTTTGCCAAAGCAGAAGCAGTCGAAAATTTTGCTGGCCGCCCGCTTGTGTCTATCCGGGCAGGCAAAGGCTATCTTTCTAGCAGAGACCAAAATGTGTTCGACGTTGTGCCGCTTTGCGCCACGTGGGAGCACTTTCTACTTCTACCACCCGAGTTGCTTTCCATCCTGCGCGATCTTACGGAACAGGAATGGTATCAGGGCACACGCTTTGTTGGCCGTGCCACCTGTGCAGAACATCATTTACAATTGGGTGGCCACAAATGGCCAGCGGAACAACTGCAGGCCGATCGCACAAAAGACACCATAACGCTGTGGAGCGAAGCCGCACCAGAAAAGGTCACCTTTACTCTGTGCCCTTCCCACGTTTTGTCTGGGTTAATGGAAGATGTGCTGCATCTTCTGCAAACAAACACATTGCGCCCTGCCACAACGCCGTGGGCCACATTGGATGATCTGCGCGAACAGATTTTGCGCTTAAGTGTTACCCCGCGTGATACAAGCACATGCGTGCAATTGGCACGTTTGGGTGCACTTTTTGGGCAATGGGAACTGGCAGATGGCTTTTTAACCATCGCCCGCCAGCACGATACACGCCCTGAACTGCAATGGATGGCCGCCATTCTGGCCTTGCGCACAAAAAATTACGATAGCGCTGCCACGTTAATGGAGCAGGCCCTTACCACCCGGTATCCTGATCGGGATCTGGGCACACTGCTTGCTCCATTAGTGGCACGCCAAAAGGCAGGAGAAAGCGCTCTTTTGCTGGCACCTAGCACTTTAAACAGTGTTGGCCTTCCGCCTTTTGAAACGCCTTTTGATGCACTGCTGGTGCCTATGCGCCTTTCATCCCAAAATGGCCCGGATATCCGGCGCATCTATAGCTCTCTGTTTGAACGGGCCTTCCAACAACCGAACACAGAAAACCGCTTGCGCCTGCTAACGGCGGAAGCCCGGTTAAATGGCCTGAGTTGGTGGGAAGAACTGGGCTTAGGCCACACAAGCTGGTTGGCTGGCCTACAGGCCGAAGCAGATGAACATTACGCCATTGCCCGCAAACTGGCCTTGCAGGATAACATGACCCCAGCCCTGTATGATCAAGGTGTGTTTTCATGGCTAAGCACGCAGGAATGTGGACGCTTGGCCAGCCGCGCCATACCGGATGTAACGGGTGTGGCAAACTGGCAATGGCACTTCAGCATGCCAGAAGAACAGCCTTCCACCTGCTTGGCCTTTGCCTGCACGGGGCACCATTTTGATCTGCTTCCGGGGCTTGTGCTTTCCCTTATCCATGCATGCCGGGAAGATCGTTCTGCTGGCAAAATTCAGCTCTGCCTTGGTGTTGCAAACCCAACTGTGGATCAGCTTACCTTTCTTTCCACCGTTTCAGAATGGTTGGAAAACCATGCCACAACATTGCGGCTCAGCTTTGGGCACGGAGAAACCAAATCAGACGCCACCATGCTGGAACCCGCATTACGCTATCTGATCCTACCCGATATTGCCGCCCAGTTTAGGGTGCCCGTTTTGATAGGAGATTGCGCAGGTTATTTCCCTGCCAATTTTGTTAGCCTGCTGCGGGACATGAAAGCCCATGCAACATATGGCTTTGACCTGACCGAGTTTGATGACAACGGCCAGCAGCGATATGGCACACCGTGGAGCATGAACACGACTTTGGCCTATTTTGGCGAAGCCGAACTTGTACCCGCCATTGCCGCCTTTATGAGCGATTATCTGAATACAGTCTGCTCTCCCAACAATCCTTACCATACAGACATAGACCGCTGCGCATTGGCTCAAGTCTTTCGTCGCTTTGTCCGGTCTCGCTGGGCGCAACTTTCCATCCGGTTCTTAAATGATGGTCCACCCCTTTTGGTTATGCCGCAACATGGGCAAACAGGGCTTGTGACACCGGATGATGTTTTAAACGATCTTAAAGCCTATGCACGCTAGGCCATTTTAACCATCGCTACAGCTATTTCCCTGAACCTTTTTATCCGGTTCAGGGAAATCAAAGGTTAGTCGCGGGAGCCACCACCATATAGGGCGGTCAGGCTGGCAGAAGCCAACTTATGGTGGTTCACCATGAAACCAACCAATGCCGGGCTGGAATCTTCCTGCACATCCAGCGTCGGCACATCCAACGCGTAAACCGTAAAGACATAACGGTGCACGCGCCCCGGCGGAGGGGCAGCCCCACCATAACCAGGCACGCCAAAATCTGTGCGCACTTGCAAGGCACCTTTTGGCAGCTTATCCCCTGCCGAACCTGCGCCCGTTGGCAGTGCTGTAATAGTAGCGGGAATATTCACCACCACCCAATGCCACCAGCCCGAACCGGTTGGTGCATCTGGGTCATATACCGTTACCACAAAGCTTTTGGTGCCTGCAGGTGCATCTTTCCATTCCAACGCCGGGGAAAGATTCTGCCCATGTTGCCCCATGCCGTTGTAAACCTGCTCTTGTGGTAGTGTATCACCATTTACAAAGGCAGGGCTTGTAAGAACAAATGCCATAAGAGCGGCTCCCGTGCTGTTACCAGTTACGGCTGATCAACCAGAATTCTTCGGATGTCAGCGTAACGCCTGCTTTGGATTCTGCTGCTGCTTTGGCCAGAGCTTCAATCCGTTCAATCATAATAACCTTACGCTGATGCGCTTCTGTGGTTTCATCGCTGGTTTTCAGCACACCCAAAGAAACTTCAGCGGCCTTGGCAACACGTGCTGCATCCAGAAGTGCGTAAGACATAAATTGTCATCCTTTAAATATCTGTGCACCGGAATACCCTCCGGCGTTACTGAAAGGGAAATCTGGCCCCTAAGCGCGCGCTCTTCAACCCCTACAGGCTGCATGCCACCTGCAGAACTGCGCCTTTGCCTCTGGCCTTGGCCCAGCCTATTGCGTAAACGGTGCCATCATGAGCAGTGACCGCACCGAAGATTTTGATTTTCACCTTCCAGAAAGCCTGATCGCGCAGGAACCCGCCCGCCCGCGAGAAGCCGCGCGCCTTCTGGATGCCACACAGCCCGACATGTTTGCTGATAGGCATATTCGTGATCTGCCCTCGCTTTTGAAGCGGGAAGATTTGCTGGTTGCAAACAATACGGCAGTTATTCGTGCCCAGCTTCATGGTCTGCGCGGAGAAGCCAAAATTGGCATCACGCTGGACCAGATTCAGCCAGATGGCAGTTGGCATGTGTTGGTGCGCAATGCGCGCAGGCTCAAGGTGGGCGATAGTATTGCATTCCCCGGTGTGCAGGATACAGCCCGCGTGCAGGCGTTAGAACCCGGCGGAGGGGCGATCCTTCGGTTCAGTGCGGAAGGGAATGATTTTGATGCGTTCCTGCAAAAAGCAGGCGCATTGGCATTGCCGCCCTATATTCATCGTCCGAAAGGGCCAACAGCGCAAGATACCAGTGATTACGCCACCATTTTTGAGCGTAACAAAGGTGCCGTGGCAGCACCCACTGCCGGGCTGCATTTTACGCCAGCACTGCTGAAAGCCATAGATGCCACAGGCGCGCAGCGCTGCACGCTCACTTTGCATGTGGGCGCAGGCACCTTTTTGCCTGTGCGGGAAGCCGAAATTTCTGAACACAAAATGCATTCAGAACGCGGCATCATTACCCCGGAAACGGCAGAACGTATTAACGCCACCCGTAAGGCTGGCGGGCGTATTATTGCCATTGGCACCACCAGCCTACGCCTGCTGGAAACTGCAACCGATGAAAACGGTATTGTGCATCCGTTTGATGGCACAACCTCCATTTTCATTCGGCCCGGCTATAAATTCCGCGCTGTGGATATGCTGCTCACCAATTTCCACCTGCCACGCTCTACGCTGTTCATGTTGGTTTCCGCTTTTGCTGGCGTAGAACGTGCCCGGCAGATTTATGCCCATGCCGTTGCCAGTGGTTACCGCTTTTATTCCTACGGCGATGCCTGCCTGCTGCGCTGCGCCCACTCCATCCATGCCCACCACCTTGGAACAGTAGAATGACCCGCTTTAACTGGACTTGTGAAAGCACAGATGGCGCCGCACGCGCTGGCATGCTGCACACAGCCCACGGCCCTGTGGCCACCCCTACCTTTATGCCAGTTGGCACAGTTGGCACGGTAAAGGCCATGACCATGGATGCCGTGCGCTCTACAGGGGCAGGCATTGTTCTGGGTAATACCTATCACCTCATGCTGCGGCCGGGGGCAGAACGCATACGCGCCTTGGGCGGCCTCCATAAATTTATGGATTGGTCCGGCCCGATTCTAACAGATTCCGGAGGCTTTCAGGTTATGTCCCTTGGCGCACTGCGGCGGTTAGATCAGGATGGCGTCACCTTCCGCTCCCATATTGATGGCTCTGAACATCGGCTCACGCCTGAAAGTTCAACAGACATCCAGCACGCACTGGATGCCACCATCACCATGTGTTTTGATGAATGCCCTGCCCTGCCCGCACCGCCAGAAGCCATTGCGGCTTCCATGCGGCTTTCCATGCGCTGGGCCGCGCGTTCTCGCCAAGCTTATGTGCAGCGTGAAGGATATGGGCAGTTCGGTATTGTACAAGGCGGTACGGAACCTGAACTGCGAGCAGAAAGCGTAAAAGCGCTCACCGATATCGGATTTGAAGGCTACGCCATTGGGGGCTTGGCTGTTGGCGAAGGGCAAGAGCTCATGTTCGCTACGCTGGATACCACCACCCCCATCATGCCGCAGGACAAGCCGCGCTACCTGATGGGCGTAGGCACACCTAATGATCTGCTGGGCAGCGTGCAACGCGGCGTGGATATGTTTGACTGCGTAATGCCCACCCGCGCAGGCCGTACCGCCCGCGCCTATACCGAGCGCGGCACACTCAACCTGCGCAATGCACGCCATGCTACAGATGCACGCCCTATTTCTCCGCACTGTAACTGTCTGGCCTGTTCACGCCATAGCCGTGCCTATCTGCACCATTTGTTCCGCGCCAATGAAATACTCGGCCCTATGCTGCTAACATGGCATAATATTGCCTATTATCAGCGCCTAATGCGTGAAATCCGGCAGGCTATTGTTGAAAAACGGCTGGATGCATTGGCCGCCACTTTGCGTGCAGAATGGGCAGCAGAAGATTGGACGGAAGATGAAATGCCGCAACCCACCATTCCGCCCGTTCCCTGAATAAGTAATTCCATGACTGCACCTTCCGCGCATCCCTCACAACCTGCTGCACCAGCGGCAAAACTGGCGGAAAAAATACGCATAAAGGCGCTGGAACTAGGGTTTGATGCTATTGGCTTCTGCCCTGCTCATCTGGGGCCAGAAGTGCGTGCGCGGCTGAAAGATTTTTTGGCCGAAGGGTATCATGGTGAAATGGGCTGGTTGGCAGACCGAACAGAGCAACGTAACCAGCCTATCGCTCTATGGCCCGAAGCCCGCAGTGTTATTGCGTTAGGCCTGAACTACGCACCGGCAGAGAATCCGTTAAGCACGCTGCAGAATCGCACATGCGGCAATATTTCCGTTTATGCGCGCCACCGTGATTATCACGATATTGTTAAGGGGATGCTCAAGCATCTGGCCCAGTTTGTCGTGCGTGAAGCCCGCATGATGCTGAATACAGCCCCAGATGTGAAAGTGTTTGTTGATACAGCCCCCGTGGCAGAAAAACCCTTGGCTGCACAGGCGGGGCTAGGCTGGCAAGGCAAACACACCAATCTGGTTTCCCGCCAACATGGAAGCTGGCTCTTTCTGGGTGAAATTTACACCACGCTGGAACTGCCAACCTCTGCCGATTCTGGGGGCAGTTGCGGAAGCTGCACCCGCTGCCTGAACGCATGCCCCACACAAGCTTTTCCTGCACCTTATCAAATGGATGCACGCAAGTGCATTTCCTACCTGACCATTGAACATGCAGGGCCTATCCCTACTCCGCTGCGTAAAGCCATTGGCACACATATTTATGGTTGCGATGATTGCCTGGCCGTATGCCCATGGAACCGCTTTGCCCAAATATCCCGCCATATCAAGCTACAACCTCGGCCAGATTTAATAGCACCAGAACTGGCAACTCTCAGCCAACTGGATGATGCCGCTTTCCGTACCATGTTTTCTGGCTCTCCCATCAAACGCATTGGACGCAACCGGTTTATACGGAATGTGCTGATAGCTATTGGCAATTCTGGCCACCCGGAATTGCTGCCCTATGCACAAAGTTTGCTGCAAGACCCAGATACCGTGGTGGCGGAAGCCGCAGATTGGGCCACGCAGTGCCTGATGGGAGATGCAGCTTGAGCCGCCATTTACGCAAACGCAGCCTGATTCTGGCAGGCCATGATACCAGCGTGGCGTTAGAATCCACTTTTTGGGATGTGCTAGAAGATATAGCAAACCAGCAAAAGCAAACGCTGCCGCAACTGGTTACAAAAGTGGATGCAGCACGTTCCCCCGAGCAATCACTGGCCTCTGCCTTGCGGGTTTATGCGTTGGAATGGCTGAAACAACAGCTTGCCACAAGCACGACTCCCTGCACCTGAGAACAACGCAGAACTGCTGTGTCTGCTTTAAAGCATCAGGTTGTTTGGGCACGCTGCCAGAACGTGATAAACTGCTGTTATGGCGATCTGGGGTAAAATTTTTGGTGGCGTAGCCGGTTTTGCCGTAGGCGGCCCGGTTGGCGCAGCAGTTGGCACAGCACTGGGCCACGCAGCAGATACAGGTGCGATTCTTCAGCCCCCCACAGGTGGTTGGAGCGATAAATGGGCTGCGCGTGCAAGGCCAGACCCGAATGGTGCAGCCACCTTTGTGGCCGCCAAGCTGGCCGCCGCCCTTGGCAAGAAGGAACAGCTTTACGGGCTTTCCTGCGTTATTCTCAGCGCCAAATTGGCCAAGTGCGATGCGCCCGTTAACCGGCGTGAAATCAACGCCTTTAAATCTCGTTTTCGCGTGCCTGATGAAAATATGCGTGAAGTTGGCCGTCTGTTTGATATGGCGCGCCAACGCACGGATGATTACGAGGCCTTTGCGCGCGAATTGGGGCAGGTTTACGCAACAGACAAACGCCCGTTGGAAGATCTGATGGGGATTCTGTTTACGATTGCCCGCGCTGATCTGGGCGCAGATGAACCGCTAGCCCCAGAAGAAGAGCGTTTTCTCAAACGCGTGCATGCCTTGTTCGGCCTGAGTCGTGGCGCTTGGGAACGCGCAGCCCATGGGCGGTCCACTCCAGCCATGGCTGAAGATGATGCCTATGCTGTGATGGGGGCCTCGCCTGATCTTTCAAATGAAGAACTGCGTGCTTTATGGAAAAAACTGGTGCGGCAGTATCACCCAGATATTCTTCTGGCCCGGAATGCCAGCGCCGTTGAAATTGAAGCCGCATCCGTCAAGATTTCACGCATTAACGCTGCGTGGGATATCATCAAGCGAGATCGTGGTCTCTGATTTCAGGATTCTCTTTTCTTTTTGAAGCAAGATAGGAAGTGCGACTTTCTGGCAACAGGTTGCACAAAAATCTCTCACTCTGCTGTCAAAGATCGCGCGCACAGGTCTATTTTACGCCCCTGTTTGTTATGCAAGTAAGCCCTGCCATTGCGCCGCTGGTTTCTCGTGGTAGAGAAAGCGACAGCAATTGGCCTGCATGCAGCATGGGCCAGACGGTCGTCACAGAGCAAAGGTAAAGGTGGCAATGATTTCAGGACGGAACGGCTCAAGGCTCCGCCCTCGCGCGCAGGCAAAAAAAAGTCAGACGCGGGAAGGTTCCTCGGCACAGCGCCGTTTTCGTCTGGGCACATTCTGCCTAGCCGCCACTTTGCTGGGTACAGCAGGATGCAGCGCTATCAAGGCACCCGTACCCAAAGACCCGGATGCTCTGGCTGAATACAAGGCGGCGAACGACCCCTACGAACCGTTGAACCGCAAGATGCTCAACTTAACCATGAAGTTCGATAAATGGAGCCTGCGCCCCATGGCCAAAGCTTATGTCTGGGCTGTACCGCGCCCGGTGCGTAATTCATTGGGCAACCTTGTCAGAACCATGAACGAACCCTCCGTTTTCTTTAACGATGTAGGGGCCGGAAAACCACGCCGCGCAGGCGATATGTTTGTGCGCTGGTGCGTGAACATGACCGTGGGCTTAGGCGGTTTGATTGACGTGGCCAAAATGGCCGGGTTCCCCCACCACGATAACGATGCCGGCATGACATTGGCCAACTGGGGCATTCCCGCTGGGCCATATCTGTTCCTGCCAATGGGACCATCTTCTATCCGTGATGGCATTGGCTACGCCATTGACCAAGGCCTTTCCCCATGGGACTATGTGCCACGCGGATACGGGTTGGTCAGCTTCAACTGGGCGTATAACCTGTTTGGGGTGGTTCATGCCCGTTCTGAGCATCTGGATGAGCTTGATGCGCTGGAACGTGATGCGCTGGATCCTTACGCCACCATCCGTAGTGCCTATCAGCAACAGCGGCGGGCGCAGGCCGAAGCCATCAAGAATGATAACCGTGCGACCGTGCCAGACTGGTACCATTAAGAAAAACAGCCAAAAGGGTACACAGACATGAAATTTCTTTCAAGCCGCCGTGTTGTTCTGGGTGCCTTTGCCCTGCTTTGCGCTGGTGGCCTTTTTTCCGCTCCTGCCCGTGCTGCGGAAAATGCAAAACAGTTTATTCAGGTGTTTGGCAACCAACTTGTTGCCATCGTCAACAGCCCTATTCCGTTGGCTGAAAAGAAAGAAAAAGTTCTGCCTTTGGTGCAGAAAAACGTCGATATTGATGGAATCGGTCGCTACTGCCTGGGCCGTTACTGGAAGACAGCTTCCCCAGATCAGCAACAGCGTTATCTGGGTCTGTTTCATCAGGTTCTGGTTAACGCCATTACAGATAAGCTGGGCGAATACCGCGGCGTAAACTTTACGCTGGGTAATGTTACCAGCACTGGCGCAGATGAATACGCCGTGGACAGCACGCTCGTACGCCCACAGCAGCCTGCGGCTGCCATGCAGTGGATTGTAAGTGAAGCCTCTGGCAGCCCTAAAGTGGTGGACGTTATTGGTGAAGGTGCAAGCCTGCGCCTGACACAGCGGAATGACTATTCCTCCTACATCGCACGCAATGGCGGTAGTGTAGGCGCCCTACTGGATGCCTTGCAGCGCCAGCTTAGCCACCACAACGCACCAGCTAACTAAAGTAAGCGGTCATCGTTCTGGTTTTGTAAAAAAGGCGTTCCATATGGAACGCCTTTTTTATGGTTTGGGCCAAACGCTTTCATAAACCAGCATTGTCTGACCATCTCTCTCAAATGTTTCTTCCACCCGCATCCCAATGCCACCCAGAATAGTACGGGATGCCACATTGCTTTCCGCCGCAACGGCTATCACTTTGTTAATTCCGGCATCATGCGCAAAATTAAGAGCAGCACCTGCGGCCTCTCGCGCAATGCCACGGCCACTGGCCCACGGAAAAAGTGCAAAGCGCAGCGCAAAACCACGCCCATCTGGCCGGTCGTGAATACCGGTCATGCCGACAAAGCGACCTTGTTCATGAATAGTGAAAATACCTACCCGGTGGCAGGCCCAGAAAGCGATATCATCCGCCATTTCCAGTTCTGCCTGTTGGCGGCTGCGCACCCCACCCAGCATGCGGCCAAAAGCACCGCCATCTGTTTTAAGGCGCACCATATCTTCCATATCCCGCCAAGTTACGGGCTTAAGCAGCAGGCGCGGAGTTCTAACAGAACGCGAATCCAAAATTCACGCTTTGCAGCAAAGGAAAGGCAAGTACCCTTCCTTTAAGTGCGCATGCTGCTGATAATGCATAGTGTCTTCATTAAGGTAGGAGCCCAATAAATGAGGACTCCTATTAACCTTACTTAGCGGGCTAAAGGTTTGTACTGGATACGGCCAGGTTCTGTAGCATCTGGCCCCAAACGGCGGCGCTTATCTTCTTCATATGCCTGGAAGTTCCCTTCAAACCATTCCACGTGGGAATCACCTTCAAAGGCCAGAATATGCGTCGCCAGACGATCTAGGAACCAGCGATCATGCGAGATTACCACAGCGCAACCGGGGAATTCTGCTAGCGCATCTTCCAACGCACGCAGGGTATCCACGTCCAAATCGTTGGTCGGTTCATCCAACAGGATAACGTTGCTTTCCTGCCGAAGCATTTTGGCCAGATGCACGCGATTGCGCTCACCACCAGAAAGCACGCCTACCTTCTTCTGCTGGTCAGACCCTTTGAAGTTAAAGGCCCCCACATAGGCGCGTGAAGGCACAGCACGCTTACCCAGATAGATAACATCCGTGCCGCCGGAAATTTCTTCCCACACGTTTTTGTCTGCATCGAGATCATCACGAGACTGATCAACGTAACCAAGTTTTACGGTTTCACCAATCTTCAGATCACCCGCATCCGGCTTTTCCTGCCCGATAATCATTTTGAACAGGGTGGATTTACCAGCACCGTTCGGGCCGATAACCCCCACAATACCACCCGGCGGCAGCTTGAAGTTGAGATTATCAATCAGCAGGCGCTCACCAAAACCCTTGGTAAGGTTTTCGGCTTCAATAACAGTGCCACCAAGGCGTGGGCCGGGCGGAATAACAATGTCTGCAACACCGCCAACTTTTTCAGCACTAGCAGCCAGCATTTCCTCATATTTGGTAATACGGGCCTTGCTTTTGGTCTGCCGTGCTTTGGGGCTGGCGTTAATCCATTCTTGTTCCGCTGCCAATGCACGCTGGCGGGAACTTTCTTCCTTTTCTTCCTGTGCCAGACGCTTACGCTTCTGTTCCAGCCAGGAGGAATAGTTGCCTTCAAACGGAATACCACGGCCACGCTCGATTTCCAGAATCCAGTTGGTCACGTTGTCCAGGAAGTAACGGTCATGGGTAATGACCATTACAGTACCATCGTAATCCTTCAGCGTGCGTTCAAGCCACGCAACGCTTTCAGCATCCAAATGGTTGGTTGGTTCGTCCAACAGCAAAAGGTCAGGCTTTTCCAGCAACAGGCGGCACAGTGCCACGCGGCGGCGCTCACCACCAGAAAGCTTATCTACCGGGCTGTCTGCAGGGGGGCAGCGCAGGGCATCCAGCGCAATATCCAGCTTACGGTCCAGCTCCCAGCCATCACCGGCATCAATTTTTTCCTGCAATTCGGCCTGTTCGGCCAGCAGGGCATTCATTTCCTCATCTTCCATGGGCTCGGCAAAGCGGGCAGAAATCTCGTTAAACCGATCTACGGCCTTTTTAAGATCACCAAAGCCCAGAGCCACGTTCTCACCCACGGTCAGCTTGGGGTCTAGCTGCGGTTCCTGCTCCAGATAGCCAACACGCACACCTTCTGCTGCCCATGCCTCACCACCGAATTCCTTATCGATGCCGGCCATGATTTTCAGCAGAGTAGACTTACCAGCACCGTTCACACCCAGAATGCCGATTTTGGCACCCGGCATGAAAGACAGCGTAATGCCTTTGAACACTTCACGCCCGCCGGGATAGGACTTTGCCAGATCCTTCATGACATAAACGTATTGATAGGATGCCATGATAATGAACTCCCGTAATGCGGATGGGTAAGATAAAAGTGCGGGTGCGACCACATCGGCGCAGCAAGCTGTTATCGCCTGCGCCCGGCAGGACTTGAACCCGCAACCAAGCCGTTATGAGCGGCCCGCTCTAACCAATTGAGCTACGGGCGCGCAGGCGGGTTCCTGATTACGCAACCTGAGCGATTTGGCAAGAGTTTCTATGCTGAAAACTGCCACTTGGCATGAAAAACGCATTACTCTTGGCAAGCGGGCATCGGCCAGATAGGGTTTGCCGCCTTTAATTTTTCAGCTCTGGAGCAGTCTTCAATGGACGTTTCAAAACTTTCCCCCGGCAAAGATGTGCCGTTTGATATTAACGTCGTGATCGAAATTCCGCAGGGTTCTTCTGTCAAATACGAAATCGACAAAGAAAGCGGCGCCCTTGTGGTGGATCGTTTCCTGTTCACGCCCATGGCTTACCCCACGGCTTACGGCTTTATCCCCAACACGCTGGCTGCTGATGGCGACCCGACAGACGCTCTGGTGCTGACCCCGCACAATGTTGTGCCCGGCTGCGTGATTCGCGCTCGCCCGATTGGCGTTCTGAAGATGGAAGACGAATCCGGTCAGGACGAAAAAATCATCTGCGTGCCGCACGACAAAGTGCACCCGCAGTTCACCAAAGTGGAAAGCGTGAGCGATCTGCCAGAAATTACCGTGCAGGCCATTGAACACTTCTTCACCCGTTATAAAGACCTTGAAAAAGGTAAATGGGTGAAAGTGACCGGTTGGGGCACGAAGGAAGAAGCAGGCGCGTTCATTGTGAAAGCTCTGGAAGCCGCAAAAGGTAAATAAGCAGCCTTTGCACTCTGCTTACAAAAAGCTGCGGCGGCTTCTGCCCCGCAGCTTTTTTCTTGCCCCATACCCTGCGTAAAAAGAGTTCTTCCAGAAAACGGCTTATCAAGCGTGCCCTTCCTCTCCAATATGAAGCACGGATATTGGAGAAAACCAGCATGCCCATTCTGAGGTCTTCCCTTCCCTCACGCCAGCCTGTTCTCTTTCTCCCTCATGGTGGCGGTCCCTGCTTTTTTATGGATTGGCCCAATACGTGGGATCGAATGGCAGACTATCTCCGCAGCACGCAAAGCACCCTGCCCCACAAACCCGATGCCATTGTGGTGGTATCTGGCCACTGGGAAAAAGATATTCCCACCGTTACGGCTGCGCTCAATCCACCCCTGATTTATGATTACTATGGCTTTCCGCCACACACTTACCATCTGCAATACCCTGCACCGGGCAGCCCTGCGCTTGCCAGCACCGTTTGTAACCTTTTGCATGAAGCTGGCATGCCGTGCACCACAGATAACCAACGCGGATTTGACCACGGCGTTTTCATCCCCTTCATGCTTGCGTTTGAAGACGCCGACATTCCGATTGTGGAGTTATCCCTACTGAAAAGTATGGATCCCGCAGCCCATATTGCCCTTGGGGCTGCTCTGGAACCTCTGCGTGCCCAGAATGTGCTGATTATTGGCACGGGCATGACCTATCATAACCTACGCCACTTCATGAACGGCTCCCCTGCCACCAATCAGGCCGCACAAGAATTTGATACATGGCTGGAGAGAGCGGTTACCGCCCCACCAATTGAGCGTAATGCCCAACTCGCACATTGGGCCGCTGCCCCTGGCGCACGTATCTGCCACCCACGTGAAGAACATTTACTGCCTCTGATGGTGGCCGCAGGTGCCGCCGGGCAGGATGAAGGCATGCGCACTTATAGCGATACGGTTTTAGGTAAAGCGCTATCCGGGTTCCGCTTCGGTTAGAGGCAGAAAGAAACTTACCGGCAACTTTCTGTTTGCTCAGGAGCTATCCCTCTAAACGCTCTCGTTTTTGAAGGAATAGCTTATGAGCACTCTTTTCCCGCGCCCTCTTCTTACAATTGTGGGATTAACTTTTGTTCTCTCCACAGCTCAAGCTGCTCCAGCTTTTTCCGCTGTTGAACAGGGAAACTACGCCGTAGATCCCAATCATACACAGATAGTGTTTTCTGTGCTTCATTTGGGCTTTACCAATTATTCCGGTTTTTTTTCAAACGCATCGGGCACACTTGCGCTTGATCCGGTACAGCCAGAAGCCTCTCGGCTGAGTATCTCCATCCCTGTTGGCAGTATCCTGACCCCCAGCACCAAGCTGAATGACGAGCTCAAAACCGCTGAATGGTTTGATGTCGCCCACTACCCCAAAGCGGAATTTGTTTCCTCCAAAATCACGCCCACCGGAACAGACACGGCTGATATTGCAGGGCAGTTCACACTTCATGGTGTGACACAGCCGCTTATCTTGCACGCACGCTTTATAGGCGCGGGGCAAAACCCTATGAACAAAACCTATACTGTGGGCTTTCAGGCCACGGGGGAACTCAAGCGCAGCGCTTATGGCATAAAAACCTATGTGCCTATGGTGGCAGACAAAGTGATGCTTTCCATTGCCGGAGCGTTTGAAAAGGCAAAATAACCCGTTCCATTCAAAAGAAATTGCCAATTTTCTGCACGTAGCGAGAGAAAATTTTCCTGAAATGAATTTTTTTATGAAAACCCTGTTGCCAAACGCGAAAACATCGCTATAAAGCGCGACATACCAACGCACGAAAGCGCGTTGAAACTGCGGGTGTAGCTCAGTTGGTTAGAGCGCCGGCCTGTCACGCCGGAGGTCGCGGGTTCGAGCCCCGTCACTCGCGCCACTTTATTTCCTTAAAAAATTTATCTCTTTTTGGAACACAAAAGTGGTGCGGCCTGCTTTTGTCCGGCTGCTAGGCAGCCGGAAGCAAGGCTTTTCAGCTTTAATCACCTAAAGCGCTAGCGCCCTGCAGAATAACTGCAACGGCATGCACTGTTGCCGCAATGCGTGCGGCCGTTTGCACAGCAGATGCCCCAAGCGCTTCCCGCACAATCTTTTCATGACTGGTCACGCACAGATCGCACCCGTTGATCACGGAAACAGCCAGACACCACAGCTCAAAATCAGCTTTTTCTACGCCGGGCTTAGCAATAACGCTCATGCGTAGCTGTGCTGGCATCTTGGAATATTCGCCACCCGCCATGTGCACAAAACGGTAATAAATATTGTTCATAGCCATAATGGCGTTGGCAGATTTGGCCGCTGTGAGTGCTTCTGGTGAAAGTGTCGAAGCAAACTGCGCCACAATGGCTGACGTGACTTCATCATTCCGGGCGGCCAGTGCAGATGCCACAAATGTGCCTGCAAGCTGCTGCGGTGTCAGCGTAACATCGTTAGCCAAGGAGCTGAGATTAAGCCGCAGATCCTTAGCATAATCGGGAATACGATCCTTGATTGCATCAATGGACATAGCGTTTTCCAGTCTTCAGGTTATTTGGAAAAATCAGACGCATAGCGCCACCACGGCTTTTGCCGCGTAAACCACACCATTTGTCTGGCGCAGTTGGTAACCACATTAAGGCTACCGCCTCCCCCTTATGGAAGAAGGCAACGGGTGGCATATGCCACCCGCACCGCCTCATCCGCCCCGTAGGCCGGATGAAATTTTAAGGCTCAGACTTTAATAAAGTCGTCGCCCTTCTTCCAGTTACATGGGCACAGTTCGTCGCTCTGCAGGCCATCCAGAATACGCAGGATTTCCTGCGGGTTACGACCAACGGACAGATCGTTGACGGACACGTGGCGAATCACGCCATGCGGGTCCACAACAAAGGTTGCGCGCAGGGCAACGCCAGCTTCCTTAGCCAGAACGCCTGTGCCTTCTGTCAACTCACGCTTGAGGTCAGCCAGCATCGGAATCGGAAGATCCTTCAGATCATCATGATTCAGGCGCCAGTTAAGGTGCACGAACTGGCTGTCGATGGACACACCGTATACAACGGCATCACGATCAGCGAAGTCTTTGGCCAGCTTACCGAAAGCCACGATTTCTGTCGGGCAGACGAACGTGAAGTCCATCGGCCAGAAGAATACGATCTTCCACTTACCGGCATCGCTCTTGTCAGAAATCTGAACGAATTCGCCCTTCAGGCCTTCCGGGCCACCAGGAACGGCGGTCAGATCAAAGCTTGGAAATTTATCGCCAACTGTCAGCATAATCTTGCTCCTTATAGCTTGGCACACGCCACGCAGCACCAACGCACCGCCGGCTGTGGTATCCTGTATGACGCGGCTTTTTCATTTAAGCCAATGAATATTTTATATCAAAATCATTGAAGTATTCGATGAAATGCCGAACATTTCCCTCTCAGATACACTGCATCAGGAAATCATGCCGTGCTGCCGCTGCCTTCTGCCCAGCAATTACGTTATCTGATCACGCTTTCAGAACTGCGCCATTTCGGGCGAGCTGCAGCTGCTTGTGCAGTTACACAATCCACTCTTTCCGCCGGCATTATGGCGCTAGAACGCCAGCTTGACGCCCCTTTGTTAGACCGCACCGTGGGCAAAAAAGTGGTGTTCACCCCGTTGGGGCACGAAATTGCACTTAAGGCCCGGCAGGCATTGGCCGCGCTGGAAGCTGTGCCACAACTGGCCGCTGCCGCCCGCACGCCACTGACTGGGCCATTACGAGTCGGGATTATTCCAACCATTGGGCCGTTTCTGATTCCGCAGCTTGTGCGCAATCTGCGTGAGCATTTTCCGCGCCTTTTGCTCTCCATTACGGAAGACACCACCGAGCATCTGCTTGAAAAACTCTCACTTGGCCAATTGGACATATTGGTGTTGGCTATGCCCTGCCTATGTGATGGAACGGAAACGCACCCATTATGGCAAGACCCTTTCCGGGTGATTGTGCCACCTGATCACCCATTCTCTGCCTTACCTGCCGTTCCCGCCTCTCAATTATCCGAACACAGCATGATCATGATGGAGGATGGGCACTGCCTACGCGATCAAACTCTGGCCATTTGCCGCCAAAGCCCAAGCCGCAGCGGATCTGAAGGCGAAAGCGACTCCACCTTTACCGCCATGTCTCTCCATTCCATGGCAGAAATGGTGGAACTGGGGTTGGGCATTGCCATCATGCCAGAACTGGCCATTCATGCTGGCATTCTGCATGGGCGCAACCTTGTAGCCCGCCCCCTGACAAGTGATCTGGCACAGCGCACCATTGGGCTGGCATGGCGGCCAAGATCACCCCGCGTGGCAGATTTTCAGACACTCGCCGCAACCTTTGCAGCACTAGCTCCATCTGTATCCACCTCTCGCAAAACAAATAAAGCCGTTAAATTGTAAGAAAATGCGCCCGAAACTGCGAGAAATATTGACTCTAACGCACGCACCCGGTATGTGCCGAGCCAACTTATTTTGTACGTCCATCAGCATCGGCGGAGAAAACGGGCCATGAAAATCAGAAACAGCCTGAAGTCGGCCAAAGTGCGCGATAAAGACTGCCGTGTAGTGCGTCGTCGCGGCCGGGTTTATGTTATCAACAAGAAGAACCCTCGCATGAAAGCTCGTCAGGGCTAATTTCATGCGTCATCCGGCCCTTTTTGGCTGGCTGAACACGCATGTCATGCGTAAAACCCGTTTTTCCGCTTGCCGGAGGAACGGGTTTTTGTTTGTCAGCCTCTGCGCAATACATGTGGGCCTTCCTGCTACGGGATGGGCGCAAACCAGTACGCCACCAGCCCCCTCCGCTCCCTTGCAAGCAAATACGGCAGCACAGCATTCCAGCAGTGTTGCAGAACAAATAAAGCAGCTTTCCACAGCATTGGCTCATGCCAAAACGCCAGAAGAGGCTCATGGTCTGCAAGAAAAGCTGGAAGTTCTCCGTTCTGCCAAACTCTCACCCACCACGCAGCTTTTGGTCCGGCGGGCTGAAAAAGACCTAACAACCGATAAACCAGATGATGCGGTGGAAGACATAGGCGATGCACTAGCCCTGCAACCCGAGCAAGCCGTTTTGTGGCGCACCCGCGCACAAATGCGCCTTGTGGCTGGAGACCTAAAAGGTGCTATCGCAGATATAGGCGAAGCCTTGCAGCGTGATCCGCTGGATGCAGAAAGCTGGAGCCTTTTGGCCAGTGTTGAAGAACATCGGAATGATGGCAAAGCAGCCCTAAAAGCTTGGCAAAAAGTGCTGGAACTCAGCCCCATGACAGATCGCAACCACAAGCGGCTGGATGCACTGCACATCAAGGCTTACGGGCAACCTACCTGATAGAAAAACGGGCCGTTAGGCCTGCTTGTTCTCAATCAGGCTTTTGCGGATTGCGCGGCCCCGTTCAATCCGATCCACAATGTAATCGGAGTCTTCCCAACGGATAGCACGCGCCATGGCCTGTGCATCTTCCATAAACCGGCCCAGCATTTCCAGCAGTGCTTCGCGATTGGAAAGAAAGATATCCCGCCACATAATGGGGTCGGATGCCGCAATACGCGTAAAGTCCCGGAACCCAGACGCAGCAAAATCCAACACTTCAGACCGGGTTTCGCTCGCCAGATCATCTGCTGTGCCGCAAATAGTAAAGGCCAGCAAATGAGGCAAATGGCTGACAATGGCGCAAACACGATCATGATGCGCGGGTGTCATTTCCCGCAAGCGGGCACCACAGCGCTCCCACAAGGTGCGCACTTTTTCCAGTGCCTCTGCTGTTGTGCAGTCTAACGGCGTAATCAGGCACCAGCGATTCTCAAACAAATCTGCCAGCCCCGCATCTGGGCCAGAAAATTCTGTACCTGCCATTGGGTGCGTAGGCACATATGGCACATCAGCCCGGAGTGAAGGGCTGATAGCTTCAATCACAGATACCTTTGTAGAACCCACATCAGTCAACACAGCGCCGGGCTTCATGGCCGGGACAACTTGCGCGGCCACTGCCCCCATAGCGCCTACTGGCACGCACAGCATTACACAGTCTGCCTGCGCGGCGGCTGCGGCTGCGTCTGTTGTGACTTCATCTGCAATACCCAGCTCTGCCACACGGGCACACACATCTGGGCTTTTATCCACCGCTATAATCTTGCGGGCCAGATTTCCCTCCGCCTGCGCGCGCCGCAGCACGGAAGATCCAATAAGCCCCGGCCCAATAACAGCCAGCGTATCAAAAACAGGCACAGTGTCCTCAGCCAAGGTGGGTGTCCTTCACCACTGAAGAAGATGGGGAATAAGCTGCCTTGTCCCCGTCATTTTTGTCATTGCTGCGCAGGCTGTGCATTTCCATGAACTGCCATGCCAGCAGAACGGGAATGCCGATAATGATCTCACGCCCACGGCGCAGCAGAGAAAGCCCAAGTGCTACAGAAGGATCAATACCAAAGGCATGGCCCAGTGCCATATAGGCCCCTTCCTGCACACCCAAACTACCGGGCACCAAAAAGCCCAAAGACATGATGGCGCAGGTTACGCCTTCCACAGCAATGGCATTGGGAAAGGTAAGATGCGCACCCAAAAAACGTGCCGTCAGCCAAAGCATGGCCGCACTGCCCAGCCAGCCCACAAAATGGTACAGCGCAGAGCGGCAGATATGCCACGGGCGGCTCCATGCGGCTTCCATCTGCTCTTGCAGATCATCCGCGCCTTGGGTGAGGTTTTCATGCCACTGGGAGGCAAGACTACGGGTAAATTTTCCACCAAATTTGCGGAACAGATTACCACCGTGCCGCTGAGTCCAGATAAATCCGACCGTACCTACAATCAGGAACACTGCGCCACAAACTACGGGCACAACAAACGGGCTGGAACGCTGATGCGCCACCAAAAAAGCAACGGCCAGCAGCACAAACGCCACCTGCCCCATAACTTCCGTGGTGATATCTACCAAATTGGCGCAAGCTGCCTCTGGCAATGCCACTTCGCGCTTATCGCCTTTATAAAGGCCGTGCGATGAGCAGGTGGCCCGAATCCCGATAACGATGCCACCGAGCTGAGAAAAAGGCAGACATGTAGCTGCGGCATCGCGCACCATACGGGCGGACAGCAGCCTGAAATAGCCCAGTTCGGGAAAAGCCGCATGCCAGGCCAGCCCTAGAACGCCATCTACCAGCAATTGGCAGCATACCATTACAAGAAAGCCGCCCAGACCTATACGCATAACGGCATGCAAAACGGAATCGAAACCACTCCATGCCATTGCTGCCGTAACGGCCACAAGCCCGAGAAAAGTAAGAAAAACCGTAAGCTTCTTCAAGGCCCCAGCTCTGTCTGTCCAGCACACCCAAGGCCTTTTGCCATGTGGTAAAAAGCAACCGGCGCATCAGTGTGTGTGTGATTGGTCCGTCCCCTTACACCACCACGGGGTCTGGCGCCACCTCGGACAGCAGGATAAAGAAACAGACCTGCCGTTCGGGATTAACGTCCTTACCACTTTTATTTACGTATCGTACCTCTGGGGGAGCGTATATTCTCATGACTGCCCATACCCTCGTAACCGGCGCAACAGGCTTTGTTGGTTCCGCCGTAGCCCGCACTTTGCTGGAACGGGGGCATTCCCTGCTGCTAATGGTGCGCGACGGCAGCGATAGACGCAATATTGCGGACATTCCTGCCGATTTGGTGGACGGTGACCTTTCTCGCCCCGAAACCTTTGCCCGTGCGGTAGAAGGCTGCCGCTACGTGTTTCACGTTGCGGCTGATTACCGCCTATGGGTGCCAGACCCCGCCCCTATGATGACGGCAAACGTAGAAGGCACACGCCAACTTATGCTTGCGGCAAAAGCGGCTGGTGTTGAAAAAATTGTGTATTGTTCCTCTGTCGCGGCATTGGGCCTGATTGGTGACGGCTCCATTGCCGATGAAAATACCCCTGTGCAGGAACATGCCGTTATTGGCATTTACAAGCGCTCCAAATACCGGGCCGAGCAGGAAGTGCTGCAACTGGTGCGTGATCAGGGACTCCCTGCGGTTATCGTTAACCCCTCTACCCCCGTTGGCCCACGAGACATCAAACCCACCCCCACCGGGCAGATGATTCTGGATTGCGCCGCCGGCCGCATGCCCGCCTATGTGGATACAGGCGTGAACATTGTGCATGTAGATGACGTAGCAGAAGGCCATGCGCTGGCGCTGGAACGTGGCACGATTGGCGAAAAATATATTCTGGGTGGAGAAAACTACCTACTGGGCGATCTGTTCGCCATGGTTTCAGAAATTGCTCACGTTCCGCCACCAAAAATCCGGCTGCCGCAGGAAGTGATCTGGCCCGTGGCTATTGTATCCGAATGGCTTTCCCGCTCCTTTGGCATCAACCCACGTGTTACGCGTGAGATGCTGGCCATGTCCCGCAAAAAAATGTTCTTCTCATCTGATAAAGCCAAGCGTGAGCTGGGGTATAACCCGCGCCCGGCACGCAAGGCCGTAGAAGATGCCATTACATGGTTCCGCAATAATGGCATGCTAAAATAGGAGCGCAGCAGTGATACTGGCTCTGGCTATTTTATGCGCCATTATCTGGATCGGGCTGATATTTTTTCATGGAAAGTTCTGGCAGGCTGGCCCCATTCTGCGCCCCGCAGAAGCTGGCCGAACGCACATGGACATTGCACCACATGTTACGGTGGTTGTGCCTGCCCGAGATGAAGCTGACTCCATTCAACCAGCCCTTTCCTCCCTGTTGGCGCAGGATTACGTGGGGCGCCTTTCCGTTATTTTGGTAAATGACCGCAGCACGGATAATACCGGTGCATTGGCCCGCGCCCTGCCAGACCCCCATAACCGGCTGACAGTTGTAGATGGGGCAGACCCTTCTGCCGGGTGGAGCGGTAAACTATGGGCCGTTGCCCAAGGTGTGGCAGAAGCCGAACGCCAATGTGCAGATGGCAGCGGGTACATGCTGTTTACAGATGCAGATATCCTTCATGCACCTGCGCATGTTTCCACCTTGGTGGCCAAGGCGCAAACAGACCGCCTGCACATGGTTTCCGAAATGGTGGAACTCCAGTGCGAAAGCCTTGCCGAACGCGCTTTGGTGCCAGCTTTTGTGTTCTTTTTTGCCCTGCTTTACCCGTTTGCCAAGGTAAACAACCCTAAGGATAAAACAGCCGGAGCCGCAGGAGGCACCATTTTGTTGCGCCGCGATATGCTCCGCCAGATTGGTGGTATTGAAGCCCTGCGTGGCGCCCTGATAGATGACTGCACTCTGGCAAGCTGCGTTAAACAGGCGGGGGGGCATTTGTATCTGGGGCATTCCTGCTTGGCCAAATCTGTCCGTCCCTATCCAACGGCTGGTGATATCTGGCGTATGATTGCGCGCACGGCTTATGTGCAATTGCGCTTTTCTCCCGCACTATTGGTACTGACAGTATTGGCCATGATTGTGGTGTGGCTTGCCCCTGCGGCTCTTGCTTTTCTGGCGCATGGGCCTGCACAATGGATGGGAGCAGCCACGCTTGTGGTTTCTCTTTGCTCCTTTATGCCCACGTTAGGGCGCTTTCGCCTTTCGCCCTTATGGGCATTGGCATTGCCATTTATTGCACTGTTTTATACAGCCGCCACAATCGGGTCTGCCTTTAACCATCACCGGGGCAAAGGTGTGGTTTGGAAAGACCGTGCCTACACCGAAGCCATACCCAATGATGGGCGCGCGCTGGAGCAAAAAAGCCGGCGCGCCTAAAATATATCTTAAGGCCTCCCTCTGGGCAGGACCGCAGTTAAGGGATAGGCATTCCCGGCGGCCTCATGTAAATCACGGGGCTGCCCTTACCGCGCAATCATATTGAGCCAGGCATGACCAACACAACCAGCGTATGGGGAACAGCAGACGTTTCATCCGGGAAGGGAGCTTCGGATGAAAATTTTCCCGTCGGTTCCCTGCTAATCAGCAAAAAGCTGCGCCCGCACGTGCATGCCTATTATGATTACGCGCGTGTTATTGATGATATTGCAGACAGTGAAACCCTTGCCCCCGATGACAAGATTACACGCCTGAATGCAATGGAAGAGGTTCTGCTAGGTAAGCGCGAACCTATCAACCGGCCCAATGCCCAAAGTGCAGCAACGTTGCGCCAGTCTCTCCTGCAAACGCATGTTCCGTTTGAAACAGCAACCGATCTGCTGATTGCCTTCCGCGACGATTCGCGCGGGCATGTCTATCAGACATGGGGGGATCTGCTGCAATACTGCCGGTATTCCGCCAACCCTGTAGGCCGTTACCTGATTGGCCTGCATGAAGAATCTTCCGCAGCCTTTGCGCCCTCCGATGCTCTTTGCACATCATTGCAAATTCTGAATCACCTGCAGGATTGCGCGGGCGATCTTAAACGCCTGAAACGCTGCTATATCCCGGCAGACCTCATGCAACGCTGCGGTACATCGCAGGATGACCTGCTGGCCGGCAGTGCCTCACCCGCAATGCGGCGCGTCTTCAATACCATGCTAGATGGCGTGGATGCGCTGAACCAACAGGCATCCGCCTTAGCTGCCCATATCCGTGACCGTCGGTTCCGTATGGAATGCGCTGCTATTGTAGAACTGGCGCACTGCCTTACCCGCCGCCTGCGGCGTGAAGATCCACTGGCAGGACGTGTGGCCTTGCGCCGGGCAGACGGCATGCATGCAGCCATTGCGGCCCTGCGGGCATGGGCATGACCTTTCCGAATGGCAGAACTTCTGTAAAAAGAGCCTGACCAAATAACTTTGACAATCGAACAACAAGTGAGAAGCGCGTGACAACCCCAGACATCCAGATGCATGACGAGCCGACCCCCCTTGGGTGTGATCCTGCTGATCTTGCCTGGGTGGAAAGCACGGTCAAACAGGCGGGAACTTCCTTTGCTGCTGGCATGCGCATCCTGCCGCCCATGCGCCGCTACGGCATGTATGCCATTTACGCTTTCTGCCGTGTGGTGGACGATATTGCCGATGGGCTAGCCCCGCTGGCAGAACGCACGCAGGCATTAGAAGAATGGCACAAAAAAATTGCCCACCTGTATCAGGACAGGCTTGAAACCCCACATGAGCCGCTAGAACGTGTTCTGCTGGCTGCTATTCCGTTCTTTGCCCTGCAACAGGCAGATTTTGATGCCATCATTGATGGCATGCTAATGGATACAGCCAGCCCGATTGTGGCGCCGGATGAAAAAACGCTGGATCTTTATTGTGATCGCGTAGCCGCTGCCGTTGGCCGTTTGTCTGTGCGTATCTTTGGTGAATGCTCTGATGAAGGCAATAAAGTGGCCTATCATCTGGGCCGCGCCCTGCAGCTCACAAACATTCTGCGTGATTTGCCTGAAGATGCCGCACGTGGCCGCCTGTACATGCCATCCGATCTGCTAGACCGGTTTAATGTGCCGCATGATCCGGTAAAAGCCCTGACAGCCCCAGGCCTGCAGGAAGTTACCAAAATTATAGCTGCCCGTGCGCAGGACCACTTCACCACGGCATTTGTTACCATGAAGCTTTGCCGCCCCCGTACCATGCTGCCTGCCCGCATTATGGGGGCCAGCTATGAAACGGTGCTGAAAAACCTGCGCAAACGCGGCTGGGGGCCAGATGTGCTACGCCAGCGGCCCGAAAGCTCCACCGTGGGCAAGGTTTACGCACTTGCCTGTTCTTATCTTCCCTGATCGCACGATAAGGAAACGGTGATGACAGGCACTTTGCATATTATTGGCGCGGGCATGGCCGGTTTAGCCGCTGCGGTGGAAGCCGCTGGCTCCGGCCCACGTATTATCGTGCACGAAGCTGGCCGTGCCTGTGGTGGGCGCGCACGCTCTTATATGGACCGTCAGCTTGGTTGCCGGATTGATAACGGCAACCACCTACTGCTTTCTGCCAACAAAACCGTTTTCCGTTACCTGGGGCTTACTGGCGCGCTGGATACCTTAACCGGTCCCCACGCGCCGCTTTTCCCCTTTATCGATCTGGCCGAAGATGCCCGCTGGACATTAAACCTCTCCCGCGGGCGTATGCCGTGGTGGGTGTTTCAACCGCATCGGCGGGTGCCGGATATGCGCCTGCCAGATTTGCGCAGCCTGTACCGCCTGATGAATGCCGGCGAAAACGAAACCGTTGCTGATTGCCTGCTACCCGGTGCCTTGGCCCGGCGGCTTTTAGAACCGTTTGCTATTTCTGCCCTCAATACACTTACCGATACCGGAAGTGCTGCATTGCTGGGCGCTGTTATCCGTGAATCCCTTTCTTTGGGTGGTACGGCCTGTATTCCGTGGTTTGCCAAGGATGGCCTTTCCGAAACCTTGGTAGATCCGGCCCTCAAGCACCTGCAGGATATGAATGTAGAAGTGCGCACCCAAAGCCGCATTACCGGTATGGAAGAAGCACGCGGCCGCATTACAACCCTGCATACGCCCGAAGAAGACATTACCTTGGGGGCTGATGATTCCATCATCATGGCTGTGCCCGCCCCTGTGGCGCAGACTCTGTTGGCCAACAAGATTGCTGGCATAACTACCCCAACAGAATTTGAAAGCATTCTGAACCTGCATTTCCGGTTGAATGAACGCCCTATTCCACAGGGGTCTTTTGCCCAATGTGGGTTTATGGGCGTTATTGGCGGCATAACAGAATGGGTTTTCCTGCGTGAAAACATTCTGTCTGTCACCGTAAGTGCCGCCAACCGCTATGCAAACCAGAATCAGGATGATCTGGCCCGTACCATCTGGCAGGAAGTCTGCCGCGCTTGTGATGCCGTGCTGGAACAACCTCTCCCGGCCACACCAGCAGCTCAACGTGTTGTGTGGGAAAAACGCGCAACCTTTGCTGCCACGCCAGAACAAAACCGCCTGCGCTGCGGCCCGGCTACACCTTTGGTAAATTTGACTTTGGCCGGAGACTGGACAAACACGGGGCTGCCCGCAACCCTTGAAGGGGCCATGCGGTCTGGCGTGCAGGCTGTTCATACTCTGGGTATCAAACACCCACGGTAAAATGACCCTTTAAAACACACTGCGCTCTAAACAGCTTTACGCTTGCAAGCAGAAAGGATTTTCTGACATGGCCGCCGATGGGAGTGCTTTTTCCGAATCACGCCTTTCTTCAGAGGCTCTGGATCGTGCGGTCCTTAGTGCGCATACAGCACTCAGTCAGGCCCAGAAAGATGATGGGCATTGGGTTTATGAACTAGAAGCTGATGCCACCATTCCTGCCGAATATATCCTGCTCGAACACTTCATGGACAGGATTGACGATGCGCTGGAACAGAAAATTGCCATCTATCTGCGCCGTATCCAAAGCGAAGAGCATGGCGGCTGGCCCCTTTACCACAATGGCAAGTTCGACCTTTCAGCCACTGTAAAAGCCTATTTCGCACTGAAAGCTGTGGGGGATGATATTAACGCCCCCCATATGCAGCGTGCGCGAGAAGCCATTCTGGATCATGGTGGCGCAGAACGCTCAAACGTATTCACACGCTCCCAACTTGCTCTGTTTGGGGAGGTGCCGTGGCGTGCAACCCCGGTTATGCCGGTGGAATTGATGCTCCTACCTGCCAAGGCATTCTTTTCCGTATGGAATATGTCTTACTGGTCCCGCACGGTTATTGCCCCGCTTCTGGTGCTGGCGGCCCTACGCCCTGTGGCGGCAAACCCGCGCCAAATCCATGTGCGGGAGTTGTTTGTAACTCCGCCAGAAAAAGTGCAAGATTGGATCCGCGGCCCTTATCGCTCTGCGTGGGGATATGTTTTTAAAGGGCTGGATAGCGTTTTGCGGCCAGTTGTGCCGTTTATTCCCGAAAAAACGCATAAAAAGGCCATTCAGGCCGCTCTTGATTTTATCGAACCTCGTCTAAATGGCAAAGATGGACTAGGGGCCATTTACCCCGCCATGGCCAATGTGGTGATGATGTATCGGGCCATGGGCGTGCCAGATGAAGACCCACGTGCAAAAACGGCATGGGAAGCCGTGCAGGCTCTCATCGTTGAAAAAGATGATGAAGCTTACTGCCAGCCGTGTGTTTCCCCCATTTGGGACACCGGCCTTTCTGGCCATGCCATGATTGAGGCAGCCTCCGGCCCCAATGGAATCGCACCAGAAAAAACTGTTGCTGAGCTGAAAAAAGCCTCTGCATGGCTCCGCAGTAAGCAAATCCTGAACGTGAAGGGAGATTGGGCTGTTCGTAACCCCAATCTGGCTCCCGGTGGGTGGGCTTTCCAATACGGAAACGACTATTACCCGGATGTGGATGATACAGCCGTAGTAGGCATGTTGCTGCACCGTGAAGGTGACCTTGCAAATGCCGAAGCCATTGAGCGCGCACGCACATGGATTGTGGGCATGCAAAGCACAGATGGTGGCTGGGGTGCTTTTGATATCGATAACAACAAGAATGTGCTCAATCACATTCCCTTTGCCGATCACGGTGCCTTGCTAGATCCGCCTACCGCAGATGTAACCGCCCGGTGCATCTCCTTTCTGGCCCAGTTACGAAACCCAGAAGACGAGTCGGTTATTAACCGCGGGCTGGAATATCTGCGCAAAGAGCAGGAAAAAGATGGTTCCTGGTTTGGGCGGTGGGGCACAAACTACATTTACGGCACATGGTCTGCCCTATGCGCCCTGAATGCTGCTGGCGTTTCCCACGATGACCCTGCCGTGGTGAAAGCTGTGGAATGGCTACGTTCTGTACAACGTGCAGATGGTGGCTGGGGTGAAGGTTGCGAATCTTATGAAGGTGGCCCACACGGCACATATGATGAAAGCCTGCCCTCACAAACCGCATGGGCTGTTCTGGGCTTGATGGCCGCAGGACGGAGGGATGATCCGGCTGTAACGCGCGGCATTACATGGTTGGCTGACCAGCAGGATGCCAATGGGGAATGGCATGAAGACCCCTATAATGCTGTCGGCTTTCCTAAAGTGTTTTACCTTCGCTACCACGGCTACAAGCAATTCTTCCCGCTTATGGCTTTAGCTCGCTATCGCAACCTTGAAAGCAGCAATACGCGCCGGGTTTCCTTTGGGTTCTAAATCAATGACATCAGCTTTTGCTCAACCTTCCCCATCTCGCCCCGGTATTCTGGTCGGCTTAAAAGCGGAAGCACGCCTTATTCGCTCTATTTTCCCTCATGCTGCCATTGCGGCCAGCGGCGCCACACATGCAGGGGCAAAGCGAGAAGCAGCTAGGTTGGTTGCCAGCGGGACTGATTGCCTGCTCTCCTTTGGTTTGGCTGCGGGGCTAAACCCAGCATTGTCTGCTGGCACCATTGTTATTCCCGAAAAGGTTTCCTGCTGGGGCACAGATACCGTATGCGATGCCACCCTCCGCCATATTTTGGGTGGAGATCAGGCTGGTGTGCAGGGCGGCACATTGCTGCACAGTGATACTGTTGTAATGGATGCCGCCCATAAGGCAGAGCTTTTTGCACAGTCTCATTGCCCTGCATTGGATATGGAAAGTGGTTTCTTAGCCAAGGCAGCAGAAGACGCTGGCTTACCTTTTGCTGTATTGCGGGTTGTGTGCGATCCGGCAGACCGTTCCTTGCCCCCTATTGCAGGGTCTGTTCTTTCCCCTGAAGGGGGGCTGCAAATCGGCAAGTTGATATGTGATGTAATACGCCACCCAACACAGATTGGGGGGCTTATTCATCTTGGGCAGGATGCTGCTTTGGCACGTAAGGGCATGATCTCATTTTTGATGGCACAGGCACAAACCCCTGCCTTCAAACGCCTTGCGAGCAGCTAAATTCTGCCTAGCGCCCATCCATATTAGAGACAATTTCATCTGCGTCCTCATCATCTGAGGATGCTTCAAAATTTTCCCAGACATTTCCTACTGGCCGGTTGAGGAATACAAATCCGGCCACAACCATTACGGCCCCTATCACAGGGAACAACCAGCGGAACGCAACCATAGCCCAGCTATCTTGCACGTGACTATGCGTCACTGCCAGCCAGCCGGTAAAACACATCAGCGTAAAACCACCTATCAGCAACAAAGCAACCAATAGGATGCGCCTGACATAAGGTGATGCCAAAGCGCTTTTCTGATGTGGATTACTGTTTGAAGGCACGGGCAAGGAAATTCTGTGTTTCAAGCGAAACAGGTAAGGTGGTGTTGGTAAGGGCAACACCTTTCCATCCAGCACCCAGAGCCGTGTACAGATTTACCGCATCACGCAGACGCTCTAACTTGGCGAGAGCTTCCATATTCTGCGCGTTCAAGGTTGTACGTTCAGTTGTCAGCACTTCCAAAAAGCCTACTAGACCAGCACCATACAGTTTACGCGCACGCTCACTGGCAGTTGCACTATCTTCTGCGGCTTTATGCAGTTGTTCGGCATATTCAATGTCATCATGCCATGCAGCCATGGCATCTTCCACTTCCTTAAAGCCTTGCAGAACCGTCTGACGATAGGTCAAACGCGCGGCTTCAGCGGCTGCTTGTGCAGCACGCACTTCTGAGGTCATTTTGCCGCCGTGCATCAATGGCATGCTGGCCATCAGCAGGAACTGCCAGCTCATGGCATTTGCCTGAAACGCCTGATACATGGCTGAAGCATTGGGGTTAAAGGTTAGCGGCACCACAAAATGCGGATACAGGTTGGCAACAGCCACACCAATCTGGGCCGTAGCCACAGCATATTGCCGCTCTGCCATACGGATATCTGGGCGATTGGCAATAACAATGGATGGCAGTGTGGCAGGAAATTCCGGCACAATTGGCAGAGGCCGCGGTATCTTCAGTTCCTCCTCCAACTCACCCGGCATTTTACCCAACAGCACAGCAATGGCGTGCGTTACCTGCGAAACACGTGTTTTAAGCGGCTCACGCGCAGCAATCTGCGCATCCATTTCTGCCTGAGCCTGTGCAATCTGCAAGGTGTTGCCCACACCTTCCAGATACAGCTTGTTGGTTAGGTCCAGCGCATCCTTGGCAACGCGAATGTTATCTGTGGCAATCTTGATCTGAAGCTGTGTTACGCGCAGCAACATATAGTCGGACGCAAGTTCGGACAGCAGGCCCATCAGCAGTGCGCGGCGGCCTTCAATATTGGCTTCAACCTGATGTTCATGCGCTTCTACATCACGGCGGATACGCCCGAACATATCCAGCTCCCACGATGCCATCACACCATAGGTGAGCATGGAAGCTTCTGGTCGGTTAGCTGCATTGCCAGGACGAAGTGGCCAGTTATCAATATTGATGGAATAGCGCACATCACCACCGCCCATATTGGCATCCATTTGTGGATACCACTGTGCAGCAGACCGATCACGAATGGCCCGTTCAGCCAGAATACGCTGCCCGGCAATCTGCAGATCGTAGTTGCCCGTAATGGCATCATTAACCAAGCGCGTGAGGATGGGATCTTTGAACAAAGACCACCACTCTGTCATTTCCTTATTGGTGCGTTCGATCTCTTCAGGTGTAGCCGGATGCTCTTCTTCCTCCGTCTCCTTGAACGCTGCCGGAACCTTCATACGATCTGGCTGATAATTTGGCCCTACGGTACAGGCTGACAACAGCATGGATGTTGCCAGAAACAGCCCAAGGCGACGACGACCCTTCATGTTCTGTCTCATGTCCTGCGCTTACAGATGATCTTGAAGCCAGGTCGTCAACTTTCCGCGGCGGCCTCTGGGTTCAGGGCCTACGCTCACAGTTGCCGTCATACCTGCTGCCAGCGTGACACTATCGGGCACGTGGTCAATGTGAATACGTACGGGAATACGCTGTGCCAGACGCACCCAGGTAAAGATTGGGTTTACATCCTGCAGCCCAAGCTTATCCGGTGTGCCGTTGGTATCGTTAATACCACGTGCGATGCTGACAACGTGGCCTGTAAGAATAGGCTTGTAACCCATCAGCTTAACGCGGGCTTCATCACCCACGTGCACGCCCCACATCTTTGTTTCTTCGAAATACCCGTAAACCCAATAGGAGTCGGAATCGATAACGGCCATACGTGCCTGCCCGGCAGAGGCGTAATCACCTACTCGCAGATTCAGGTTGGTAATGTAGCCGTTTACCGGAGAATACAGAACAGAACGCTGCAAGTTCAGTTTAGCCACATCCAAAGCAGCACGAGCTGCATCCACAGATGCAATCTGCGTGGCCACATTGGAGTTAAAGACTTCCTGTTCTTCGGCCGACACAATGCCACCCAAGCCCATACGGCGGCGGGCATCGTTGCGTTTCAGCTTCAAATCTTCCAATGCGCCATCAAGCCGGGCCTGTGCCTCACGGATAGCAAGACGGAAACGCACCGGATCAAGCACAAACAGGGGGTCCCCCTTATGCACAAACTGGTTATCCACAATGGGAATCTGCACCACGGTGCCGGAAACTTCAGGCGCTACGTCCACAACGTAAACACGCACACGGCCATCTCGGGTCCAGGGTGCAATCATATACACGTTCCACAGGGTAATCCCCAGAACGATGGCCAGTGAGACGACCGCAAGGGTCAGAACAACTCGTATCAGGGTGCGCAGAAGGGGCATTGCGGAGACTCAAAAGCCTTTTCGGGTCAGACGTAGAGGATCAGCAGGCAAAGGATACTGACGTATAACGATATTTCAAACAACGCGATATGCCAGAACCAGCCCAGAAGGCCGCTCCACCACAACACGAAGCGAACAAACATTGTAATCGGCAGCGCCGCTAGGGCGTACACGACAATAGGTGCAATAAAAACACCAAAAATATTGAATTCAGCTAGCATGGCACTGTTCTGGAAACTGGCATTACCGCATGCCTCTTTTATCATCACCAACGGTATCCCGGTGGTTTTGGACGGCTTGCTCAACCCGGTCAAGAACGCCGCAGCATTCTTCCAGCTCTTCGGTTGAAACATCTTCGGTCAGGCGGGCGGTCACTTCATCAGCCACGCGGCTGACAAGGGCGGCAACACTGCGCCCTTCTTCCGTAATGCTTACCAGTTTGGAGCGGCGATCTTCTTCATCCGTTTCACGCACCACGTAGCCACGCTTTTCCAGCACATCCAAAAGCCGCACCAGTGAAGGGGCTTCTAAGGAGAGGGAGCGGGCCAGATCTGTCTGGCGCATGGGTGTTTTGGAGAAGTTAAGATAATAAATGGGCCGCCATGTGGCGTCTGTCAGGCCAAAGGCCCGCAGATCGGCATCAATCTCCCGCCGCCACACAGCAGCAAGACGCGCCAGCCGGTATCCAAAGAAACGGCGGGGCTCATTGGCCATAACGGGATGATGATTCGGTTCCATTCCCTACCCACACTAGTGAGCGTGCAAACAATTTGCACACTCACGAAAGACAGCGCCATCATTTACAGAAAAAATCCTGCGCGCCAATGCAAATTTGGAATGGAACCTATGGTTTCGTCCAGAGTGGACGATTTCAGTCCTTTTTCCGCCGCACAACGTCCCATACTTTACGAGATCCACCGCGTCCCATAGCTGTTGCAACGGTTGCTGTTACAGCTGCCATGGTCATGGAGTCGCGCATCATGGTGATGTTGCGGTCGCGGGCAATGCGGGCTTCTACTTCCTGCACTGTAAGGTAAGAGCGGCGGCCAAACAGTACGCATACCAGAGCTACAAAAAGATCCAGCCCAAATACCGTAAATGCCGCACCTACTGGGCCAAAATGCCCTACAAAAACCAGAAGCACCCAAAGGAGCCCATGCCCTGTAATCAGGGCAAATAGTCCAAATACTGCCGCCATTGCCAACAATACGGCCTGCTTGCCGTATCGTATGGCCATCTGTTGCATCAGGTTAGACTGAGCATTCAGGGCGGATTTACCAAGATCAAAGATACGCATGGGCTCCGAGGCTACCTTTGTTCAGATGACGCACAAGCGTCAGCGTGACAGACGCCCAAGGATAAAGCCCACCACGCCGGAAATGGCAATGGACAACCAGGAAGACTGACCACGATTACGCTTAGCAAGATCGCTTTGTGCATGATCGGCCAGTTCGCGCGCATTGGCAACCGCCTGCCCCTTCAGCGTGCCGGCTTTATCCCCTGCACGGCCCAATGCAGGCACCAGATGCTGGGTCACAAGGCGTTCAAGATGCGCTTTTACGACTTCCAATTCGTCCCGCGCTGTGTCGGCTGCGGCTTCACCTGCTGCTTTTACTTCTTTGATTTTATCTGAAGACATGAAAGAAACCTCCGTTTACCTGCCTGAAATATAGTGCACTTTAACTTCTAACCCACGGGAAGGGACATAGTTGCATGCACACCACGCATGGCTCATCCACAGCACTGGCGGTTCACAATCTAGCGTTCTTTCAGAACGCACAACCCCTCACGCTTTCTCTACCGGCGGAAAGCTGCACAGCCATACTGGGAATCGGGCAGAACAATGAGGATCTGACCTGTTTGGCAGAAACATTGGCCGGCAGACGCCCCTATACGGTTGAGCAGATAGAAATAAACAGCACACCATATAACTTAGGCACATCTGGTCATAAAAAACTGGCAACAATAGGCCCACATGCGCCCTTGTTTCCGCATATTTCCGTTTTGGACAATATCCTTCTGCCCCTCCGCGCCAGTGGTACACTCCATAAAGCTGAGGTCTCACATCGCGGAGCGGAAATACTAGCCCTAATAGGATTGGAAGCCCTGCGCGCCCAACCGGCACGCACACTTAATGCGGAACAGATATTTCGCACGCAATTAGCCCGCGCCCTGATTACCCAGCCTGACGTTGTGGTTCTTAATCAGCCTTTTGAAAAAATGGATCAGCCGACCATCCGGCGTGCAATCACGTTTCTGGACCGGTTACGCCATGCCATAGGATTGAGCATTCTACTGCTTTCACGACAGAAGCAGGATTGTATGATGGCGGCAGACCAGATTGGCGTTATGCAAAATGGCACTCTGTTACAGATAGGAGATGTTGCCACCCTCCTAAACCGCCCTGCGTGCCTCAGCGTGGCGGAACAGTTTGGCGATGCCAATGTTATCAGCGGCAAGGTACTTCTTATAGAAGATGACATTGCCGAATTGCGCCTCCCATCGGGCGAGACAGTGGAAGCCATGGCCGATTACAATCTGGAAGAAAATGACCTTGCCAGCATTTGCATTCTGCCTGATCGTCTTTCCGTTCTATTCCCTCGCTCTGGCGGCATGGAGATAGAAGATAAGACAGATATTGCCTGCACTCTGGTTTCCGCCCACCATATTGGCCACGCCATTGCCATGCGGTTTCGCACCTTGGATGGCACGGAAATTATAGCTCACCGGCCATTGGTTCATTTGCCGCGTGAACTCCGCCCCGGCAACAAGGCTATATTGGCTTGGCAACCACAGAACGCTATCGCCTTTCCGATGGATGCAAAATAAGGCTAAACTAGCCTGTCTTTATCTGGCTGCACTATATGCGCGAGGTCACCCTGTTTTCTTTTTCTTTCCTGCACGGTCGCTCCAGCGGGACTCCGTCACCCCACTCTCAGAAACAAGAGCCTTCTGCCGGGACCATTTCCCGACGGAAAGCCCTATTGGCTGGGTTGGGCGGTGGCTTCATCTCTCTTACCCCTCAAATGGCTCTGGCCCGGCCTACGCGTAAGCGTACGGTTGCACATACAGATGCCTTACGGGTCCTGACATTCTCGGGCAGGATTTGTGACATACAGAAAAAAATCCTTTTTGCCGGATATACGCACCAGACACATCACCGCATCACCACCTCTGGGTGGGATGGTTCTCTAACTGCCCTTCAACAGCAGGAAAAAGCCAACCCCAAACACTGGGCTGCGGTCATGATGGAAAATAGCAACCTTGCTATAGGTGGCACCGCAGGCTTGCTTGCCCCCCTGCCTGAAGATGCAGCACAACCCAATTATTCAACCAGCATTGATTACGCCATTGCGTGGGATAGCTCACGTTTTGACACCCCCCCCAACTGGGCTGATTTTTGGGACGTTGCGCGCCATCCGGGACGGCGCAGCCTGCGACGTGACCCTCGCACCACGCTGGAAATTGCCCTACTGGCTGATGGCGTGCCATCTGAAATGGTGTACCGCACACTCAACACCCAAGAAGGGCTAAGGCGCGCCTTTCGGAAACTAGATCAGCTGCGCCCTTATATTGTGTGGTGGTCTACCCCCGAAGAAGCCGGACAGATCTTAAAAAGCGGCGGCGCCCTTATGGGGCTTGCGCCTACGGGGGAAATGTTGAACTCAGCCAGCGGAGATACCAAACGGTTTGGTATCTGTTGGCAGCAACGCCTACAAGTGCGTTACGGATGGGGCGTGCCACATAGTTCTGCCACCACAGATGCCGCACTCAGTTTTGTATCATGGCTTGATCAAGCCCAGCAGCAGCAAGCTTTTTCCAACGCATGGCCATCTCTGCCATCCATGAGAGATATGGCAGTGGATAACAACTTACGCCACTTGGCTGCTCCGCTTGTTGTTGATGATATCTTTTGGATAAATCACTTAAACATCATTGCAGAACATTTTGAACAATGGGCACTCCGCAAGTGATCCCTTCTTTAATGCATATCCCATTGCCTTATTCCTTTTTATGGGGATTTGCCTGTATCAGCATAGCAAGCATATTTCTTGTATTTGTTCTGCTCATGCTGGCATTTGCCACACATGCTGGGCGCATTTTTTATATTTCGTTCTTTATGTTGTTCATTCCAACATCAGTTCTTGGTATTTTTTTGCCTGTTGTTATCAACACACCTTATACCCCCTTTTTACAGGGGATTTTAAGCCTACCTCTGCTTGCCTTATGGCCGCTTGCTAAGCTCGAAACCCTACCAGAATCATGGGGCGCGACAGCACGTGAATTAGGAGCCAACCAAAGCACATGCCTACAGCTCATTATCTGGCCTCTTCTTAAAAAGCCTTTAATTGCAAGCTTTTTTCTCTCCCTCTTTTTTGGCATCGCACAATGACAGCACCTTTTTGGGAAACAACCCCACTTACAGAAATGACCACAGAGCAATGGGAAAGTCTGTGCGATGGATGCGGGCGCTGCTGTTTGCACAAACTGCGTGATGATGACACAGAAGAACTGCATTATACGTCTGTTGCATGTCGCCTTCTGGATGTTAAAACCTGCCAATGCACAGATTACGCACAACGCCGCCGCAAAGTACAAGATTGCATTACCTTAACACCAAAGATGATTCCTGAACTCGATTGGTTGCCACCAGACTGCGCATATCGCCGCCTATCAGAAGGGCGTGGCCTGCCACAGTGGCACCCGTTACTGACACATACTTCTCAATCAGTTATCACTGCTGGTGAATCTGCCGCAGGACGCTGCATAAGTGAAAGACGCGCAGGCGCACTGGAAGATTACATTGTCAGTTGGCCCGGCCTTCCTGCTGAGGAATCTCACTAAAAACTTCTGTTTAGAAAGATGTTTTCTTGAATTGTAAAGAAAATCCCTCCTGGCCAGACACTGTTATGTTGGAAGGGTATGGTGCTGCCAAAATAATCTGGCGTATTTCAACA
Organism: Acetobacter ascendens; assembly: GCF_001766235.1. Lineage (NCBI taxonomy): Bacteria > Pseudomonadati > Pseudomonadota > Alphaproteobacteria > Acetobacterales > Acetobacteraceae > Acetobacter > Acetobacter ascendens. The sequence continues at coordinate 2,368,451 of NZ_CP015164.1, forward strand.
AAAGCCAAACGCTGCATCATACGGATTTCTGCAAAAGAACAGGCGGTTCTTGTTACTTTACCAAAAAGATTCCCTTACACGCAGGCATTGATATTTGTGCAGAAACAGGCGCAATGGATTACAACACGCCTTGAAAAATTAGTGCAAACGCCGCGCTTTGCTATTGGCTCCAATATCCTCATTCAAGATAAGAACTATACAATTCGCCATGCACCTGACCACAAAGGCGGTGCATGGCTAGAAAATGATTGTCTGCTAGTAAGCGGAGATCCCTCTTTTCTTGCAAGACGCGTAGAAGACTTTCTTAAGCGACACGCAACAAAAGTTCTCACTCAAGAAATGCACCATCTAGCCCACACTGTTGGGCTAGCCCCTAAACGGTTAGATGTGCGCGATACATCAAGCCGCTGGGGCAGTTGTTCATCTTCTGGGCGTATAATGTTGTCTTGGCGCCTAATAATGGCACCATTTTTCGTGCGCCATTATTTGATTGCCCATGAATTAAGCCATCTGCAGCATATGAACCATAGTATCCAATTCTGGAAAATGGTCGACACATTAACCCCTCACAGACAGCAAGCAGAGAGTTGGCTGCGCCACTTTGGACCTATTTTACAAGCTGTTCGATAAACATGCTGTTGCAGTTATCTCCGACCATGCTAAAACGCTTTCAACCATCTCAGATACACCACTGTATCTGCGCGAACTTGGCGGAATGGTAGACGCAGGAGACTTAAAATCTCCAGCCTGTAATAGGCGTGCGGGTTCGAGTCCCGCAGTTCGCACCACTAACCTATTGAAAATATTGAATAAAGTACCTGCTTGGCAGGACAAAAGGACCGTGTCCCGTTCACCTTCCCATAATGGGAACCGACATGCTCCGTCTGCTTGGCTCACACTACCACTTCCGCCGTGCCATTCCCCACACCCTTCGCCCCCTGCTGGGCCGCACAGAAATCTCGCTCTCTCTCCAGACCAACAGCAAACGGGTTGCACGCGAACGCGCAGCCGGGCTTTATGCCAGAACAGGACTGTTCTTTAGTAAAGCCAAAGCCATGTACGAAGACGCCTCTCCAGAAGAACTGAGAAAGCTTCTTGCCCACTATGAGGACCTCATACGCGATACAGACCGTATGATTGCTATTGAAGAAAAGAAAGTGAGACTCGAACGCACTTATGAAAAGGCAAGGCTCTACCTCGACAAGGCGCACAGCCTGAAGCAACTGCAAGAGTTTATTAAGATATCCAATGACGGCATAGACAGGCTGATGGCAGGCTTCAAAAAACTGCACGCCACGGCCTCCAAGGACTATCTACGCAACGCCACAGAAAAAACCATGCTGCGCGAGCAGATTGCCAACCTGAGCAGCATCGTGGTGTCTATCAAAAACTCAGCGCAGGAAACGGAGGCCGCCTTCATGCCTGTGCAGGCGGAGCCCTCAGCCCGCACAGCTCCCAACAAAGCCACACCCAACGCTAAGAAGACGACAGCGCCGACCATCACGGAAATGGCTGAGCAGTTCATTTACCGTGATAAAACCAAAAGCCCCGGCATTATTCGCGATACCGGCAAGACCATCGGTCTTTTTGTAGAAGCCTTTGGCGACAAGCCTGTTGACCAGATTACCGGCGGGGTGGCTGGGGAGTTCCGGGATATGCTCTTCGCCCTGCCCTCTACGCATGGCAAACATAAGAACTCTCCTGGCATTCATGACGCAATTGTGCGCGCCAAGGAGCAAGAGCTGGAAACCCTCAGCGGTAAGACGGTCAAAAACCATTTCTCACGCCTCTCCGCCCTCTGGGGGCACCTGGTACAACGCGAAATCGTGACCCGTAATCCCTGGGCCGGGTGGAGCTATGATGTCACCCAGAAGATTGACCGCCGGGACTGGACAGACCTCGAACTAGCCCAGCTTTCCACAGCACGCTGGACAAGCACCACAACATCCTTACGCAGTTATGTCGGGATGATTACCATCGCCCTGTATACCGGCATGCGCCTTGGGGAACTCTGCAACCTGCGCACGCAGGACATTGTGACCGTCAATGGTATTCGCTGCTTCCATGTCCGCCCTCATCCGGAGGATAACTGGTCACCCAAAACAGCAGCCGGAACGCGGCTTATTCCTATCCATAGTCATCTTTTGCAATGGGGTGTGCTCGACGCGGAAATCTCACAGAAGGGTTGTACATCGGGTTAGATTATGAAAAAGTCTGTTTTGTACAAAATAATTTTTCATAAGCAATAAACGAACCCGATGCAGACAGAGTGTAGCGCAGGCGCGTATGAGTTTCCAGCCTCCTGTGGACGGCGTGTTGTGGCCCGTTTTGACGGGGGTCGCATGAGTTCGGATGGGGGCGTCATTCTGGTGAAACAGGCTGATGACATTCTGGGGCTCAGCCGCCGCTTTGCTGCCTGTTTTCGCGATAAGCGGCATCCCGGCTTTGTGGAATACCGGGTTGAAGACCTTGTCCGTCAGGAAGCCGGGCCAACTGTACGGCACTGGCAGGAAAATCCACGCTGAACCGGCTAGAGCGCAGTGGGCAGCAGGCAGATCGTTACTGCCGCATCATTGCTGATCATGAGGCCCTGGCTACCCTGTTCGTGACGCTTTTCATGGACCAGCATGAGCGCGCACCCGCCCGGATCGTTCTGGATGTGGATGCCACCGATGACCGTATCCATGGCCATCAGGAAGGCCGGGCCTTTCATGGATATTACGGCCATAACTGCTATCTTCCCCTGTATGTCTTCTGCGGGGACCATCTCCTCAGCGCTACCCTGCGCACGGCAGACAGGGACCCGGGGAAGGAAGCACTGGCAGACATCCGCCGGATCGTGGAGCAGATCAGGAGCCGCTGGCCCCGGGTGCGTATCCTGGTGCGTGGGGACAGCGGTTTCGCCCGGGACAGTCTGATGACATGGTGCGAAGACAACCACGTTGACTTCCTGTTTGGGCTTGCAGGCAACACCCGCCTGTATGACCGGATTGCCTCTTTGTCCGCTGAGGTTCGTGACGAAGCCGCCACGACAGGCAAAGCGGCGCGCGGCTTTGCCTCCTTTGACTGGATCACAAAGGACAGCTGGACGCGCCGCAGGCGGGTCGTGGCCAAGGCCGAATGGCGCCACGGCAACCGCTATCATCGCTTTATTGTCACCACGCTACCGCAGGGAATGTCCGACCCCCGCCATCTCTACGAACAGATTTACTGCGCACGCGGGGATATGGAAAACCGCATCAAGGAATGCCAGATGGATCTGTTCTCAGACAGGACCTCGTCCCACACCATCCGGGCCAACCAGCTCCGGCTGTGGTTCTCGGCCGCAGCCTATGTCCTGCTGACCGCTCTGCAAAGACTGGCCCTTGGCCAGACCAGCCTGGAGACGGCGACCTGTGGCACCATACGCGCACGACTGCTCAAAATCGCGACACGTGTCACGCTCAGCGTCCGTCGGATTGTCCTGTCCATGCCGGACATGTTCCCCTGTCAGCATGAATTCGCCCTCGCTCATGCACGATTGCGAAGGCTCCGGCAGGCCATCTGAAGAAACAGACAGTGCACAGACCACATAGCTTCCACCAACACTGCCTTCTCAGGCCGTGACACCCTCACTGCGTTCAGAACCCGCCGCCAGAAGCAGAATATCGTCAATATTCCAGATCGGGCTCCTGTGGGATGACTGAATTCTACAAAATGACCCGAAATTGCCTCAAGTGTGAGAAATCCGCGTCAAGAACGCACCGCTTTCGGGTACCCAGAAAGACGCGCTGTTTGCCGATCGAAAGCCCCCGGCCCGGATATGGTTCGAGGACTGGGCCTCCCGCCCGCTGCATGTCACGGATCAGGATCGGCTGCTGATCGGCCTACTCTCGCCCGAGCGTCTGCTGGAGATGGCGCGGTTCTTCACGCTGGTCGACCGCAAGGCGGGCAAGATCGTGGCCCGCTATCAGCAGGTCTTTGGCATCAAGCGTCTGTTGGAACGCATCAAGTCCCGCCGCAGCGATGGCGGACGTGAGGGCGGCGTGGTCTGGCACACCACGGGGTCGGGCAAGTCCTTCACCATGGTGTTCCTCAGCCGCGCCCTTATTCTGGATGAGGATCTCAAGCAATGCCGCATTCTGGTGGTGACAGACCGCAAGGATCTGGAACGCCAGTTGAGCACGACCTTCTCCATCGGCGGCGAACTGGCGGACAAGAAGGACAAGGAAGAGGCACTGGCCACATCAGGTCGCCGTCTGGCGCAGCAGATCGGGCATGGGCAGGAGCGGATCATCTTCTCGCTCATCAACAAGTTCCACACCGCCACCACTCTGCCCGAATGCCATAACGACAGTGCAGACATTATTGTGCTGGTGGATGAAGGCCACCGCAGCCAAGGCGGAGAAAACCATGCCCGCATGAAGCACGCTTTGCCCAATGCAGCCTTTATTGCCTTTACTGGCACACCACTGCTTAAAGGTAGCGAGACCACCAACCGTTTTGGTAAAATTGTTCACTCCTACACCATGCAGCAGGCGGTAGCAGACGGCACGGTAACACCCTTGCTGTATGAAGAACGTAAGCCTGACCTTGATGTCAATGACCGCGCTATTGATGCTTGGTTTGAACGCATTACGCAGGGGCTAACAGAAGAACAAATAACAGACCTTAAAAAACGCTTTGCCCGTGCTAACCAGGTTTACAAGGCCGATGACCGTATTCGACTTATTGCCATGGATTTAGCCACCCATTTTGATAATAACATTGATAAAGACCTCAAAGGCATGTTGGCGTGTGACAGCAAACTCTCCGCCATACGCTACAAGCAGTATCTGGATGAGGTCGGGCTTTTTGAAAGCGCCATTGTTATGAGCCCACCCGACACGCGAGAAGGCCATACAGAAGTTGACGAGCGCAAACAGCCCGAAATTCAAACATGGTGGAAAAACAATGTCGGCACCCAAAGCGAGGACGACTACACGCGCGGGGTTATTGACCGCTTTGAGAAAGACCCCGACCTCAAGCTGATTATTGTTGTTGATAAGCTGCTGACGGGTTTTGACGAACCCAAAAATGCCGTGCTCTATATCGACAAGCCTTTAAAGCAGCATAACCTGCTGCAAGCCATTGCCCGCGTAAACCGCCTGCACGACCAGAAAAAGCATGGCCTGCTTATTGATTATCGCGGCATTTTAGCAGAGCTGGACACCACACTGGCCCGCTATGACGAACTGGCCGCTGAAAATGTTGGTGGGTATGACCCCAAAGACATTGCCGGGCTGTATAGCCAAATGAGCACAGAATACCGGGAACTCCCTGCCCTACACAAAGCCCTCTGGGCCATATTTGACGGCGTAAAGAACAAAAGCGACCCCGAGCAGCTGCGTACCGTGCTGATGCCGCGTATGGTGGAAGAACACGGCCAGATGGTGGACGTAAACCTCAAACGCCGGGATGACTTCTATGAGGCACTCACAAAGTTTGCCGCCTGCCTAAAAGTTGCCCTGCAATCCGTGGCATTTTTTGCAGATACCAGCTTTACCGAACCAGACCGCACCACCTACAAAGAAACACTCAAACAACTTACCAGCCTGCGCCAGATGGTGCTGCAAGATACAGGTGAGACCGTAGACTTTGACCACTATGCCGAACAGGTTAAAAAACTGCTCGACCGGCATGTGGCAGGCGTAAAAGTGCATGAGTCTGGCGGCCTGTATGCTGTTGGCAAAATGGGCCAAAAACCTGAAGACGAAAAACCAGAAAACTGGACAGAAGAAAAAACCCGTAACGAGACAGACCTTATTCGCACCCGCATTACAAAGGTTATTGACCATGAGATGCAGGATGACCCCTATGCCAAAGAGGCCTTCTCCGCCCTGCTGCGCAAGGTTATTGAAGAAGCAGAAAGCCTGTTTGACCACCCTTTAAAGCAACTCATGCTGTTTAAGGAGTTTGAGGAACAGGTTACAGAACGCAAACTCGATACTATTCCGGCAATTTTTGAAGGCCACCGCCATGCACAGGCTTACTATGGGGTGTTCCTCAAAACCTTTGCAGCAATTTTTAACCATAAACAAACAGAAGAAGAGCAGCAAAGCTGGATTGATCTGGCCTTTCAAATTGACAGCATTGTCAGCAAAGCCGTGCGGGAAAACTCTCTGAGCCGTCCGGACATGGAAAAAACTGTTACACTGGCGCTCATCTCCCTTCTTTTTCCTGTTGGGCAAAAAATAGGATTTGGTCTGGATAAAATTACCGAAATTACCACACAGGTTATTCAGATTATGCGGGCAGGCCCTGCTGATACCTTACGCGGCTGAGCATGGCAGAGCGCATTTTAACCTATGGGGGAGACACTATCCGTGTGGAGTTGTTGCCACGCCCCCGCCTTGGCTCAACACTACGCCTTAAAGTCTACCCAGACCTGAGCGTGCAGGCTTTTGTACCTGAGGGAACCTCTGACACTGCTCTAGAGCAGGCGTTACACCAGAAAACCCGCTGGATATGGCAAAAACTGCGTGACTTCCGTGCTGTGCAGGAACAGGCCACACCACGCGCTTATGTGAGTGGCGAGAGCCATTTCTATCTCGGGCGACGGCATCTGCTTAAAGTGCACCATCAGCCTAACACCCCAGAAACCGTGCGTATGCTGCGTGGGCGGCTAGACGTTTGCGTGCAAGAGCCCCACCCCTTACGTATTCAAAAGCTATTAGAGCTTTGGTATTTTAAGCGGGCACAACAGGTGTTTCAGGCACGGCTGCAAGCCTTACTGCCCTCCACATTGTGGGTTACACAGATCCCGGCCCTAAAACTTCAGGTTATGCAAACCCAATGGGGTAATTGTTCACCAGGCGGCACCATTACACTCAACCCCCATCCGGTCAAAGCGCCAAGAGACTGCATTGACTATGTGCTTTTGCATGAACTGTGCCACCTCAAAGAACGCAACCATAGCCCTGCCTTCTGGGCACTCCTTGAACGCGTTATGCCCGACTGGGAGCGACATAAGGTACGGCTAGACAATATGGCAGAACTGCTCCTCACACGCTGATGCGGCAGATATGGGGGGGGGGGGGGAGCGGAAGGTCAGTTATCGAGAAGGCATGACCGAAAGCGGGCATTCATTCGCGCATGCCTCAGACGAATTGAACTAACAATTGGCTTCCGACGCCCCGATCTGAAACTCTGAATATCTGTTCTGACGGCGGTCAGTAAACATAGTCAGACCAGCCGAATTCAAAGCCGCGGGCGGCTCGCAACGCGAGCTTCGTCTGATCGCGCAAGCGCGAATAGCAGTCATGTAAGAAGCAGGTCTGCTCAACACTCAGCGTGGGGGTGCTGACATGAAACTCGGCGCAATCCTCGCCTGTCATTACCAGTGGACCCGGTGCAATTAGCGGCGCCGGCCACATCCGTAGCTCATCGAAGTTGCGTCGGTAGAGCACGGTCAACCCCGCATCGACTAGCCGTTCCCGGATGACGCGAAGCTCAGGTGATAACAGCTCAGTCTTGCGCTTGCGCTCGATCGCTACGCGCGCTTGCGCCAGAAGTTCGTCTAGCGGGCGTAATCCCGCGCGAGTCAGTGCAGTCTGGATCGCCGCCTCTGAAGCGACATCGGTAACCAACCCGCGAAGGTGGAACAATAATGTCGTAAACGCATAGCCGCGATCACGCTGAACACGAAATCCACGCAGTCGTTCTCGCGGCAAATTGGTGCCCATTGCTGGCGGATGTACCAGTTTGTTGAAGGCGTTCGCCGTCAGGTTGAGCGCAATGTCCGCCACCTTGAAGCCGGCATCAGTCATGGCAACCACATCTGAACTCCCAAGGGCATAAGCGGCAACATGGGATGAAACTGAGTAGGTTGTCATCGACGGATCGTAAAGGAATGCCATTGTATCCCGTGAGCGGATCGCCTTAGACACCACGGCTTCATCGGCGGGGCGGGTTTTGTTCCACAGCGTGAAGGCGCCGAACTCAACTCCGAACGCGCGCATTTCCAGTAACGACCCGACTGTAATCGGCTGACGGGCGACGTGTTTAGCGCCTTTGTCGAACCGCACAAACAGGATTGGCAATCTCTCGTCGCTTCGACCGTCGGGCTGGAATCGTGTGCCAGTGGTGAACGACATGCTCCAACGATCGGTGGCGCTGCCATGCGGGGCACTAGGCATCACGTATTTGTACGGCGTGTCGTCAGTTAAGCCCTGAGAGTGGCACGTGAGGGTTGTACTTTGTGTCTGCGTGTGCTGACTGTTTTCCCGTTTTTTTGGGGAGACAGACAGATGCGGCGCTATAGTTTACGCGATGACCAGTGGGAGCGGATAAAGGATCTTCTTCCTGGTCGAGAAGGCTATGTCGGCGGCACTGCGGTGAACAACCGTCTGTTCGTGGAGGCGGTGCTGTATCGCTATCGCGCGGGTATTCCATGGCGCGACCTTCCTGCCCGTTTCGGTGACTGGAAAAACGTGCACCGGCGTCTGCGCCGCTGGTGTGAAAGCGGCGTCATCGACGCGGATTTCTTCTGTGATGGGGTGGACGGCTCCCAACGGCATCGCGATGTGCCAAGGTGAAGTCGTTGCAGAATTCACAGAGGAGGCCACCCATGGAACAAATTATCCGTATTGGCATGGACACGTCAAAAAGTGTTTTCCAATTGCACGGTGTAAACGCGAAGGAGCAGCCTGTTTTGCGCAGGAAGCTATCCCGCCGGGAGATGGTAAAGTTTTTTGAGAAACTGCCCCCGATTGAAATCGCGATTGAGGCCTGTGGCGCCTCCCATTACTGGGGGCGGGTGCTCTCGTGTCTGGGACACACAGTGAAGCTGATCGCGCCGCAGCTCGTGAAGCCTTATGTCAAGCGCGGGAAAAACGATGCCGCCGACGCGGAAGCCCTCTGTGAAGCGATGAGTCGGCCTACAATGCGGTTCGTCCCGCTCAAGAGCGAGGAAGAGCAGGCAGCGTTGATGCTGATTGGAATGCGGGCACGACTTATCCGGAACCGCACACAGCTCGCCAATACGATCCGGGGATATGCTGCCGAGTTTGGGATCACGGCGCCCAAAGGCATGTGCCGGATTGAGGCACTCCTTGATCGGATCGCTGCGGACGAAAGCCTGCCCACATTGACGCGCGAGTTGTTTGCCCTTCACGCAAAGGAATATGCTGAATTGCAAGGTGAAATCGAACAGCTTGAGGGCAAGGTGATGGCATGGCACCGCGCCAACGAATGCAGTCAGCGTCTTGCGAAAATTCCGGGCGTTGGCCCGATCGGCGCAGCGCTGCTGATGATGAAAACGCCTGATCCGCATCTGTTCAAATCGGGTCGAGCCTTTGCGGCCTGGATCGGATTGACGCCCAGGGATCACTCAACCGGTGGAAAAACAAGGCTTGGCAGAATCACACGCGCTGGCGATGAGGTCTTGCGAAGCACGCTGGTGGTTGGCGCGACCGCAGTCGTGTCGCATGCCCGGCGGACCAATGGGAAGAATGCCTCATCTTGGTTACGTGAATTGCTGGAGCGCAAAAAACCGAAACTCGCAGCGGTGGCCCTTGCCAATAAGATTGCGCGGATTGCCTGGAAACTGATGGTCAGCGGCGAACACTATAAGCGCCTTCTGCAGCAACCCGGCGCAGCTGCTGTTTGAGCTTAGCCTGGCACGATGCGCTGACATTTGACGCTCTCGTGCCGAGCTGAGGTCGTGGCTTGCAAGTAATAGAGCAGATGGTGTGATCGATCGATCCATGGCGTGAGAAAACCCGTGGCAACCAGTGGTCATCAAAGACCGCTTCTGTGTTTGGGGCTCACGCTGCGGAAGCCATCTTGGCCAGCGACCCTATGGCCGCATCAACAGGCCGGACATATGGAAGCAAAGATCCGATCATTTTCTTGCCTAGCCCCTTGCAAGGGGGAGCCGTCCACATAAGGGGGAGCCGTCCACATATGGTTGCCGTCCGTTATGCAAGAGTTTTCTGACCCATATTGACGTGTGATCGTGTGCGGTCTTCTGTAAGGCCTGTTGATGTGGCCTTTCAGAAGCCACTGGCCAGTATGGTGATCAGCGGATCAGATCCAAATCTCACAGGCGTGCTTTAAAGCACAGAGAAATCCACTGGTTTTTCCGATCCGGATCAGACGATCATGCGCCCATTCAGGTCATCGCCCTCTCACACCCCTACCGGTTCCATCCGCGGGAGCCGAGCCATCGCTCAGGCTGCCACGGACAGGGCCGGATCCCGATAATCCTCCTGTTTTGTTGCCATGGCCCAGATGGCTCGTGCCATCCTGTTGGCCAGCGCAATGGCTACCAGCATACGGGGCTTGCGGGCCAGCATCCGTGCCAGCCAGCTTCCCGGTGCAGGGGCCTTACGGCTGGCCCAGTTCACCTGGGTCATGGCGCCCATGATGAGAAGCCTGCGGATATCAGCCTGCCCGGCTTTTGATATCTTCCCCAGCCTTTCCTTTCCGCCAGATGAGAACTGACGGGGCACCAGCCCCAGCCACGCAGCAAAGTCGCGCCCGCGCCGGAAGCTCTGCAGGTCAGGCGCAAAAGCTTCAATCGCAAGAGCGGTCAGAGGACCCACTCCAGGCATGCTCTGCAATCTGCAGGTGTTTTCACTTTCCTGGGCAAGCATCCTGATCTTCTTTGTTCTGACATCAATCCGCACACTCTGCTCCGAAATCTGTCGCAGCGGATCAAGGCATTCCTGCTTCACAGCCTCTGGCAGAACCGCCTCATCCAGCATGGCTTCAATGTGTCTGATATGCGCAATCCCCTGTGGCACGACGAGACCGAATTCATACAGAACGGCACGCAGGGCATTCACCAGTTCCGTGCGCTGGTGCACCAGACGCTGCCGGGCCCGGAAAAGAACGCCACGCGCCTGCTGCGCTTCAGTGCGTGGTTCGACAAAGCGCATTTCCGGCTGACGGGCCGCAATGACAATCGCTTCCGCATCAGCAGCATCGTTCTTCTGGCGCTTCACGAAAGGCTTCACATACTGCGGAGCGATCAGTCTGACCTCGTGACCAGCTCCTGCCAGTTCGCGAGCCCAGTAATGCGCGCTCCCGCACGCTTCAAGAACGACCAGAGCAGGCGGCTGCGTGGCCATGAACTGCATAAACTGCTGACGACGCAGCTTTTTGCGAAACATCACCTCGCCCGCACGCGAAGCTCCATGAACCTGGAAAATGTTCTTTGCCAGATCAACGCCTATCACTGTATCCTTCATCTGCCGTCCTTTCGCGCAGTCGTTTCTTCCAACGACCATTCTGGCACATTGCGATGCCGTGCGGGGAGGACGGCAACCACCCCATCTCACACTTGAGGCAATTTCAGGTCATTTTGTAGAGTTCAGTCATCCCACAGGAGCCCGATCTGGAATATTGACGATATTCTGCTTCTGGCGGCGGGTTCTGAACGCAGTGAGGGTGTCACGGCCTGAGAAGGCAGTGTTGGTGGAAGCTATGTGGTCTGTGCACTGTCTGTTTCTTCAGATGGCCTGCCGGAGCCTTCGCAATCGTGCATGAGCGAGGGCGAATTCATGCTGACAGGGGAACATGTCCGGCATGGACAGGACAATCCGACGGACGCTGAGCGTTACACGTGTCGCGATTTTGAGCAGTCGTGCGCGTATGGTGCCACAGGTCGCCGTCTCCAGGCTGGTCTGGCCAAGGGCCATCTTTTGCAGAGCGGTGAGCAGGACATAGGCTGCGGCCGAGAACCACAGCCGGAGCTGGTTGGCCCGGATGGTGTGGGACGAGGTCCTGTCTGAGAACAGATCCATCTGGCATTCCTTGATGCGGTTTTCCATATCCCCGCGTGCGCAGTAAATCTGTTCGTAGAGATGGCGGGGGTCGGACATTCCCTGCGGTAGCGTGGTGACAATAAAGCGATGATAGCGGTTGCCGTGGCGCCATTCGGCCTTGGCCACGACCCGCCTGCGGTGCGTCCAGCTGTCCTTTGTGATCCAGTCAAAGGAGGCGAAACCGCGCGCCGCTCTGCCTGTCGTGGCGGCTTCGTCACGAACCTCAGCGGACAAAGAGGCAATCCGGTCATACAGGCGGGTGTTGCCTGCAAGCCCAAACAGGAAGTCAACGTGGTTGTCTTCGCACCATGTCATCAGACTGTCCCGGGCGAAACCGCTGTCCCCACGCACCAGGATACGCACCCGGGGCCAGCGGCTCCTGATCTGCTCCACGATCCGGCGGATGTCTGCCAGTGCTTCCTTCCCCGGGTCCCTGTCTGCCGTGCGCAGGGTAGCGCTGAGGAGATGGTCCCCGCAGAAGACATACAGGGGAAGATAGCAGTTATGGCCGTAATATCCATGAAAGGCCCGGCCTTCCTGATGGCCATGGATACGATCATCGGTGGCATCCACATCCAGAACGATCCGGGCGGGTGCGTGCTCATGCTGGTCAAGGAAGAGCGTGACGAACAGGGTAGCCAGGGCCTCATGATCAGCAATGATCCGACAGTAACGATCTGCCTTGTGCCCACTGCGCTCTAGCCGGTTCAGCGTGGATTTTCCTGCCAGTGCCGCACAGTTGGCCCGGCTTCCTGACAGACGTCCCGATACCAGACCCATGACAGGATCATGACGTAAAGCGTCATGGTCATTAAGGTCTTCATAGCCCAGTGCCAGGCCCATGATCCGCTGACGGACAAGGTCTTCAACCCGGTATTCCACAAAGGCAGGATGCCGCTTATCGCGAAAACAGGCAGCAAAGCGGCGGCTGAGCCCCAGAATGTCATCAGCCTGCTTCACCAGAATGACGCCCCCATCCGAACTCATGCGACCCCCGTCAAAACGGGCCACAACACGCCGTCCACAGGAGGCTGGAAACTCATACGCGCCTGCGCTACACTCTGTCTGCATCGGGTTTTCTTATAGCTTACGAAAATTTCTTTTGTGCAAAACAGACTTTTTCATAATCTAACCCGATGTACAACCCTTCCGTGAGATTTCCGCGTCGATGACGCCGCTTTCACACCAGCGGCGCAGACGCCGGTGCACGTTTTTCCAGTCACCGAAACGGGCAGGAAGGTCGCGCCATGGAATACCCGCGCGATAGCGATACAGCACCGCCTCCACGAACAGACGGTTGTTCACCGCAGTGCCGCCGACATAGCCTTCTCGACCAGGAAGAAGATCCTTTATCCGCTCCCACTGGTCATCGCGTAAACTATAGCGCCGCATCTGTCTGTCTCCCCAAAAAAACAGGAAAACAGTCAGCACACGCAGACACAAAGTACAACCCTCACGTGCCACTCTCAGGACTTAACTGACGACACGCCGTAAGAGCCCTTTTGGAAATTCGCTATGATAGGTTTTCAAGAGGTTTTGAGCGTGATTCAAAGGCAGGATGTGGACGCCAGCACAACGAGGCCGCATGGCCGGAATTACACGCAAGACGAAACGCTATCCGTCTGATCTGACAGATGAGGAATGGGAGCGCATAGCGCCTCTGATGCCCCCTGCGAACCGGCGTGGTCGGAAACGGACAACCGATTTCCGTGAGATCATCAATGCTCTGCGCTATCTCGTGCGCTCAGGCTGCGGTTGGGAGATGCTTCCGGTTCATTTTGGCCCATGGCAAACGGTTTACTGGTGGTTCCGCAGGCTGATGCGCCGTTTCCTGTTCCAGACCATTCATGATGTCTGTCTGATGCTCGATCGTGAAGCGGCAGGACGCGAAACCAGTCCATCGGGTGGTGTCATTGATAGCCAGAGTATCAAGGCACCCCACGCAAAGACACGTGGTTATGACGCAGGCAAGAAGATCGTCGGTCGGAAACGTCACATCGCAGTTGATACGGATGGCCGCCTTCTCCTGGTCCAGCTGACAACAGCCGATATTTCGGACAGTGCAGGAGGACAGATGATCCTTGATGCCATTCGCAAACGCTGGCCTTGGGTGAAGCACCTGTTTGCCGATGGAGCCTATGACCGCCTCCAGTTGATGGATAAGGCCACTTTTCTCGACTTCACAGTCGAGATCATCCGGCGGTCAGAGACAGCAAAAGGGTTTGAAATCCTGCCGCGTCGGTGGGTTGTGGAACGGACCTTCGGTTGGATGATCCGCTGGCGTCGCCTTGTGAAGGACTACGAACAGCGGATCGACGTCGCAGAGGCCATGATCCACATCGCCATGGGAAGCCTCATGCTACGCCGAAACGCTCATCCGTGAATTTCCAAAAGGGCTCTAAGAAAGTGTTTATAAAACAGGGAACTTTCTTAAAATATTTTTTCATTACTCATTTTAAATGTAGTCTTTTCTTACTCTTACTTTATCCTTTGTCTTTTTTCTGCGTTTTTGCCTCATAAAATTGTTGGCGGGTGAGCGGGATGCCGCTATAAGCCGCGTCATTCTTTCAAGGCAGGCTGCCTGTCATTGCAAAGGCTGACGACAGACATGATTACCTTACCGCCAGATTATCGCCCCTCTGAAGATGAAGAGTTCATGAATCCCCTTCAGACGGAGTACTTCCGGCAGAAATTGCTTAAATGGCGCGCCTACCTTCTCAAAGAAGCAGGAGATACGCTTGCCAGCCTTTCCGAAGGCGGCATCCATGAAGCTGACATTACTGACCGTGCCAGCGTGGAAACTGACCGCGCACTGGAACTGCGTACGCGAGACCGCGCCCGCAAGCTGATTGGCAAAATCAACCTTGCTTTGCAGCGGGTTGAAAACGGCACATATGGTTACTGTGAAGAAACGGGTGAGCCTATTGGCCTGAAACGGCTGGAAGCACGCCCAATTGCCACGCTTTCCATTGAAGCGCAGGAACAGCACGAGCGCATGGAAAAAACCCACCGGGACGATTAATTTTTTCGTCTTTTTTACCGTATCTGGTCTTGCGGCGTTCCGCGCGAACAGCTAGAACGCCCGCAGACTACGCTGCTGTAGCTCAGTGGTAGAGCACTCCCTTGGTAAGGGAGAGGTCGACAGTTCAATCCTGTCCAGCAGCACCAGTCTTCCTTGTTTTTCAATGACTTGCAGAATCTGGCAATGTCTGTGACTGCTAGCATAACCCTAGCATAGTCACCGAAAACTAAGGATTTTTGGGGTGAATAAGCATAGTCCTAGCTTAGCTTCCGCACCATATAATGTGTTTCAACAGAAGGGTTCTGCTAACTGGTCGATTCGTTTTTCGATTCCAGGGCAAGGACAAATCCGCAAATCACTAGGCACAAGTGATCGTAAGCTAGCAGAGACACTAGGCTCAGGACCCATTGATTTGATTGCGGAAATCTGATTCAGCCTCTGTGAGGAGACTGAAGATGAGTGACCTGTATTGGCTGACCGAGGAACAGATGGATCGTCTGCGGCCCTTTTTCCCGAAGAGCCATGGCAAACCTCGCGTTGATGACCGTCGTGTGTTGAGTGGGATCATTTTCGTGAACAGAAATGGTCTGCGCTGGCGTGATGCCCCCCCGGGAATACGGTCCACACAAGACGCTCTACAACCGCTGGAAGCGCTGGAGTGCTATGGGGATCTTCATCCGCATGATGGTGGGATTGGCTACTGGCAAGGCAGAGCCTCAGACAATCATGATTGATGCGACCTATCTCAAGGCCCATCGCACGGCTTCGAGCCTGCGGTTAAAAAAGGGGGCCCAGGCCGTTTGATCGGGCGGACCAAAGGCGGGATGAATACGAAGCTGCATGCTGTCACTGACCGGAACGGACGTCCGCTCGACTTCTTCATGACAGCAGGTCAGATCAGTGATTATACTGGTGCCGCTGCCCTTCTGGACAGTCTCCCATCAGCCGAATGGATGCTGGCAGACCGGGGCTACGACGCTGACTGGTTCAGAGAGGCCCTGGAGGAGAAAGGGATCAAACCCTGTATTCCTGGTCGAAAATCTCGCGCAAAACCGGTCAAATACGACAAACGGAAATACAAAAGACGCAACCGTATCGAGATCATGTTCGGCAGGCTCAAGGACTGGAGACGGGTCGCAACACGCTATGACAGATGCCCGACCGTCTTCTTCTCCGCAGTCTGCCTCGCCGCAACCGTCTTGTTCTGGCTATGAGTCCTGAGCCTAGAATGGGCGTTCGCAAAAAACGTCAAAAAGTTTTCACCCCTCTACGGCGTGTCGTCAGTTAAGCCCTGAGAGTGGCACGTGAGGGTTGTACTTTGTGTCTGCGTGTGCTGACTGTTTTCCTGTTTTTTTGGGGAGACAGACAGATGCGGCGCTATAGTTTACGCGATGACCAGTGGGAGCGGATAAAGGATCTTCTTCCTGGTCGAGAAGGCTATGTCGGCGGCACTGCGGTGAACAACCGTCTGTTCGTGGAGGCGGTGCTGTATCGCTATCGCGCGGGTATTCCATGGCGCGACCTTCCTGCCCGTTTCGGTGACTGGAAAAACGTGCACCGGCGTCTGCGCCGCTGGTGTGAAAGCGGCGTCATCGACGCGGATATTTCGTTATCTGGCCGCTGATTACGACAACGAATACATGATGATCGACAGCACAATTGTCCGAGCGCATCAGCATAGTGCCGGAGCTCTCAAAAAAGGGGCACGGATCAGGCCATCGGACGATCACGAGGCGGGCTAACTACAAAGATCCATGCCATCTGCGACGCTCTGGGCAATCCAGTGGAACTCGGCATCACACCGGGACAGGATGCCGATATCACCCAGGCAGAACCACTTCTGGAAAACATCGAACCGGATGCTTTCCTTGCTGACAAGGCGTATGACGCGGACAGGTTGATCGATCGGCTGATACAGCGCGGGATTACCCCGGTCATCCCGCCAAAACGCAACAGAACGACACGACGGAAAACCGATTTTTCTCTCTACCGCGAACGGAACCTTGTTGAGAGGTTCTTCAATAAACTCAAGCAGTTTCGCGCTATCGCAACCCGCTACGATAAACTGAAATCGACCTTCCTCGCAGCCGTGCAGTTCGCCTCAATCATCATCCTGCTTAACTGACGACACGCCGTAGCACATAACACAAAAAAGCTCTTGAAAATCTAGCATAGTCCTAGCACAGTATGCTTTCGTGTTCTGTAAGTTACTGATTAAAATAATGTTTTCTGATTCCGTTGCTTCCTTGGTAAGGGAGAGGTCGACAGTTCAATCCTGTCCAGCAGCACCAGTCTTTCCTCTACATTTTGTAAGAATCGCTTTTTTGTGCTGCGTTGTGCAAAACAGAAATGTGGTTGCCACTTTATATGCCCAGGTCTGCCTGCTGTGCTTGAGGCATTTTAAATCTGCCTTGCCAGATGCCGGAAGATGGCATCACCATTTTCACAAAATTTTTCCTTGCTGAATTTTTCCAACACAAATTGTCTGGCATTCTGACCAACGTCAGAAAGCCTCTCTGGCTGCGCAAGAACTGCTGCCAATGTATCGGCCAGCATAATTGGGTCTTCTGGTTGCACCTTCCACCCAGTTACGTTTTCTACAATAGACCGATCCATTTCCCCCACATCACTGCCAATTACGGGTAAGCCTGCCTGCATAGCCTCATGCATAGCAATGCAGAATCCTTCCCGCCGCGATGGCTGAAGATAAAGATGCTGGTTATGCAAAAAATTCTGGGATGAAGACGCAAAGCCTGAAAAACGAATATTCGTCAGCTTTAATTCTTTTGCCACCCGTTCAAGATGGGCACGTTCTTGTCCCTCTCCTGCTATCGTCACTTCAAACGCTGGCAAGGATGTATAGGCCTGAAGGCGTTGAAAAGCTGTGCATAGAATATCGTATCCCTTGGCCATATGCAGCCGCCCAAGAGAGCCTGCGCGAATCACCTCTCCCGGCTTCCAAGGCTTTGCAGGCTTAATATCCGGCGAAGCCTGAAAAACCGGCCAAGACATGACTTTATTTGCAGGGAGTTTAAGCCGTTCGCGCGTAATATCTGCCACGCATTCCGAATCACACACCCACAATTTTGAAAGAGATTTGGCTGCCCGTAAAAGACGAATATTCCCCGGCTTCAAAAACGCGTTGTGCTGCCAACTGATAACCGGAACCCTTAAACCGCGCCCAACCTGCTGCCCGATCAGAGTAGAACGGGTTAAGGACGTCCAAATCTGAGTGGGCTGCCACGCTACCAATTTACGGCGCAGCCATAAGTAGGCCTGAAGGTGATCGCTTTCTCCACCTTCTCTGATATGTATGTCCAACCCTGCTGCTTGAAGCGCAGGTTCTGCCCGTCTATCCCGCGGGGTCAGCACAAATACGCCAACATCACACCCACGCGCCCGAAAGAAGCCGGTAATGGAAGGCACCATTGCGCCCGTGCCACCACCTTCTAACGAGTTAATAACATATGCAATTTTTTTAGGGTACAGCACGTCATCAGCCCCTGCGCAGAGAAACGATAAAACCCATCTGTTCAGAACTGATTAGGTACGCAAAAAAAACCGTTTCCGGAAAAAAGGCAGCACCCTTCAAACTTTGAAACATGCTGCCTTGGCAAAATTATCGGTGACCACCGCCACCATGACCGCCCCCGCCGGGACCACCATGACCACCCGGACCGCCGCCGCCTCCAAGACCACCGCCGGGATGACCGCCACCTCCAGGCCCGCCGGGACCTCCACCTGGTGGGCGACCACCTCCGCCACCACCAGGGCCAAAACCCGGCCGTGGGCGCGGGCCTCGGCCACCGCCGCCCCAAACGCCGTAGCCATAATAATCATCATATACGGGGCTATACCCTGAATATCCGTAAGGATAGTACAGGCCACCATCGCCATAATAGGGGCCACCGCATGCGCTCAGGCTGCACAACAACCCCAGAGCAGACAGTTTTAACGCCAGTTTTTTCACGGTAGCCTCCTTATGGGTTTATCAGGCTGAAACCCCAACCTTCACCAGAACATGGTGTTTTTTGCCAGCAGAAAGTTTGATGGCTCCATCAACCATATCCTGCTGCGTGATCAGCTTATTTTCATCCTGTATCACATCATTATTCAGGCGCGCCCCGCCACCACGTACCAAACGTCGGGCCTCTCCATTTGTTTTAACCAACCCTACTTCTGCAAACAGGCGAAAAACCGGAATACCTGCCGCCATATCGGCCTCTGCCACTTCATGCACCGGCAAATCTGCTGCAGCTACGCGGCCTTCTTCAAACGTCTGACGGGCGGCTTCTGCCGCAGCCAAAGCTGCACTCCGCCCATGGCACAAGGCTGTTGCTTCTGTTGCCAGAACTTTCTTGGCTTCATTAATTTCGGCACCCTGCAAGGCTTCCAGACGTGCGCATTCTTCAAGCGGCAACTCAGTAAACAGACGCAGAAAACGGCCTACATCCGCATCTTCCGTATTCCGCCAGAACTGCCAGTAATCAAACACCGGCAAACGTTTTTCAGAAAGCCACACAGCACCGTTGGCTGTTTTGCCCATTTTGGCGCCAGATGCCGTTGTAAGCAGCGGTGTGGTAAGCCCCATAACGCTTTTCTGATCCGTACGGCGCACCAGTTCCACGCCAGAAATAATGTTGCCCCATTGGTCTGAACCACCAAGCTGCAACACCACATCCATGCGACGATTCAGTTCACGGAAATCGTAGGACTGAAGAATGGAATAGTTGAATTCCAGAAATGTCAGCCCCTGTTCACGCTCAAGACGATTTTTTACGGAATCAAATGCCAGCATGCGATTGATGGAAAAATGCACGCCCACATCACGCAGCAGATCAATATAAGCCAGCTTATCCAGCCAATCTGCATTATTCACAAGCGCGGCTTCTGATGCACCAGAACCAAAGGTAAGAAACTGGCGCAAACAGCCTTCAATACCAGCCAAATTGGTCTGGATGATATCTTCCGTCATCAACCGCCGGGCTTCTTCCCGGAAGGAGGGATCACCAATACGGGCTGTGCCACCACCCACCAGCGCTATTGGCCGGTGGCCGTGCTTTTGCAACAACCGTAACATCATAATCTGGATAAGGCTTCCCACGTGCAAGCTATCTGCCGTAGGATCAAACCCGATATAGGCCGCCACGGATTTTTCTGCCATCAGCGCATCCAGCGCATCGGCATCCGTGCACTGGAAAATAAAGCCGCGTGCAGCGGCTTCCCGCATGAAAGAACTCTTAAACCCGTTCTCGACCATTTATCCTGTCCCTTCTCTCCGGCCCCTGTCTGCAGGGCAGAACCAGCAGACAGACGCTCTAGCATGAGAGAGCAGAGAACAGAAACACTCAGCCCAACAGCATTTGGCTGAAAAAAGCCTTACGCCGTACCACCCACTGTCAGGCCGGTCATTTTAAGGGCGGGCTGGCCAACCCCAACAGGCACGCCCTGCCCGGCTTTACCGCAGGTGCCAATACCGGGGTCCAGTTCCAGATTACCACCAATCATGGAAACCTGTGTCATAGCCTCTGCCCCGCTTCCAATCAGGGTGGCACCTTTTACGGGGACCGTTACGCGGCCATTTTCGATCAGATAAGCTTCAGATGCAGCAAAAACGAACTTACCCGAGGTAATATCCACCTGTCCTCCGCCAAAGTGCACTGCATACAGGCCGCGCTTTACAGAAGAAATCATTTCCTCCGTAGTAGAAGATCCGGGCTGCATGATGGTGTTGGTCATGCGCGGTAAGGGCATATGTGCATAAGACTGGCGACGCCCATTCCCTGTAGGTGTCACACCCATAAGGCGGGCATTCAGCCTATCCTGTAGATACCCCTGCAAAATACCATCTTCAATCAACACCGTGCGGCCTGTGGGCGTGCCTTCGTCATCAATGGTTAGGCTCCCGCGCCGATCGGGCAGAGATCCATCATCCACCACCGTAACGCCGGGGGATGCCACACGCTTGCCAATACGCCCAGCAAATACGGATGTGCCTTTGCGGTTGAAATCACCTTCCAGTCCGTGGCCAACAGCTTCATGCAGCAAAATGCCAGGCCAACCAGCACCTAGAACTACCTCCATAGCACCGGCTGGCGCAGGCTGGGCTTCCAGCGCAACCAATGCCTGCCGCAAAGCTTCGTCCACAGCGCCCTGCCATGTTTCTTCATTCAGCAAGCGGTTGATCTCATACCGCCCGCCTAGCCCGTAACTTCCGCTTTCGCGCTTGCCATCATGTTCCACCACAACAGATACATTCAGCCGCACCAAGGGGCGTAAATCTGCTGCGCGCGTGCCATCGGCCCGCATGATCTGCACAGCCTGCCATTCCCCCGAAAGAGAAGCCATAACCTGCACCACGCGGCTATCTTTGCCCCGTGCATAGGCATCTATTTTTGAAAGCAGGCCAGAACGTGTTGCAAAATCGCTATCACCTAGCGGATTGGCATCTGTGTAAAGCCGCTGGTTGGTCGTCCGCGGCGGTGCAGCCATCTGGCCAGAACGCCCAGCACGCACAGCACTTACGGCATCTACGGCTCGCAGCAAAGAAGACCGGCTGAGCTCATCCGAATGAGCAAAACCCGTTTCTTCCTCCAATACAGCACGCAAGCCAAACCCGCTGCTGGTATTAAAGGATGCCGAACGGATAACGCCATCATCCAGAGCAATGCCTTCGCTTTCTCTGTATTCCAGAAAAAGTTCACCATCCTCCATTCCGGCCAATGCCGTTTTTGTCAGCTTTTCCGCATCATCTTTATGCAGTTGTGCATCAGGACGATGAAAAAACAGCTGGTCCGTAACGGCGAGAGCACCCGGATGCTGAGAGGAAGAAGACATGCACGACAACCCTTCAGGAAGAAATGGCCATACCGTAATGGCTCATACACAAAACATAGGAAGTTAAACCGCCACGTAAACCCGGCATGGTAGGCTTTTACGTAGTAAATTTGGCTAGGCTCGGCTTATACGCCGGGCAATTCATTAACAGTTACAACGCGCCAGCCTACATCCAAACGTTCCAGAATGGTCAACGCCAGATTCTGCACGGAAAAATGAAGTGCCGTTTCCGCATGAATCCGCAAGGCATGGGCCAAAGCCGCACGCACCACACCGCCATGTGTTACCGCCACAATATCTTGCTGCGCATATTTTTCTGCCAGCCTGTCCAGCAAACGGCCCACGCGAGCGCAAACATCAATCATGCTTTCACCTTCGGGGGGGCATTCCGTTGCCCCAACAGCCCAGAATGGATGCGGTGCAAGATTAAGATACTGTGGCAGCTCCTCATAAGGCAGCCCCTGCCATGAGCCCAGATTCTGCTCGATTAAATCTGGCTCCACTGTCAGCTTGGCAGGACCATACCCCGCTTCCTGCACAGCTTGTGCTGTGCGTTGTGTGCGGGATAACGGGCTGACAAGCCAATGCGCAGGCTTGGGTAAGCGTTCTGCCAGTGCCCGATACATGGGACGTTGCGCAATAAGGCTATCCGGGCACAACGGCACATCCATTGCGCCGTACATGCACATGCGGGCATTTTCTTCCACCAATGCGTGGCGGATCAGCCAAAAGCGCGTAATACCCGGAGCCAATTTGGGGCCATCCAGAAAATGATCCTGAGATGAGGTTAAAACTTTGGGAAGGTCTCTTATTTCATTCATAGAGTGTGTTGTGCGGCCAGCCAACCGACGACGCAAGAGCCGAAATAGCCACCCCTACAATGCAACAGGAAGCAATGCTTCTGCCTCAACATCCACCAGGCTTTCTGACTGCGCAGAAGCCACCTTTTCCTCCGCTTTGTGCAAAAATGGCCAATAGCGCAGGATCAGGGAAACCTTTTCCAGCGCATACTGAACATTTTGTATCTCCTGCTCCAAATACGTTTGATACGCCATGCCTGCAGGCATATCTGACCCAGAAATATGGCGCGCACTAACAGAAATTCTTAAAGCACCAGCCATTTGCCCACGCACCCGAGCATAGGGCACAGCAACAGGCTGCCCGAGCTGATAACTTCTGGCCATAATCTGGTGCGCAGTATCTGGGCAGCCAAACGGCAAATAGCCAGAAATATCCTGCTTTAACCACACATGCAGTTGGCGACATTCCGCAAGATTTAGAACGGGGGTCATGTCACTGTTGCCCCCACCATGTATCAGGAAAGAAAAAATGGTTTGCTGCTGGTCCCACGCGTTGGGCAGAGCATCCCGTTTTTCCAAAGTATCTGGCAGCAGTTCTATTGTCTGATCCTGTTCCAGAATATGGCGTATGCCGCCCAGAAACTGCTCCAAACGACCAATTTTTTCTGAAGCAGGCACATCGGAGAAACGTTTAATTTCAGCACATGCACCAACCCAGCGCAGCAATAGCCCCAAATTAAACTCATTATTTAAAAAAGCCGTTGCCTTACAGGCTGGCCATTCTGCCTGATTGAAATAAGCCACCAACCCCGATGGCAACACAGCATGATCCAGCCGTTGCCGCCATGTTTCTGGCAATAAAAGCGCCCCACAAAACGCCGGGCCTGTATAAAATTTGGAACCCGTAACCATTACAGCCCAGTCTTGCTGCAAATAGGCCTTTATACGTTCAGGCATCAGGCGCGCTTGGCAAGCATCCACCACAACATCAATCTGGCCCAGATATGTATGGCATAGCGCCTGCACCACCTGCATATCGGGAACAAGCTGGCCTGTTTTGGAGGTATCCAGCAAATAGAGCAGCACGCGTTGCCCGGCCTGTGTGGCTTTATGAATCTGTTGCTGGCAAATATGGAAAATATTTTGCCGCGAATTCAGCTCCCCGTTTTCGGTGCGCAATGGAGCTGTCACCAACTGCGTACTTGCCGGAAACCCAGCTATTTTCTCGCTTTTGCGAACGCGGAATCCCAATGCTGTTGTGTTGGCAAAATGCCGACCCTGTGTGGCCAATGGCACACCGCTACCGGTTTCTTCCACCCCAGCCAAAATCACACCCACGGCAGGGTTCACCACCAAAGAAAGAGCTAACGCTGCCAGCACGGAATCTGTGCCTGATGGGGCCAAAATACAGTTATCGGGTTTCTCAACCCCATAGTATTGCGCCAAAAAGGCCTTGATATCCGCTTCCAGCGCAAGCAACGCCCCCTCTGGGGACTGCACCAGCATATCCCGCACCAGCTCTAACCGCTGTTGCTCCACAGCATTATACGCATGCAAAGATGGTGATGATGCCGTGGAAGAGGAATACTGGCCGCCTGTTACGGAAGGACTATAGGTGCAACCGTAACGATTCTGATGGGTTTGTGGGTTAAGGCCGAGTCTTTCATCCCCACCTTCTGCCATAAGCACATCAGAAGACCCAAGATAGGGCCAAGCGCGCTGCACCCATTGGCAAAAATCATTATCATTTTCTGTTTGAACGGAAAAAACCTGCTGATCGTTTGCTGACAACAATACTGAGGAAAGCTGCTGTTGGCATAACTTCTGCAACCATTCCATCTCAGGCAGCCTATCTGCGGCCAGAGCCTCAACCCATACTTCAGGACAGCTCTCTACAGCGCCGCCAGAAGCTTTCCACCAGCGTGCGGCACTTCGTGCGCAGGCTACCCAAATACAATTTAAATATTTCTTCACATCCTGCGCGGGCAGGCCATTTAGAAGAAAAGCCATTTCCAGCGCCATGCGCCCATAAAAAGAAGCCGTCTCTTCATTTTCAAGAAACGGTTTGCCAAAAACAGGCGTCCAGACTCCGCTGCGCTGCTCACAAACAAACGGATTTGATTGCTCTGCTTTTCCAATAACAGGTGAGGAATCAGCCAGAAATGCCAGTTCCGGAACCATATGCACCCATTGCATTGGATCTGTTTGGCGGGTTCCTGTCATTGAATTAAAAACACCCTCATTTATAGAAGTTCTACCTCAATCAGACCATGTATATTTTTGTCTAACGGGTGAGATATCCTTCTCTATCCAGATTTGCATAGAAAAAACGTAAGAATGCTGGAGAATTGCTTTCTTCTCCCATATGACTGATAAGCTGTTATCAGGCAATTATATCATTCTGGTCTTGAAGAACGACATAGCATGCGCATCTTATTAACTGGTGGTTGTGGGTTTATCGGATCTGCCGTTATTCGCCACATCATACACAATACCTCACATTCTGTCCTGAATGTTGACTGCATGACCTATGCAGCCTCTCCTGAGACAGTTGAAGACGCCCCAGAGAGCGAACGCTATACGTTCTCACAGACCAACATCACAGATACATCTGCGCTGGAAAAGCTGTTCAACAGCTTTAAACCAGACGCAGTTATGCATCTGGCGGCGGAAAGCCATGTTGATCGCTCCATTGATGGACCGGGTGTCTTTATCCAGACAAATGTGGTGGGCACATACTCCATGCTGGAGGCCGCCCGCAAATACTGGATGAATCTGGAGAAGGAAGCGCAAGAAGCCTTCCGCTTTCATCACATCTCTACGGATGAAGTTTTTGGTGCCCTCGGCCCCAACGATCCGCCGTTTACCGAAACAACACCGTATGACCCGCGCAGCCCATATTCTGCCAGCAAAGCCTCTTCCGATCATCTGGTTCGGGCTTGGTATCACACCTTTGGGCTGCCCACCTTTGTCACCAACACGACAAATAACTACGGCATCTGGCATTTCCCCGAAAAACTGATCCCACTTATCACCATCAATGCCATTGAGAGCAAAGAACTGCCCGTATACGGCAAGGGTGACAATGTGCGTGACTGGTTGTTTGTGGAAGATCACGCTGAAGCTCTGGTGAAAGCCGTTGAAAAAGGCAAACCGGGCGAAACCTACGCCATTGGTGCACGCCAGCCGCGCACTAATCTGGAAGTTGTGCAGACAATCTGCCGTATTCTGGATGAGCTTTCCCCAGATTCAGCAGGCCCGCGTGAACGGCTGATCCGTTACGTAACAGATCGCCCCGGCCATGATTTCCGTTACGAAATTGATCCCTCCCACGCCGAACAGGCGTTGGACTGGAAAGCCAAACATAATTTTGAAACCGGCATCCGCCGCACTGTCCAGTGGTATCTGGACAACCGCGCATGGTGGGAAAGCATTCGCGCCCGCCGCTATACTGGCCAGAGACTGGGAACCACTGCTCCATGATTCAGAAACCTGCTACTCCTACCCCCATGAAGGGCATTCTGCTGGCTGGCGGATCTGGCACGCGGCTGTACCCCATGACACTGGCGGCGAGCAAACAGTTGCTGCCAGTTTATGATAAACCAATGGTTTATTATCCGCTTTCCACACTGATGCTGGCAGGTATCAAGGATATCATGATCATCAGCACCCCGCTGGATCTGCCGCAGTTTAAGCGCCTGCTGGGAGATGGTTCTCAGTTTGGTGTAAACTTTGAATACCGTGTTCAACCTTCACCCGATGGTATTCCGCAGGCCTTCCTGATTGCTGAAGACTGGCTGCAGGGCGCTCCTTGCGCATTGGCTCTGGGTGATAACCTGATTTTTGCTGATCACCTCAGCGCTTCCTTGCAGAAAGCAGCTGCACGCCCACAAGGCGCTACAGTTTTTGCTTATCAAGTCCGTGATCCCGAACGTTATGGGGTTGTTTCCTTTGATGAAACAGACCGTGCGCTTGATATTGTAGAAAAGCCAACCAACCCGCCTTCAAACTGGGCCGTAACAGGCCTGTATTTCTATGATAACCGTGTGCTGGATTTTGCCAAAAAGGTGAAACCTTCCGCACGTGGTGAGCTGGAAATTACAGATCTGAACCGTTTTTACCTGGAAGAAGGTAATCTACAGGTTGAGCGTCTGGGCCGTGGTTGTGCTTGGTTGGATGCTGGTATTCCTGACAGCCTGCTGGAAGCAAGCCAGTTTGTGCACACCATTCAGGCCCGTCAGGGCATGCTAGTCGGCTCCCCTGCAGAAGTGGCCTTCCGTATGGGGTATATTTCTGCCGATCATCTTAAAGAACATGCCAAGCGCATGGGTAAAACAGAGCTGGGGCGGGTGTTGTTCAACCTAGCTTCATCTGAAGGTACAGGCCACTAAGGCCTGCTTTTTCTTTTTCCCCCATAGCAACGCAGGAGTTTCCCGCGCATGAAATCCGAACGCCTTGCCATTCCCGATGTTATTCTGATTACGCCACCACGCTTTGGTGACAATCGTGGGTTCTTTTCAGAAACCTACAATATCGAACGCATGCGCGAAGCAGGCATTACGGAACCTTTCGTGCAGGATAACCAGAGCCTTTCCCGCCAGAAAGGCGTTATTCGCGGCCTGCACTGCCAGCTTGATCCGTTTGCACAGGGCAAGCTGGTGCGCTGCACGCGTGGTGCTATCTGGGATGTGGCTGTAGATGCCCGCACAGGCTCCCCCACTTATGGGAAATGGGTTGCGGCTGAACTGTCCGAAGAAAATTGGTCTCAGCTCTGGATTCCGCCAGGCTTCCTGCACGGCTTCTGCACTCTGACTGAAAATGCAGAAGTGCAATACAAATGCACGGCTCTTTACAGCAAAGCATCTGAACGTGCCGTTATCTGGAACAGCGCGGAACTTAACATCGATTGGCCCGTTAAGGCCGAGGACGCCGTATTGTCTGAAAAAGACTTGCTGGCCCCAGAATTTTCGGCTGCCAAAGGGTGGTTCCAGTATGCAGGGAAAGAAGGCTGAGCATGAGCATTCTGTCTGAAACTGGCGGCCCTGTTCTGGTAACTGGCGGAAAAGGCCAGCTTGCTACATCTCTGGTAAATCTTGGCGGACCGCGCATCTGTTGTGTTGGCCGTCCGGGTTTTGACTTTGACCGCCCCGAAACACTTAAGGAGACGCTAGAGGCCATCAAACCTGTTGCTGTGGTAAATGCTGCCGCATGGACAGCCGTTGATCTGGCAGAAAGTGAGCCTGAAGCCGCAGCCCGCGCCAACACAACCGGGCCAGAACTACTGGCACGCCTGTGTGCAGAACACGGGATACCTTTTATTCATGTTTCCACAGATTATGTTTTTGCTGGAGACAAGGGTGCACCTTATGTGGAAACAGACCCTGTTTCCCCTCAGACTGTTTACGGTAGCACCAAAGCAGAAGGCGAAAGCCGTATTCTGGCGGCTGATCCACGCAGCATTATCCTGCGCACCTCTTGGGTTTATTCAGCGCATGGAAAAAACTTTGTGCGCACAATGCTGAATGTTGGTGCCAAAAACGCAGCCCTAAAAGTTGTGGGGGATCAACGTGGCAACCCAACCTGCTCCGATGATCTGGCGCAGGCTATTCTTTCCATTCTGGCCACTATTGAAAAAACTGGCTGGAAAGACGAATACGCAGGTATTTACCACGCCTGTGGCACTGGTGAGACAACATGGCACGGTCTGGCCGATGCAGCACTGCAAAAAGCATCTGAATATGGCCAAGCCAAACCCACCATTACAGCCATTCGTACAGAAGATTGGCCAACACCTGCCAAGCGTCCCGCCGATTCCCGCATGGATAACGGTAAACTCGCACGCGTATTTGGCGTGCAAATGCCGCAATGGCAGGAAAGCGTGAACAAGGTAGTACACCAGATCTTCACTGCACCTTCCTAACACCTCTCTGGGGGAGCAGGCGGCCCCAGAAGGTTATCTCAATCAATAACCGCCTGACAAAATACAGAAGTGAACAGTCAGGTGCAGACACCAAACGTGCAACACGGGATGGATCTTCCCCAACATCAGGAAACTGTTCCTGTTGCCGTTTTACTTTCTGTTTACAATGGTGCTGCATTTTTAAATGATCTGCTAACATCTCTTAAACAGCAAACGCATACAAACTGGGTTCTGCTCTGGCGGGATGATGGATCTACAGATGCAAGTATAAAATGCATGCATCAGTTTGCGTTGGATGTTGGTATTCAACGTTGCAGGCAAATTACATCATCCCCCGCGCATCTGGGGGTTGTGCTTTCTTACGCTACACTGCTGAAAGATGTGCCCGCAGGCTTTTTTGTCGCCTTCTGCGATCAGGATGATGTCTGGTTTCCAGATAAACTAGAACGTGGACTTAAAGCGCTTACAGTTACCCAAAAACCTGCACTTTATTGCTCCCGGCAACGCTTAACAGATACCAAGCTGCGCCCTATCAGCATTTCACCGCAGTTACCGCCAAATCCGTGCTTTCAAATGGCATTAACGCAGAATATTGCCACGGGCTGCACCATTATGCTCTCCCCTGCGGCGGTCTCGCTCTTGCAAGCCAATTTTCCACCGCCCAACCATATTTTGCATGATTGGTGGGCGTATTTGGTTATTACTGGCGCAGACGGCACAGTTATTACGGATAATCGGCCCACACTGTTTTATCGCCAACATGATAACAACGCTGTAGGGGCACCTGCCTTATTTACGCAGCGTGCGTTAGCCGCTATCCGGCGCGGGCCGTGGCAGTTTATGTTCATCTTTCGGGATAATCTGGCCTATCTTGGCAAACAACCTTATCTTTCAACAAACAACAGGCACTTTGTAGATGCATTACACAGAGTGCTGTCACAATCGGGCCTGATGGGAAGATGGCACAGATGGCGTATGCTGCAACACTCCCCCAAACTGCGTAGATATACTTGGCCGGAACAAATTATTTTCAGGCTGTGGTTTCTGCTGGGCTAAATAGTACGTTGTGCTTTTTAGAAGGCTTTGCTCTTTTCCATCACCTACAACGTGCAAATAAAACATTATGAGCAAGATTATGTGCTCAACACCTACATTTTCTCTGCATATCCCTTAACAAAACCACGTTCCAGTGCTTCTGCTATAAAGCTGTTCACGATAGATTACCGCTACTGCTAAAACCGAATCATTCTCATCAATCACCCGCAAACATTTTTCCGGCATGCTGGAAATGTGTTTCGGCTTCTGGAGTCAGGATCAACACCCTTGGCGCGCATAAGCCCTACGCAATCCGATCAGTATCCCCCATCCTCACACAAAAGCACATTGCGTTTGCGCCTAGAGGAAGGTGGTGGGCTCGCGCTATGCGTTCTGGCCTGCGCTCTATTAGCTGCTCTTGTCAGCTATAATCCCAATGATCCGTCTTTCAACACGGCAACAGGGCAACCACCTACCAACCTGTTAGGCATAAGCGGGGCCTTTTTTGCCGATACGCTACTGCAAGGCGTGGGGCTGGCAGCCATTTTGCCCGCATTAATTCTGATTGCATGGGGCTGGCGGTTTATGAGCCATCGGCTACTGGGCCACGAATCATGGCCTGTATTTGGCATGCGTGTTGTTGCTATTCTGTGCTTATTACCCGTTTCTGGCGCACTGCTGGCTGCTATTCCTCTGCTCTTTACAGCCTTGCCTGCCATTAACTGGCCAACCCAAGCTGGTATTGGCGGGGGCATTGGCCATTCCATCGCTCAAACATCTATTGCTGCTGGCATGGCGGCCATTGGCCCGGCCGGTGGCATGGTGCTGTGGCTACTTGGGCTGCTACTGGCTTTTCTGCTTATGGCTTTGGCCACAGGCCTACGGCGGGAGGAATGGTTTGCCATCTGGCGGGTAACACTGATGTTGCTCCGCTTGCCGGGCAAACTTGGGGTGCGCTTTGTGCGTTACTATGCCAGCCGCAAACCTCAGGCAGATACGTATACTTCTACGGAAACGGCTGATCTTTATAAAACCCGGCCTCAGACGTCCTCACAATCTCTCTTTGCTCATGGTGAACCAGAGGTAGAGGAAGTTACCCACGCAGCACCAACAGCTACACCTTCTGGTACAGCCTTGGTGCTACACAATGAAGAAGACAGCAAAAAACCTGCGTCTTCTTCATTGGAACTAACACATCATACGCCTGATCCCGCGCCCGTAGCTACGCCGGCTCCTGTTGTCACTCAAGCGCCCCCTCCGCCGCCGCCTGCCCCAGAAAAACCGGCCAAATCGGGCATTCTGGGCCGCCTGTTTTCTGGAAGTGCAAATCAGGAAGGTAGCACCGGCCCTACGGTACGTGCTGGTGCCACTGTACGTAAGGGTGGCTGGGAGCTGCCTTCTCTCAGCCTTCTTAAACCGGCTCCGAGCAATACGCGTACAGGCCCTTCCCCAGAAGCGCTAAATGCAACAGCACGCCTTCTGGAACAGGTGCTGGCCGATTATGGTGTGCAGGGTAAAATTGTGGGCATGAGCGCAGGCCCCGTTGTTACCCTCTATGAATTGGAGCCTGCACCGGGCATTCGTTCTGCCCGTATTATTGGCCTTTCAGATGATGTGGCACGCTCTCTTTCTGTGCTGAGTGTGCGTATTGCCACTGTGCCCGGCCGCAACGTGATGGGCATTGAAGTGCCCAACCAAACGCGTGAAACGGTTTACCTTTCCGAACTCCTCAATCAGCCCACATGGCGAGATGATCCGGGCCAGCTTCCTTTGGCTCTGGGTAAAGATATTGCTGGTGAACCGGTATTCAGTGATCTGGCGCGTATGCCGCACTTGCTGGTAGCCGGCACCACGGGTTCGGGTAAATCCGTTGGTGTTAACGCCATGATTCTTTCGCTGCTTTATCGGCTTTCCCCCGATGAGTGCCGCCTGATCATGATTGATCCTAAGGTGCTTGAACTCTCCATCTATGATGGCATTCCGCATCTGCTCACACCGGTGGTGACGGAACCACCAAAAGCCGTAAATGCCCTTAAATGGGTTGTGCGCGAAATGGACCGCCGTTACCGCACCATGGCGCATATGCAGGTGCGTAATATTGCTGGCTATAATGCCCGCGCAGCTGAAGCCCGGGCCGATGGTGAAGTGGTTGTGCGTCGGGTGCAAACTGGTTTTGACCCCGAAACCGGTAATCCGGTTTTTGAGGAACAATCTGTCACGCTAGACCCCATGCCCTATATCGTCGTGATTATTGACGAAATGGCTGACCTGATGATGACGGCAGGGAAAGAAATTGATGCCTGTGTGCAGCGTCTGGCCCAAAAAGCCCGCGCCGCTGGTATTCATGTTATTATGGCCACGCAGCGTCCTTCTGTGGATGTCATTACCGGCACCATTAAAGCCAACTTTCCCACCCGTATTTCCTTTCAGGTTATCAGCAAGTTTGATAGCCGGACCATCTTGGGCGAACAGGGGGCTGAACAGCTTTTGGGCCAAGGTGATATGCTGTTCATGCAAGGGGGCGGCCGCATTACCCGTGTGCACGGCCCATTTGTGGCTGATAGCGAAGTGGAGCAGGTGGTTAACTTCCTGAAAGAACAGGGAGAACCTGTTTACGATGATGACGTGCTGGCAGAACCTGTGGATGAAACAGCATCCTCTAATAGTGGTTCCGGCCGTTCTGGAGGCGGTGATAACGGCGAATCAGAAATGTATGATGAAGCCGTTTCTATTGTGACCAGTGAAGGCAAAGCCTCTACCTCGTTCATTCAGCGTAAGCTTTCCATCGGCTATAACCGCGCCGCCAAACTGATTGAGCAGATGGAAAAAGAAGGCATTATCAGCCGGGCTGACCATGTTGGCCGCCGCAAGGTATTGGTTGGCGCCAATAGGGAGGATTAAACATTTCTTTCTCCCTACCCTCTATCCTTTATCAGGATCATCATCTGGTTATCCTGAACAAGCCTGCTGGTTTGCCTGTTCATGCAGGTCCAGCCGGTGGCCCAAGCGTTGAAGACTGGTTTCCCCTACTTTCTCGCCGCAAAGATGGGCCGTGGCTGGCACATAGACTGGATACAGATACATCGGGCTGCTTGGCCATTGCCTTACGCAAGCAGCCTCTTCTAGCTTTGCAACACGCCTTTGCCACCAAAACAGCACAGAAAACCTACTGGGCGATTGTACAAACCGGCCCACAGGCAAATGCTGGCCGTATAAACCTACCGCTTGAAAAACAGTCCTCTAAAACGGGCTGGCGTATGGTTACATCTCCTTCTGGCGCACCTGCGGCCACAAGATGGAAGGTGCTTGGCCGCAGTAAGGATTTATGCTGGCTGGAGCTTACTCTTGAAACCGGGCGCACACATCAGGCCCGTGTGCATTGTGCCGCCATGAATTGGCCTATTGTGGGTGACCCTCTTTATGGCACTCCGCACCCTCAAGGATTGCACCTTCTAGCCAGAAGTTTGACCCTACCTTTTGCTCTCCCCATTACAGCAATTGCACCACCACGGCCCGGCATGATGCCAGCCTTGCAAGCTTGCGGGTGGATACCTGACGAGGACACCAAACTTTAATCCTCTCATGAGAGCCGGTGTTTATTCCTTCTGCCGCCATGCTTTTACAATTTCCTCATGTAAAAGCTGTCGTTTCTTGCGAATAACTTCTGCATCAAATTTGCGGGCTTGCTGCTGCCCTGCAACAGACATTCGGTTGCGCCTGTCTGGATCATGCATCAGATCACGCAAGATATTTGCCAAAGCAGGAACATCATCCGGGTTAGCATATACCCCGGCATTTCCAACCACTTCTGGCAAACCGCCACGAGGGGAAACAACCACCGATGCCCCCATACCCATGGCCTCCAATGCCACCATACCAAAAGGTTCTGGCCAACGGCTGGGGATAACAACAATGGCCGCTCGCCCCATAGCTTCCAACACGTTATGATGGGGCTGATATCCAACCATTGCCACATGGGCGGCTTGGGCTTGCACACACAACTGCTTTAAAAAAGGCGTTTGCGGAGAATCCGGGCCAAACCTGTCTGCCCCAATAATTTCAGCATGCCATGCAGGAGCAGAAGGCAAGACCTCAGCACAAGCAGCGACAAAGGAATCCACACCTTTATCGGCTACAACACGACCAGCAAACAGCAACAAATTCTCGCGCGTTTGAAGGGCTTCAGGCAGAGCTGAAAAATCCAGACAGTTGGGCAGCACATATACATCTGCTGCGGTTCCTGAACTGTTAAAGCGTTTTTGCACCCATTCAGATACAGCAACCACTGCCACCTTGCGGGCCAGCGTTTCTCGTTCTGCCGCTGTGCGCGCCTTTTTCATGCCGCATGGATCATTATGCAGCACCAAAGAAACAGGAAGATTAGGGAAATGCTTGCGCAGCCCCAGCGCAATATCTGGCCGGTTATGAACCTCAACAAGTTCCGGCTGAAGCTGCCAAATTGTTTTGGCCACCCCAGCTATATATCGGCCTATCCGCCCCAATAGGTACAAAACGGAAGAAACAGGCTGAAAAGCAACACCCTGAAAACTTGGAACAGACAAAGGTGACCCTACAACGGTTTCACCTTCTAACGCTGCGCGATGCACCAGTAACGCAATGGCCCCAGCCTGTTGTGGTGCAAATCTTTCTCGGGGGGGTAAAACTGTTAGAACCCGTAAGGCGCGCGCCATTTTACCCCTCCGGTATCATACGCTCTGTGATGCACACTGCACAACGTCACACCGTATCAGGGGATGGATTCATACATATCCAGTTGCCACTCTACCGGTTCATCTGCGGCCTCTTTATACCATTCCTGCATCAGCGGATGCTGGCGCACGGCATCCATATACGCGCGGGAAACATCAGATAATCCTGTAACACCGTAGGATAGGAACCGGCAGACAATCGGGGCAAACATGGCATCTGCATTCCCAAAAGATGCACCAAACAGATATGGACCATCAGCCCCATAACGGGTTCTGGCATCTGTCCAAATCGCATCAATCCGGGCGATATCCTTCAGCACATCTTCCGTTAGTTCTTCTGCCAGCGGGCGGGCATCTCGCCCCAGATTCATAGGCAGAGCAGAACGCACCCCGCGAAAGCCGGAATGCATTTCTGCTGATATGGAGCGCGCTATCGCACGTTCACTCCGTTTGGATGGCCAAAGAGTCGGTTGATATTCTGCGCAGTATTCCGCGATTGAAAGCGAATCCCACACCACAGCGCCTTCATGCTCCAGATACGGCACGCACCCGTTGGGAGACAGCGTTTTAAGCACTGTGGTTTTGCCACCACCAGCCAATGGCACAACGTCTATATCTATGTTCAGTTGTGCCAGCTTGACCATCAACCAGCCCCGCAAAGACCACGAAGAATACCGCTGTGTACCAATAACAAGCCGACCATCAGCCATCATTCGTGCCCTTTACTCAAAAACTTACGCTGGAACAGTTTCTTCCATACGGCGGATAAACCCACCACCCAAAATGCGCGTGCCCTGATAGAACACACAGGCCTGCCCCGGTGCGGGCATGGCGGGTTCTTCTAGATACACCATGGCACCATTTGGCGTAGGCACCACACGGGCGGCCCGAGGCTCTTCACGCGCACGCATTTGCACACGACAAACCAAGCCTTCTGGTGGCGCATCTACCAACCAGTTCACATCCCGCACAGAAAGCGCTGTGACAAAAGATTTTTCCCGCGGGCCAATAATCACACGCCTGCGGCCCGGTTCTACGCCAACCACCATTTGGCGTTCGCCATTTAAGCGGGCAGCATTCCCCAGCTTTTTGCTTTGCCCCACGGTAAAACGCATAACGCCTTCGTGCTGGCCTACAATCCGCCCCTGCTGATCCACAATTTCACCAGGCCCAGTCATTTCCGGATGCATCTTTTCTACCAGATCCACGTAGGAGCCATCGCTTACAAAGCACAGATCCTGACTGTCTGGTTTGCCTGCAACCACCAGACCAAAGCGCTCGGCTTCTTTTCTAACGGCGGCCTTATCTGGCATATCGCCTAGCGGAAAACGCAAAAACTCAAGCTGATCCCGCGTGGTGGCAAACAGGAACCAGCTCTGATCCCGGTCTTCATCACATGGGCGGTGCAGTTCTGCACCATCTGGCCCTTCCACACGGCGGACGTAATGGCCTGTTGCCATAGCATCTGCGCCAATTTCACGCGCAAGGCCCAGCAAATCTGTAAACTTCACGCCCTGATTACACGCCACACAGGGCACTGGCGTTTCACCCGATGCATAAGCATCTGCAAAACGCTCTATAACGCTATCCTTAAAACGGCGTTCCGCATCAATAACGTAATGCGGAAAGCCCAGAAGGTCCGCCACTGCGCGGGCATCACGAATATCCTGCCCCGCACAGCACGCACCTTTTTTTGCAGCCCCGCGCGAATCGTAAAGCTGCAAGGTAGCACCCACAACTTCATGCCCTTCTTCCAGAAGGCGAGCAGCTACAACAGAGCTATCCACCCCACCAGACATGGCAACAAGTATACGCATGAGCGCTATATCCTTTTAAAAACGGCTTCAGGCCTTGCTAGGCAGGCGTACAACCAAACCATCCAGCGCATCTGTCATGACAATCTGACAGCCCAAACGAGATGTCTTTTCCAGCCCGAAAGCTAGATCCAGCATATCTTCTTCATCATCGGTAGGCGCTGGCAGCTTGGGTGCCCAAGTTGGGTCTACAATCACATGGCATGTTGCGCAGGCCAAAGAACCCTCACATGCGCCTTCAAGGTCAATGCCATGCTTATGGGCAATTTCCAGCACGGAAAGGCCAACCGGCGCATCCACTTTATGTTCTGTTCCGTCCTGTTCAACAAATGTCATCTGGGGCATTGGTTTCCATCCTGCCTAAGGCTGTTTCATAGCGGCATGTGGGGTTATGGCGTTCTGTTGGGCTGCAACTTGGTAACTTACGTTACACTTCGCACCCGCAAGACAGCCTGCGCCAAATTGTCTGCCGCGCGTTCTGCTTCGGCGGCTGAGGTAAAACGTCCGGGAGACAGACGCAAGCTTCTTCCCGCTTCTTCCCTACTCAATCCCATTGCTTCCAACACATAAGATGGGGCCAGTTCTGCCGAAGAACAGGCTGATCCCAAAGAAACAGCAAGATCAGGCATAACAGCCACAACATCCAACGCTGAAACTCCTGCGGGCAAACGCAGATTAAAAATGCCCGGTAAGCGTGATGCCGCGGCTGCGTTAACCTCATACCCCGGCAACACAGCATTCAGCTTGTTTAGAAAAACACGCTGCAACATGGATAAATGTTCAAAGCCGGTATCCAACTCCTGCTTTGCGATCTGGCAGGCCTCCCCAAAGGCAGCCACCAGAAAACCGGGTACGGTGCCTGAGCGCACACCACGTTCCTGCCCTCCGCCAGAAAACAGGGGGGCCAAACGCACCCGTGGCCGACGCCGCACAAACAATGCCCCAGCACCCTTAGGGCCATACAGCTTGTGGCTTGAAACAGAAGCCAGAGCCAAGCCCCATGCGTGTGCATCCACAGGAATCTTTCCAGCCGCCTGCGCCAGATCGGAATGTAATAAAGCGCCTGCTTCATTCACTAAAGCGCTTAAACCGGACATGTCTTGCAGCACACCTGTTTCATTATTGGCCGCCATAATGGAAACAAGAGCTGTGGGCACTTTTAGTGCTTCGTACAACACGGCAGGATCAAGCAAGCCGTTAGCATCCACTGGCAGCACAACAGGTTCAAACCCCTCCTGCGCCAGATCCTGCACGCTTTCCAAAACACATTTATGCTCTGTTGCTACAGTTATAATGCGCTTACGCGGGCTACCCTGTAGGGCCAGATGGCGCACAGCCCCTTTAATTGCCAGATTATTGGCTTCCGTGGCACCCGATGTGAAAATAATTTCCTTGCCATCGGCCCCTATAAGGCTGGCAACCTGGTTACGCGCATGTGCTACTCTGTCTGCTGCACGCATACCCGCTTCGTGCGTTGTGCTGTGCGGATTACCATTTTCATGGTCCAGAACATCTAGCAACACCGCACGCACACGCGGGTCACACGGTGTAGTGGCTGCATGATCAAAGTAAATGGATAAGGCCATGATCGAATTACACCACAGAGTCCACGAGCCCAATAGCCGTCGGGCTTTGCGCCATACGGGTGTAAGAATCTATAAAATGGGCAATATCTTGCTCTGTCACATTCCACGGCAAGGAAACGCGTAAAGCTTGCCCGGCCATATCTCCTGCGCCCATAGCTTCCAGCACGTGTGAAAACGCCACTTTGCCCGAAGAACAGGCCGAGCCAGCCGAAACGCAAATACCGTCCAGATCCAACCGCATAAGCTGTGCCTGTGCGCGCTTACCGGGCAATGCCAGAGAGACAGTGTTGTTCAGACGCGGCACATCTGCCCCAAACACTTTTGCACCTGCGGCTACTGCCGCCTGCTCAATACTATTCCGCAGCAGGGCCAGATCTCGCGGTTGTTCCAGCGCTGCGCCCAAGGCTGCGGCCAATCCTGCAATAGCAGGTAGCGAAGGTGTGCCACCACGACGCCCCTGTTCCTGCCCTCCGCCTTCAAATATTGGCAACAAACGTGCAGGTGCTGGGCCACGCAGCAACAAAGCCCCTGCCCCTTTTGGCCCACCCATTTTGTGGCCTGAGCACGCAAAGCTATCGATTCCACTATTCTCAACAGAGAGTGGCAAACGTCCGGCTGCCTGCACTGCATCGACGTGTAAATGCGCCCCATACTTCCGGCACAGCAAAACCACATCATCAAGTGGATGCAGCACGCCTGTTTCATTATTTGCCAGCATCAAGCACACAAAAGCAGGTGCTTCTTCCTGTGCCAGTGCTTGTTCCAGTTTCTCCAACTGCACCTGGCCATTGGTATCCACATCCAACCATGCCACGTGTGCATCTTCTGGCGCACCTTTGCGCACGGCATCATGTTCTGTGCGA
Organism: Acetobacter ascendens; assembly: GCF_001766235.1. NCBI lineage: Bacteria > Pseudomonadati > Pseudomonadota > Alphaproteobacteria > Acetobacterales > Acetobacteraceae > Acetobacter > Acetobacter ascendens. The sequence goes on from NZ_CP015164.1 coordinate 2,406,826, forward strand.
CCGATCAGGAACCGGCGCCCTTGGCCGAGTCCCCTCATCGCCAGCACGTTGGCTTCTGTGCCGCCTGATGTGAAAATACAGTTCAGTGGTGCCACATCCAGATAATGTGCAACTGTATTACGGGCTTGTTCCAACAAAGCGCGGGCTTTGCGGCCAGCCCGATGCACGGAAGATGGGTTTCCTGTTAAATCAGCAGCTTCCAGCAAGGCTTCCCGCGCTTGGGGGCGCAACGGCTCTGTTGCATTGGCGTCCAGATAAACCACATCTGAACTACTGTTGTTTCTTTCTATTCTGCTTGTCATGATGCCCCGAATCAGATCGCCTGCCACACAGACATGCCATACCCAAAAGGGCGAAAAACAGCCATTATAACGATTTATGTGGAAATCTTGGCCGCACAGCCGCTATAGAAAGCCGCATGGTCAACACCACGAGGTGCAGCATGCCCCATCACGCTGGGAGAAAAAACTTCCCCCACGCATTACGATCTCCACGGAATCTTGGTGCATGATTATGCCTGTGTCTTCCCCCAGGTCAACGGCAGAAAACATCTTCTGCTATTTTCTCTACACATCAGAGACACCATATACCTGAAAGACCTTTCTTTTCCGTTTTCACCCCACAAACGGAAAAGAAAGGTGTGTTGAACATTTAACTGCGCGGCCTCTGCCCCGCATGGCCTGATTGGAAACGCGGCATCGTTTTTAACCAAGCCTGTTTACAGAACCCGGAAACGTCATGCCCACGGACGTTTTCCATGATCAAGCGGAACCCGAATGCCAGAGGTTATGTTTGCCGGCCCTGATGGTCGTCTTGAAGGGCGCTATCACCATTCAAACGAGCCCAACGCCCCGCTTGCCCTCGTGCTGCACCCTCACCCGTTGCACGGCGGCACTATGAACAACCGCATTACCTATGCGCTGTATCGCACGTTCGAAAAGATGGGCTTTTCCGTCATGCGTTACAATTCGCGCGGGGTTGGCCGTTCTCAGGGGCGGTTTGATGGCGGTATTGGCGAAATTTCAGATGCCGCCGCAGCGTTAGACTGGATGCAGATGGTTAACCCCAATGCCAGTGGTCTGTGGATTGCCGGTTATTCTTTTGGTGCTTTTGTTGGCATGCAGTTGCTGATGCGCCGCCCGGAAATTACCGGTTGGATCAGCATTGCACCACCTGCTGCGCATTATGATTTCGGCTTTTTGGCACCATGCCCCTGCGGCGGCCTGATGATTGCTGGCGGCAAGGATGATATGGCCCCAGAGCCTGCCATTCATAAGCTGGTGGATAAACTGAACACCCAAAAAGGTGTAACGGTTGATTACCGAGTTTTCCCCGAAGCGGATCATATTTTTGCCAAGCAGGTAGATAAGATCACCAACGCGGTGGAAGACCACGTAACCAAGGCCATGGCACACCACAACATGCCTTTGGCGGCAGACTAAAAAGCCGCTTTACTGCTGCCAGCCGTTTCTTATGGGCTGGCAGCAGATGCCATTTCCTTTAAAAAATATCAGTCTTTCCGGCGTGGATGCGCTAGTTCTCGCACTACGCCATGCAGCGTGCGTAGTTCTTGCTCTGTTACCTCACCACGTGTGAAAAAGTGGCGAAGGTTACGCACCATACCGGGCCGTTTCTGCTCATTCCGCAAAAAACCGCAGTCATCCAGCTCACGCTCCAGATGTTGCAGAAAATTCTCCAGCTCCCCTTTGGTGGCCACATGCGTCTCATTCGTCATGAGTTCACGCGGGGGTGTCTGATCCTCTGCCATCCACCATTCATACGCCATGATCATGACGGCCTGCGCCAGATTAAGCGACATGAAAGCCGGATTGAGCGGATAGCGAATAAGCGCATCTGCCCGCGCCATATCTTCATTATCAAGGCCAGCGCGTTCGGGGCCAAACATTAGGCCCACCTTTAACCCGCGCCCTGTTGCCGCGCGTAACTCTGCGGCACCACCTCGGGCTGTTAACACAGGTTTGATGATATGCCGTGGCCGGGGGCATGTTGCATAGACATGATGCAAGTCTGCCACCGCATCATCTACGTTCTCGTGCACCGTTGCGGCTTCCAGAATCCGGTCTGCCCCGGAAGAGGTACGCCATGCGCGCTCTTGCGGCCATCCATCCCGTGGGCTGACAAGCCGCAGATGGAAAAGACCGCCATTGGCCATGGCGCGTGCTGTGGTGCCAATATTTTCCGCCATCTGCGGACGCACCAGAATAACAATAAGCGTATTGCCTATTGGTTCCAAAGGCGCACCCCCATCCCGACCGGTCATGCTCGCCTCCAGCTTGTGCCGTCTTTGGCATCTTCCAGCACAATGCCCTGAGCCTGAAGCTGATCACGCAGCGCATCTGCCTTTGCAAAATCCCGCGCTTTGCGGGCAGCCAGACGTTCGTTAATCAGGGCTTCAATTGCGGCATCTTCATCAGATGCATCACCTTTAAACCACTGCTCTGGGTCTCCCTGCAAAAGCCCCAGTATTCCTGCCCCCGCTTTAAGGGCTCCTGCGGCCTGCCTGTCTCCTGCAAGTGCCTGCGCGGCAAGAGCGTGCAGTTCTGCAATGGCTTTAGGTGTGTTCAGATCATCCGCCAGAGCCTGCAAAACGCCCTCCGGCACATCTGTTTCTGGCACAGGCCCCGCAGCGAGCGCGCGGTAGAACCGATCCAGCGTTTTGCGTGCCTCCTGCAAACCGGCCTGCGTATAATTTAGTGTAGAGCGATAATGCGCCCCCAACAGCAGCAACCGTAGAGCTTCTGCCGGAGCCTGCGCCAGCACATCCCGAATGGTAAGAAAATTGCCCAAAGACTTGGACATTTTCTCACCCTCAACCAGCAGCATGGCATTATGCACCCAGTAATTGGCAAACTTGCCATGTGGGAAGCAGCACAGGCTCTGGGCGCGTTCGTTTTCATGATGTGGGAACAACAGGTCTGATCCGCCACCATGAATATCAAAGCTATCTCCCAGATACCGGTGAGACATAGCTGAACATTCAATATGCCAGCCCGGCCGCCCACGGCCCCAAGGGCTATCCCACCCCGGCTGGTCTGCATCCGATGGTTTCCACAGCACAAAATCGCCCGGTGCTTTTTTGTAAGGGGCAACCTCTACACGTGCGCCGGCTTCAAGCTCTTCCGGGTTTCGGCCTGAAAGTGCGCCATAGGACGGGAATGAACCAACGGAAAACAGTACATGGCCTTCGGCTTCATACGCGTGACCATTTTTAATGAGCCGCGCGATCATGGCCTGCATTTCACCAATATTATGTGTGGCCCGTGGCTCTATATCCGGCGGCAGCACATTCATGGATGCCAGATCCTGATGGAACTCTTCCGTTGTACGTTGGGTGAGAGAACCAATATCCTCCCCATTCGCGCGGGCTCGTGCGGTAATTTTGTCATCAACATCCGTGATGTTCCGCACAAATGTCACGCGCGGATAAACATGCCGCAGCAAGCGCACCAGCACATCTGCCGTAAGCATGGCCCGCAAATTACCAATATGGGCCAAGTCATACACTGTTGGTCCACAGTAATAGACTTTTACGTGTGCCGGATCGATTGGCGTAAACGGCACCGTGGCACGACTTTGGCTATCGTGCAGGGATAGAACTGGGTGAGGAGGAAGATGAGAGTGCGGCATGCAGCCTAGATGCGCCAGCAGCGGTTTGGATGCAATATCCTGCTGCCCCAAAAAAACCTTTCATCAACACAAAAACAAGTCTTGACGAGTGGGGGTGGTTTCAGCTTAATTCTGCCCCTGCGAAATACGCATCAGTGCCCTTATAGCTCAGTGGTAGAGCAACCGCCTTGTAAGCGGTAGGTCGTGGGTTCAAATCCTACTGGGGGCACCACTTTTTCCCATTAAAAATTTGGCGATAAATGGCCGGCAGCCGGTTTTACGCAGCCACCCATCCCTCTTGCTTGAGCGCAACGCCAGCCAGATACAAGCTGCCACAAATCAGCACTCTTGCATGCTGTTGTGGGTTTTGAGCCACTAGCGCATCAAGCGCTTCAACCAGCGTTGGCCCTACCTGAGCCTTTCCGCCAGAAGTCTCCACAATAGCTTCTACCGGCAATGCCAAATGCTGCTGAGGCTCGCAAATGGCCCACACGCTAGACGCAAAGGGCAGCACCGGATTTAAAAAGCCCGTGGCATCCTTGGTCTGCTTCATCCCTACCAGCACATGCAGGGGCTGATCTTTCCAGTGTACCAGTTCCTGCGCCAATGCATTGCCTGCACCGGGGTTATGGCCACCATCCAGCCAGAGTTCCCAGCCTTTAGGTAGATGAGATGCCAATTTACCGTGGAGTTGCTGCATACGCGCAGGCCAATTCACACGGCCAATGCCATGCCATGCCTGTTCCGGCACATGCAAACCAGAAACACGCAACGCTTCTACGGCAAGACCTACATTTTCAACCTGCCACGCCCCAACCAATGCTGGCTGCGGCAATGCGAGTTCTCCGGCCTTATCTGTAAACGTCAGCCCAGTCGTGTCCGACTCCGCATCATTCTGCGGATAAATCGACCATTCAGCCCCACGCCGATACAGTGGTGCACCCACCTTATCAGCCTGTGCTTGCAAAACTTTTATAACCGCTTCTGGCTGATTACCTGTTACGGCCGGCACGCCCGGCTTGAAAATACCGGCTTTTTCTGCGGCAATAGCTTCCAGCGTGTCGCCCAGAAACGCCTCGTGATCACGCGAGACGGAGGTGACAATACAGGCCGCAGGCTTACGCAGCACATTGGTGGCATCACACCGGCCACCCAGCCCTACTTCGATAATAGCCAGATCTGCCGGGTGGCGGGAAAAAAGCAGAAAACCAGCGGCTGTCAGAACTTCAAATACGGTAATGGGCGCACCATCATTCACCCGCTCGATTTCTTCAAGCGTGGCAACCAATTCCGATTCGCTAACCAGTTTACCAGCGATCCGAAACCGCTCTGTAACATCCACCAAATGAGGGGATGTCATGACATGCACGCGCCAGCCAGCGGCCTCACCAATGGCGCGTAGAGTCGCGCATGTGCTGCCCTTCCCGTTTGTGCCTGCAACATGGATAACCGGAGGCAGCTTTTCTTCCGGATGCCCCAGCTTTGCCAGCAGCGCTTCCAGCCGCCCCAAGGAAAGATCAATCAGTGCTGGATACAGGTTATTCAGCCGTTCCAGCACCGCGCCTGTCCGGCCCGTAAATTCTGCTGTCGGGCTAGAAGCTGCTGCTTTTGTCATGGAAAGATTACTCTGCAGCGGCGGGAGCCGGTGCCTGCGGGCGCGGCGGTGGTGCTTTTACATCTGCTGGTGCATGCATCAGCAGCCCGATCACGCGGGCCAATGTTGCGGGCACATCCTTACGCTGTACCACCATATCCAACATGCCATGATCCAGCAGGTATTCGGACCGCTGGAAGCCTTCTGGCAGCTTTTCGCGCACCGTATCCTGAATAACGCGCGGGCCAGCAAAACCGATCAACGCATTGGGTTCAGCCATCTGCACATCACCCAACATGGCAAAGGAGGCCGTAACCCCACCTGTAGTCGGGTTGGTAAGCACCACAATATAAGGCAGCCCGGCTTCTTTAAGCATCTCAACAGCTAAAGTAGTACGAGGCATCTGCATCAGACTGATAACGCCTTCCTGCATCCGCGCGCCACCAGAAGCGGTGAAGATAACCAGAGGAGCTTTTTGGAGAATGGCCAGACGTGCAGCAGCCACAAAGCGTTCACCAAAAGCAGCCCCCATGGTGCCTGCCATGAATTCAAACGCCATTACGCCCACGACAGCCTGATGGCCACCAATGGTGCCGTGAGCCACAACCAGCGATTCGTCCAGATGGCTTTTTGCACGCGCATCCTTAAGGCGATCTGTATATTTTTTCTGATCACGGAACCCGAGCGGATCAACCGGAGCAGATGGCAGCTCAATACGGGTGAAGTCCCCGTTATCAAACGTCCATTTCAGACGGTCCATAACTGGTGCACGCATGTGGTGCCCACAATGAGGGCACACATTCAATGCCTTGTGCAGCTCTTTGGTCAGAATCATCTGGCTGCATGAGTCACAGGTCGTCCACAGATTATCCGGCACATCCCGACGCAGCAGGCCGCGAATTTTGGGACGAACATATTCGGTGATCCAGCTCATTTTGAACCCTGTGACTGCACAATACAAATTGCAGGGACAAATATATGGCCCAGCACGCGTTGCATTACGCTGGCTGAACCTATCTGCCAAGTTTTATGAGAACCTACAGGCCAGATGCCCCTGCGGAAAATAAGCCTGAAGCTTGCGGTTTACCTTAAGCCTCAGGCCACATTGAAGCTCTGCTTACAGAGCGCTTTCAACCCATGCCTTCAACTGGCTTTTGGGCAGGGCGCCCACTTTTTTATCTACAACTTTACCATCACGCACCAGCATAAGAGTAGGAATGCTGCGCACCTGATACGCATTAGGTGTTTCGGGATTATCGTCAATATTCACTTTGGCAACGGTCACCTTACCGGCAAACTCTTTGCCAATTTCTTCCAGTGCTGGACCAATCATCTTGCAGGGGCCGCACCATTCTGCCCAGAAATCTACCAGCACAAGGCCAGACGCCTTGAGAACATCTTTATCAAAGCTGGAATCGCTGACAGCAAGCGTGTGTTCACTCATTTTCTGGTTCCTTAAACTCTCCGGCACGCGCCTGCATGCCATGAACTGCCTTTACCAATGCAGGGTAACTAGCTGAAACGGCTTTCTACCCAACTCTTCCTAACACTTAAGGTTGCGCTTGCTGCGGTCAAGATACAGCTGCAGGCAAAATGCCGGGGGCGTACTTATCCAGCAATGCATCTGGCAAAACATCCGCACGTGGCATTTCTGTCCAAACCAAAACACACACCACAGGCCGATCGGGCCATATGCCTTGCAGAAGGGCACGATAAGCCGCCATCTGCCGGAGATATAGAACGGGTGTATCTTGCACCTTACTGGGTGCATGGCGGCCGGTTTTAAAATCACACACCAGCACTTTGTCTGGCAGTATACGCAAACGGTCAACCTGCCCCACAATAACCTGCCCGCCTGCCACACCGGCCAAGCGCTGTTCCGCCCGTGCAGCAGGGTCAAACAAATCTACCAGTTCTGGTAGGCTCAAAACCGCAATAACCTGCTGTGCAAGCTCGGTAGCTTCATGCGATGACAAACCACTTGCTGGTCGTGCCAACCATTGATGCGCCATGGCGGGTTGCTGTTCTACGGGGCAAGCCGGCAAAAACTGCAACAAAGAGTGTACCAGATTACCACGCCGAAAAGCTGCCTCACGCGCTTTGGCTGGTGTTACAGCAGCAATATCTAGCGGTGAACGAACAGGTGGTAGCGGCCCCAGCATGGCATCATCTGGTTTACTTGGGGCCAACGGGCGCGCTAGCGGGCTTTCAGCTTCTGGCAAAGTAGGTTTCCACAACGGAGCCGTTCCCATCCATTGCGGCAGCAAGGCTGTGTCCGCGCTCTTCTCAACATCTGAAGTCGGGACAGATTTTTTGGGATTAGCTTCTTCCTGCGGCGTTTCTTCTAGTAGCAACATAGAACCAGACCATCCACCTTCCTGAAAGTCTACTTCTGTTGCACCTGCTTTTTCAAAACCAATCCGGCATCTTTCATACCAACTTTCTGCTGGCACATTGCGTCCTGGCTTCCAGCCACAAACAACCAGTCGATCCGCTGCACGTGTAAGCGCTACGTAAAGCAGCCGATTATATTCCTCCACCACACGACCACGCATCACGTCTTTTAAACCACGCGTTAAGCCAACAGACAAAGCATTACGTGGCACATACAAAGGCACGTCTATATTTTGTTTTTTATCATGCGCCCAAAATAACCTATCCTCAAAACGAGGAAGACCAACTGTATCTGGCAAAATTACCAGACGAGCCTGTAACCCTTTAGAACCATGAACTGTCATGATTCTTACAGAATTTCCGCCAGCTTCAGCTTCTCGCTTCACGGTTTCTTCGGAATGACGCATCCAATGCAGAAAACCCTGCAAAGAAGGCGGATGCTGATCCTGATACCTTATTGCTGCAGAAAGAAGTTCATCAATTGGCTCTGCTGCTTCTGGCCCCAATCGTGCAAGAAACCGTGCACGAGCCCCACCCGGCCCTAATGCAGCAGAAAGAAACTCATACGGTGTTAAATAATCTACCTGCCTGAACAAACCATTCAGAAAATTCCAAGCCAGCTTCCAATCTGGCTGCTCAGCATGACGCTCACGGAGTGCTGACCATAATAGTTCTCCTTTTTCACGCCCTGTAGCCAAAGCCATCAAGCTATTATCCGACACACCACCTAGCGGAGATGTAAGCACACAAGCTAATGTTAAATCATCTTGTGGCAACAGGAGTGCTGCACACAAAGAAAGCATATCCTGTACAGCAAGATGCTCGGCCAACCCTGTACGCACAAGCGTAACCACAGGAATGTTATGGCCTTTCAACGCACGCACAAGCATCCCCACAAAGGGTGAGCGACGTGGCACAAGAACCAAAACATCACCGGCCGTTAAAGAATTTTTCCCATGAAAATGTTTTTTGTTTAACTGTCTAGAGATATATCCTGCCACAGCATCTGCCAACTTTTGGCGTGGGCTCTGTCGTGTCGCATTATCTTGGGCTGGCGCCCACGGGCTAATATCATCTTCTTCATCTTCAGACTCAACCAATGGCCATAGTTCCACACGCCCACCTTCACCAGGACGCGCGGTAATATGCTCCATGATCTGCCCGGGTTCTTCGACAACCCCTTTAGCTGCATCAGATTCTGAAAAAACAGCATCAACCAGTTTAAGGATTGGCGCGGTTGATCTAAAAGAAACTGTTAGTTCAGGTTCACGCCACAATAAATGAGCATCCTGAACACGCGCTTTGAACCTTTGACGCCACTCTCGGAAAGAATCAGGGTCTGCGCCCTGAAATCCATAAATGGACTGCTTATAATCCCCTACGGCAAAAATAGTCCTGGGCGGCGCATCTTCACTCCGCCCACCAAGGCCTGCAAAAAATTCTTCTGTAAGATCACCGGCAATACGCCATTGTTCAGGAGAGGTATCTTGCACCTCATCCAGCAACAAATGGTCTATGCCTCCATCTAACTTATACATTACCCAGGCAGCTCCGGGCTCTCGCAAAAGCCCTAATGCACGCTGGATAAGATCATCATATTCAATTTGGCCATGCCGTGCTTTTTGCGTTGTATAGAGGCTAGAAACAGCCGCTGCCATTTTAAGCAATGCACTTCCCATTTCAGCCAGTTTTCGAGCGCGCTGCTGTTCCTCCACCTTGGAAATACGTTCAGCCTCTTTCTGAATATAAATTGAAATATCAGAATATTTTTCAGAAAGTTTTTTAGAAATCAAGCCAACAGATCGTAGTTTTCCCTCTTTTGTAAGAAAACCATTTCTCCACACAGACCATTGAGCCGCACGTTCTGATACAGGCAAGGTAAGCCAATCCAAAAGAGAAAAAGCATTCCTTTTAATTGCCTCGGCCCCCTCCTTAGAAAGAAGCTGAAACCCTTCTCTTAAATTCTGTTCTTCTGGAAAATTAGAACATGATTTTTCAAGAAATTCAGCAGTGCTTCCATGTAATATATCGGGCGACAACCCTAGTATCTGGCATAATACAGTCTCAGCTTTATGGGAGTCTTCCACAACGAGTTTTAACAAAGAAGATGATCTCTCATCTTTTCTCAAAACTCCTAAAATAAAAATAAAATCTCCCAATGAAATCTGACCAGCCAGTGGGGAAATAACACCTTCTTTTTGCTGCCCTAAAATAGCTTCTACACACGCCTGCAAAGCCAAGGAGGCATCTGTTTCTTCCATAACCGTAAAGTGCGGGTTCATGGAAGCTTCCAGCGGAAAACGCCGCAACAGAGATTGGCAAAACGCATGGATTGTTCCAATACGCATGCCTCCTGGAAGATCAAGAACTTCTGCAAACAATGCCCGTGCACGCCGCCGTGTTTCATCTGTGCACGGAACATACAACCCTGCTAACTCTTTATCTAACTCCTCATCTGGTAATGTGACCCAACGACCAAGACGCTTTTGCAGACGAATAGACATTTCCGCCGCGGCTGCCTTGGTAAAAGTCAGACACAAAATACGGGCAGGTGAACTTCCGGGCTGGATAGAACCATCTTCTGCCAAGCGCGGCAACATCAAGCGCAAAAGGCGATCAATAAGCAGTTTGGTTTTACCGCTTCCCGCAGAAGCTGAAACAAAAACCGAAGCTGAAGGATCCGATGCCAGAGCCTGCTGCGCATTGGCCTGAGAAATGGCTTTTTGTAAAGCTTTCTGTGCAGATATGCTCATTCGTCATTCTCCTTACGGGCCGAGTTCCACTCGGGCACACGCGCCAGACGTGCATAATCGGCAAATCGTGGTTCTCTACCCGGATGAGGATGAGAAAGATAAGGCTGATCTGGTTGATCGTATGCAGCTATCCGCAATAGCAAATTTTCCCAAGTTTGTTCGGCCAGGTCTGTAAGGCTGAGCGCTTCACGGGTCTTCACAACCACCTCTTCTCCCGGCTCTGCACCTCCAGTTAGACGCCAATAAATAAGATTCGATATTTCTCTTGAATGTTCAGGAACTTCCTTAAAACCACCCCGTATAATCATAGCCGCTTCAAGCGGTAGCTGCGGGCTCCAACCCGCCAAAACATCTTTGGCAGATGGTAAGGTGCCTGTTTTATAATCCTGCACAATCACGTGCCCATCAGTATTTAATTCTATACGATCTGCTCGACCAACAATGTCAAACTTGCCGCCTGGGGCGTCCATAATGCTCACACGGCCACGAATTTCTGTAAGAATAGCGCGCGGCACACCGTGTTCATTGCGCCGCTTTTCTTCAGCCTGCACTACCCATTGGGCAATACGCGTTAACCTAGGAGCCCACCATGCACGCAGTGCTGGGCGCAAAACATGCTCCTGTAAACTTGCAGAAAATAAATCACATAATTTCTTTTCTGCATTCTCAGGCCATGCCACACCATAAGCCTTCACCCAACGCTCTAATGCTTTATGCACAATCATACCGTAATCGGATGCATCTGCTGCTTCTTCCAATTCAGGCAAAACTTCAATTCGCAAAACGTGTTTTGCGTAAATAGCGTATGGATCTCTTATCCAAGTCTCTATTTCTGTCACACTCAAACGACGTGGCCGCAGCGCAACAGGTGGCATGGGCTGCGGCGGTACAACAGGTGTTGCAGGCCCTAATGGCTGATCTAACTTATTCAACCAAAACAAGGCAGGATGATTAGGAATATGCCCGTTACGTCCTGCCAAAAAAGCATCTAGCCGCGTAAGCCATCTGGCCGGCACAACTGGCGCTCCCTCTCGTCGCCGTGCGCTGGAAAGAATAACTGTACCTGCGGCAGCCGCACTGGCAAAAAAATCATGCGCTGCCTGCCCGACTGCTTGCTCTGGAGATGGCAACCCCATTCTTTGTCGCATAGGGCGGCTCATCCACGGGCCAGCATCCACTACGGGCGGCCAGACACCTTCGGAAAGGCCGCCTAAGATAACTGTTTCTGCTGTTTGCAGGCGCGATTCAAACAATCCCCAGATGAGAACACGTGGATGTAAAGATTTGGGGTCCCCCCCCCGGCGCATAGCAACGCGTTCAGGAGCCAGAACCGCTGTTAGTAAGCCATCTAAAACAACAGGAGGTTGAGGTGGCAAAACGTCTGATGCCAACATTAATTCTGTCAACTGGCTGGCAAGCATATTGCCTTCCTCACCACGCCACAAACGTTCTGATGCACTTTCTTCATCAGTGGCGACCAAACGCTCTACTGTGGCAATTAATGCTGCCAACAAATCTGGCACAGGCGCACAATGCTGCTCTAAACCTTGTGCTGTCTGCATACTTGCTTCTGCAGCATCAAGCTCCCACCCAAGAATTGGCTCCAGACAAAATGCCAGACGTTCCATAAAAACAGATAATGCAACCGGACCAAAAGGCCGATCAGCCGTAACGCCCCCTTCTAGCTTGGCTTTTGCTCTTTCATTTGGGTTTTCTAAAGCATTATCCACCACTTGGCATAAAGCGGCAAAACCAGGTGGAGGTGCTGGACCTCGTAATATAGCACGTTCTAAAAGTCGTGCTGTTGCACGGCAAACACCTGTTGCAAAACCACATGCAACCAAAGGATGTTTTAAAACACTTAAAAGAGAAACTGGCGAAAACCTACTATCCACCATTTGCGCGACAAGGCGCAACAGAACAGCCGCAGGTGTATCCACCAAGGATGAACCTGCACTATCATCCGCCAGCACGCCCCATCGCGCCAGTTCTGTGGCCACACGTGCAGCCAATACACGATCAGGTGTGACAAGGGCGACACGATGCGCTGGCTTTTCAATAGCCTCACGCATGATCATACTAATTGCAACAGCTTCTTCCTGTTGATCTGCTGTATCTAGCCTGTAAACATTTTCTAACTCTGCACCACCCGGATGAGACCAATCATCCAAAGCTTCTGCTGGAAGAAGAATGCGTGAAAGGATAGCTGCCCGCTCAGCGCCTTTCCCTGCACTTTCCCAAACTTCAACTGTATTTCGTGTGATTTCTAAATTTTTTAGTAAAGCGCTTAACCCAGCCTGAGGATGACTATCTGGCAAGGAAAGAAAGGTTTCTTCTGCCATCATCATATCCAAGCCAGGCAATATAACCTTGCCAGCAGGACATTCCAGAACAGCTTGCAACACTTTTACTGTAGGCTGCATAACATGCGTAAACCCTGCGGCCCATATAGGTGTATTATCACCTTGTTGCGCAAATTTATGCCATAAATCAGCCTGTGCTTCCAGCAAAGCCACTTGTCTGGCCACAGGGTTCATTACCCCGTTTTCCTTTAGCCATTCAGGCCATGCCTGTGTCACAATTTCTAGAAATCTTAAAATAATTTGCCAATGTTCTGCAAAATTTTCCTGTACAGCTTCTGGCAATCGCTCTGCTAGATTGACCCCAGACCACTCAGCTTCATCCATTAAATCCGCCAGAGCTTTTGCCAGAGACCATGCCTGATCTAACGTTGGGCGGGTGCCAAATGCTTTATCTGCCTGCAAAACCAGCCGAGCCAACACAGCCAGCCTTGTCATGCCTGCAACAGCAGGAGGCAAGTCCAATGCCAGTTCACTGCCTATACCAGCAGATAATCCTAGTTCTGCTTCATCCAGAGTACCGATAGGTACAATGCGTGGCAGCAATACGCTCTGCCCATCCATATGGCGCAAAAAGGCTTCTGTTAATGCACGCGCAGCACGCCTGCCGGGCAGTACAATAATACCCTCACCTATGACTTCTACATCATGATTTGCGGCTTGAATCCAACGTAAAGCAAGTTGATCAAGAAAAGGAAGATGTGCAGGGATTGTTGTAAGTTTCATATGCCAGCCCCACAGCCAGCCAGATCCACCTTTTGCAATCTTTCTTCCCATCCTGATAATCTAGCTTGGCGTTGCCCATCAGCCAGAACATGTATTTCAAGATTCAAGGCATCTTCAGGCAACAAGTCTTCTAGTTTTTGTGGCCATTCAACAAGCACCACACCTTCTCGTGCTTCATCCCACCCAAGCTCTTCAAGTTCGTCTGGGCCACCCAATCGCCATAGGTCAAAATGAGACACAACGCATAAAGGGGATTCGTAAGATTGCACTAAGGTATAGGTAGGGCTTGGCACCTCCAGATTAGGCACTTGGCAAAATGCTCGCAAAAAAGCACGTGCAAAAAGGCTTTTCCCGGCCCCAAGCGGACCTGAAAGCAAAATAGCATCTCCTGCTTGCGCATATTCTGCCAGCTTTGTGGCCAGCTTTATTGTCGCACCTTCATTTTGCAGAATTATATCTCTGGCCATCTTAACCTTTTCCATTCATTGCCTAGCCATTTGCCACAAATCACAAAAATGAGAGGTTTTTTGTTACATTAGCTCCGATATCACAAAGAAGTGTACCACATACTAAACAAACAAATATTTCCTACATCCACTTGTTTTAGAAATATTTTTTTTGAAATTTCACAAATAAAATCTAACACTTCTTATCTGTTTCTTAATCTTCACTCCTTATTATATTCCTTTCGATATGCATCACATGCATGATTGGTGTGCGCAAAAGAGAACATCTGAACGAAATATTGTTTGTTTCTTTTTGAAACACGTATAGGTTTAGTTGTAGCAATAAAATGCAACCCAAGGATACATTTTTGATTCTCTGAACCATAATGAGGTTCCACCATGCGTATTTTACTTTTAGAAAATAATTTCACCTCAAGCCGGGCAATATTTTCGGCATTAACAAAAGCCTCTTTTTCGGTGGATATGGTTCGATGTGATCAGGAAGTTATAGAATTACTTAGAAACTATGATTATGGCCTTGCCATTCTTCACCTGCAACACCCTGATATTGATGGGTACAACATCCTTAGCACATTACGATCTTTAAAACTCGCTACGCCTGTTATCGTCATCTCTCCAGTCAACAATCCGGAAGTGAAAACACAAGCTTTTGCCGCAGGCGCAGACGATTATCTGACGGACCCTTTTGATTCGACCGAACTTACAGCGCGCATACAAGCTATTTTACGACGCGCACATGGGTATGCCCACCCTATTGCACATATTGGCGACCTTACAGTTAACCTCAATAGTCATGCTGTAACTGTAAAAAATCAGCCTATTCACCTTACCGGGAAAGAATTTTCCATTCTTGAGCTACTTGTATTGCGTAAAGGCATTGCCCAAACAAAGGAAACCTTTCTCAACCATCTTTATGGAGGAAGGGATGAACCAGATATAAAAATTATAGATGTTTTTATCTGCAAACTTCGCAAAAAACTTCAGGCTGCTGGTGCGGGAAATCTTATTTCTACCGTATGGGGTAGAGGCTACATTTTGAATGACCCGCAAGCAGCCAAAGCATGCACATCCATGCCTACTCTTGGTAAACACCTTCAACAATCCCAATCAATGTCTGGCCTACATGTCTCCCACCCACATGCTGCGGAGAGTAGCGCCTGAATTACCAAAATAAATTTAAATTATAATAGACTTTTAAATCTGGGAACGCAGAAGGCTTTAAATTCACAATGAAAATTCTAGGAAAAGAGATTTCAAAAAATCCTTTTCCTACATTTTATTTTACGCAGGCACACGCACCTGCTCAAGCACATCGCACATCTGATCAACAACTTCATCAACCAGATTTGCATCTTCTGCTTCTGCCATCACACGCACCAAAGGTTCTGTACCGCTTTTGCGCAGCACCAAACGCCCTCGGCCTGCTAGTTTGCGCTCTACATCAGCCTGACGGCTTTTGACTTCATCCATATCAAGCGGACAGGCACCTTTGTATCGAACATTTTTTAGCTTTTGGGGAAACGGCTGAAATAACCGGCAAACTTCACTAGCTGGACGACCATCCTGCACCAAAACTGCCAGGATCTGCAAAGCTGCAATCAGCCCATCGCCTGTTGTTGCAAAGTCTGTCAGTACCATATGCCCGGATTGCTCACCGCCAATGTTAGCCTGCCGTTCTAGCATGCGCTCGACAACGTAGCGATCACCCACTGCCGTACGTTCTAAGCTTAGGCCCAGATTTTCAAGAAACCGTTCCAATCCCATATTGGACATAACGGTTGCCACAACGGAATTGCCCATCAAGCGTCCCTCACGCACCCAAGACTGAGCAATAAGAGCGAGAATCTGATCACCATCAATCAGGCGGCCAGTTTCATCTGCAATTAACACACGGTCTGCATCACCATCCAGAGCAATGCCCAAATCCGCCTTATGTTTTACAACTGCGGCACACAGGGCCTCAGGATGTGTTGAACCACACTTTTCATTAATATTTACGCCGTTAGGCTCACAACCTATCCGGATTACTTCTGCTCCCAGCTCCCACAATGCAGTTGGGGCAACCCGATAGGCAGAGCCATTGGCACAATCAATCACAATCTTCATGCCATCCAGCCGCAATTTACGCGGGAAAGAAGCTTTAGCACTTTCTATATAACGGCCCGCCGCATCATTCAGTCGGGATGCTCTACCGATATGCTCTGGCTTTGCCAGATATGCGGTAAGATCTTTTTCCATCAAGGCTTCAATTTCGCTTTCATCGTGATCAGAAAGTTTGAAGCCATCTGGGCCAAACAGCTTGATGCCGTTATCCCCAAAAGGATTGTGAGAGGCGGAAATCATAACACCCAGATCTGCCCTGAGAGAACGCGTCAGCATGGCAATTGCAGGCGTTGGCAATGGGCCTACCAACGTGACGTCCATACCAGCAGAAAGAAAACCCGCAACCATGGCGCTTTCAATCATATACCCAGAAAGCCGCGTGTCTTTTCCTAACAGAACGCTATGCCGATGGTCCCCCCGCTTGAAATGCAACCCGGCAGCCTGCCCCAGTTTTTGGGCCACTTCCACCGTCATCGGCGCAACGTTAGCAGTGCCACGAATACCGTCTGTTCCGAAAAAACGCTTCATTCTGCTCATTCCATTCTGTCCGCCTCAGACAGAAAAAGCCCATCCTGCATAAAGAACGGAACTGCCTTCTTGCGGTTTTCTTTTATTTCCTAAAACGGTTTCAGGCTGGAAGAAACCTTGTTCAGCCCGGAAACTTACTTTTTTAGTTCTGATATATTTCCCGCCATACGTTTACAGCCTGCATCATGCCTTTAACATCATGCACGCGCAAAAGCGGGTTACCCAAAGCCATAGCAGGAAAAGAGGCCGCCTGCGTTCCGGCATCACGCAAATGTGGCGTGGTTTCACCGGTAAGGTTGCCAATCATCCGCTTGCGGGAAACACCAAATACAACCCGGCACCCCAAGTTGACCAGCAGCAGAATATGCCGCAGCAACTCCTTATTCTGCTCAAAGTTTTTTGCAAAACCAAATCCCGGATCGACCATAATCCGATGTCGTGCAATGCCACCTTTTACAGCGACCTCAATCCGTTGTGCGAGTTCACGCACCACATCTATGCTCACATCTTCATACACGGCATGCTGCGCCATAGTTTGTGGTGTGCCACGCATATGCATCAGCACAACACCACAATCTTGCACGGCCAGAAGCGGCAAAGCTACTTTATCATACGCAAGAGCTGTCACATCATTGATAATATGCGCCCCAGCAGCCAAAGCTTGCTGCATGACATAACTGTTCCGCGTATCTACAGAAATAGCCACATTTGGCAGCTCTGCCTTTAACGCAATAAGAACCGGGCCAATGCGCTCCCATTCTTCTTCTGGCGTTACCGAGGCTGAACCGGGGCGTGTGCTTTCCCCCCCTATATCCAACACGGTTGCGCCACTGCGCACCATTTCGTGCGCCTTGACAACTGCCTGATCAATATTTGCCAGTTTACCGCCATCGCTAAAGCTATCTGGCGTGATATTCAGGATACCCATAATCTGGGGGCCTACTGGCACTCCAACAGACGGTACAGAACACGTTATCCGCTCTAGCTCCAGCGCCCATTCCTGCGGCACTTTCTGCACAGGCATTAGGCCAACTGTTTGATATCCCGTAATCAAACGCACAAACGTAAATGCCACCGGGCCGCCACATAAGGGTAAAGCATCACCCTGCCTGATAGCTGCTTGCGCTATGTTGCCATAGACAAGCCCCAATGGTTCAATCAGCCGCACATACGTCATCTTCTCAGCCCATCCCAAACAAAAAAGAGGCGGCATTTCTGCCGCCTCTTTCCACTCTATATCTTTAATTTGAAAGTTAGCTTGGCTGAGGCACAGGAGCAGGACCCCCGTTTTCATTTTCCGGTTTATCGGAACCCTGCGCATCCGGCCCACCAACCTGCGGCACGGAAGAGCGCCGATTAACCGGACCACTTTCTTCCTCTTCCTTACGCTCGATCGGCTGGCCCCGCATGATCTGGCGAATTTCTTCACCACTCAGGGTTTCATATTCCAGCAGCGCTTCTGCCAGACGGCGCAGCTCATCAATATGATCATGCAGATAGTTCCGGGCCTGCACATATGCTTCGTCTACAAGCCGGCGCACTTCCTCATCGATCTCACGAGCAGTTTCTTCCGAGAAATTACGCGAGGCCCCGGCAAAGAAACCGCCATTCTGATCATCATCC